>NZ_JAKJTA010000022.1:0-60675 GCF_050337555.1 Vibrio profundum
GTTCAAGACTAGAACGTTGATAGGCAGGGTGTGTAAGTGCTGCGAGGCATTGAGCTAACCTGTACTAATTGCCCGTGAGGCTTAACCATACAACACCTAAGGGGTTTTGTGGACTCAAAGCCAAGAACGAATTGAATGTGTGACGAACTTTTAAAGACAGCTTTCCGAATTTAAGCATTTGCTTGGCGACCATAGCATTGTGGACCCACCTGATTCCATGCCGAACTCAGAAGTGAAACGCAATAGCGCCGATGGTAGTGTGGGGTCTCCCCATGTGAGAGTAGGACATCGCCAGGCTTTAATACCGTCTTAGGTTACAGACCCAAGACAAACCTGAATAAAGCAATCTAACCATAAGACTTTATTTAGGGTAAAAATATCACTGCGGAGTGGTAGTTCAGTTGGTTAGAATACCGGCCTGTCACGCCGGGGGTCGCGGGTTCGAGTCCCGTCCACTCCGCCACTTATTAAAAACCCCAGTCGAAAGACTGGGGTTTTTTGCGTTTAAACTAAAATTATTATATTCACTGTGCTTAGAAAACTCAGAGTTTTGCAAAAATCTCGCCCTAGCCGTTTCCCTAGCGCACAATTAGCCCTAAAGCTTTCCGCAGATAAATTCGTAGATGGGGGATGACATCTTGCTCAAACCAAGGATTTCGCTTTAACCAAAGTGTATTTCGTGGCGAAGGATGTGGCATAGGTATACATTGTGGTGCCCAGCGCTTCCATTGTTGTACCGTTTCAGTGAGTGTATTGGGCTTTTCAGCGAGATAGTAACGTTGAGCGTATTGTCCGATGAGAAGCGTAAGCTCAATGTTAGGTAACTCGGCTAATAGTTTTTTGTGCCAAGTTGGCGCACACTCTGGTCGTGGTGGCAGATCGCCGCTCTTTCCTTTGCCGGGATAACAAAACCCCATTGGCATGATTGCTAATTTTTTTGGGTCGTAGAAATCTTGTTTTTCTATTTGTAACCAGTCTCTTAACCTGTCGCCACTTGGGTCATTCCAGGCAATTGACGTGCTATGTACTTTTTGCCCAGGAGCTTGGCCAATGATTAAAATCTTCGCTTCTTTAGAGGCCTGCACGATTGGGTTAGCGCCGAGTGCTAGGTTATTTTTACACAACTGGCAGGTGCGTATTTCGGCTAATAAGCAATCAAGCTCATCAGTAGCCATGATCAAAGTTCACCAGAAAATTGAGAGAGAAGCCTTGATGCCAGCGAGTATAGTTGTCACGGAAAACCTCAAAAACCTGCTCAGGGAAACTGGTTGCTGCGATGTGTGGTGTAACCGTTACCGAACTATGTGACCATAGTGGATGCTCAGCTGGAAGAGGCTCTTGATCAAAGACATCGAGAAAGGCATGTTGAATATTCCCTTCTTCTAGGCAAGTCAGAAGCGCTGGTTCGTCGATAGCATTTCCTCGCCCCACATTAAATAATAATGCGCCTTGGCATGCGCGTAACACTGTAAGATCAATAAGTCCTTTAGTGTCTGGTGTGGCAGGCAGTGTATTAACGATAATATCGGAATTTGATGCAGCACAATGGAGTTCTTCAATATGGTAGTAATCTTTAAACGAGGACTCGTTTACTGGGATACCAGTACGGTTTACCCCGAATACCTGCATACCAATAGCGGAAGCCGTATGGGCTAAGTGTTGGCCTATAGAGCCTGTACCTAGTACTAACATGCGCTTTCCTGTTAAAGGCTGATAGTGGTGGGGGTGCCATTCTCCACAGTTCTGTTGCTTCTGATAGCATATAAAGTGGCGAAAGTGTTGGATCGTATAGCCAATGACGTACTCGGAAATCAATTGTCCGAATATGCCTTTCACATTGGTAAGGTGATAGTCTGCACGCATCGCCGCGCCTAGTAATGCTTCAACGCCAGCATAGCTAGATTGCAGCCATTCCAGTTCGCTAAATTCTTGGAGGCGGGGTGCAACTATAGGTGGCGCACCTAGCACGATATTGGCTTCGCTTGGGGAAGAGGTCACTTTTAGATCGGGCAGAGGCTGCTGTCGTAACAACTTTAAGAAGTGTTCGTTATGTTCAGTACAGAGGTAAACTTTATTCATGATGTTTCTTTTTTCCTTTCAGTATATCAAGTACACTTCCGCTGTCTTTAATTCGCAACTATAGAGTGAATATGCTACGTAATCCATTACAAGTTCGTCTTGAAAAGCTAGAGCCATGGCAACAAACAACCTTCATGGCGAGCTTATGTGAGCGCATGTTTCCTAACTTTGCTGTTTTTTGTGAACAAACTGAGTTTACAGAAGCACGGATATACCGTGATATCTTAGATAGCGTTTGGGAATCTCTGACGGTTAAGAATGCAAAGGTCAACTTTGAACACCAATTAGAAAAGTTAGAAGAGATCATTCCGACTGCCGAGGAGTGCGATCTTTACTTAGTCTATCCTGCGATTGACGCTTGTATGTGCTTGTCCTTTTTATTACACGGTCTATTAGATCGCGATGATCTTTTTGAAAGTATGCTCTCGGTCAGCCAGCGATCTGTCCATACGGTGGCTCAGTTAGAAGAAGCGCAAACGGGCGAAGTGATCACTGATGAGAACCAGAAAGGTAACCAAGCGGTTTGCCTTGAATGGGATGTACAATGGGCTATCTTTAGACCGCTGCGCGAGTCAGAAGAGCGAGATGTCGAATTGATTAAAGATTTGCGTAGCGAATTACGTGAAGAAGGGATCAGCAATATCGGTGCTTCGCTATAAAGCGAAACGAATTGTGCCCACTTGAATAAAGGTCGATAAAGCCTTGTAACTCGTAAGGTTGCTAGTTCAATACTGAACAGAAGGTAGCAGGACTGTGTAAACTGTGAGTGAATACTCATATTGTGGTCAAATGTTCGTCATGAAAGCTAAAGATCAGCGACAAACCTTTGCCAGATGGGGTCTTTATGCTTTAGAGTGAGCTTGTTTTCGATAACCTATAAGAAGGGAACCCTAATGAACAAGACCCAATTAATCGACTTTATTGCAGAGAAAGCAGACCTTTCAAAAACTCAAGCAAAAACTGCTCTTGAAGCAACTCTTGACGGCGTGACTGACGCGCTAACTGAGGGTGATCAGGTTCAACTAATTGGTTTTGGTACATTCAAAGTGAACCACCGTGCAGCGCGTACTGGCCGCAACCCTAAAACGGGTGCTGAGATTCAAATCGCTGCGGCAAATGTTCCAGCATTTGTTGCCGGTAAAGCGCTAAAAGATTCTGTAAAATAGTTTCGTCGACACCGAAGTAGTGATGCTTCGGTGTTTGCTTTATCCCCTTTATGAAAAAACTGCTAGTTTCACTCCTCACCACTTCATTACTCGCGGGCTGCGCCTCTTCCTCTTTTCCTGAACTTGAACAATCGACGACTTATTCTGGCGGTGAATTGACGGATTCATCAACGAGATTTTATTGGTCGACCGAGACACTTACGACACCACTGACTTCAGCAGACTATGTGCTGGGCAGAGACGCCAGTTGGTATAAAACAGATTACCTTTGGTCTGATGGCAAGCTTAGAGAGCTAATTAGACATGGTGAAACCTTAGGGCGCTCAAACAACCTCGTACCCTTTAACTTGCAATTACGTTTTGATCAAAATAACCAAGCTATTTATCAACATTACGTTGTCGATGGGCAAGTATTGCCGTTGAACGAGCAGCAACTCGCAAGCTTTCCTCAACAAGCCAGCCACGTTGAGAAAACGGTTAAAGAACAGCATTCAAATCGCACTGAACTGATACAAGGGGTTTGGAATGGTAAGGTATTTAAGAGCTGTGATGGCAAGCGCTATAACAAGTTGGAACTATCGAATGGATTGTCTATCTCAGAGCCGAAGTCAGGGCAATTCGTGGCTCTGGTGGGAAAAGTGCTAGGTTCAACTTTATTGGCGAAAACGTTACTTAAGACAGAAGATAGCTCGTACTCTTGCATTACCCGGCCTAGTTACATAAAGCCTCAGTAAAAGCTATCTATTGTGAAAACTAGGCTATAGCGAAAACTAGATCATAGTGAGAACTCAGCCACAGTGACAATCAAGTCACTGTGAAAGAACTAAGGCACTAGATCGGAACGCCTTAGTTGCCTTATCTTACTTCTCTTGTTCTCTTTCGATTGCGCGGTAGCCAATATCGTTACGATGGAACATACCATCCCAACTGATCGTCGTCGCTAGCTTATAAGCCCGTTGTTGTGCTTCAGAGACGGTTTCTCCTAGTGCAGTCGAACACAAAACTCGACCACCGTTAGTCACAACCTGGCCGTTTAGAGCAGCAGTGCCAGCATGGAAGACCTTTCCTTCAGTCGAGCTTTGTTGCGCTAGACCAGAAATCACATCGCCTTTGTTGTAGCTTGCTGGGTATCCACCAGCGGCGAGTACAACACCGATCGCGGCTCTTGGATCCCATTTTGATTCAACTTGATCCAATTTTTCATCGATGGCAGCTAAACATAACTCGACGAGGTCGGATTCCATGCGCATCATGATAGGCTGTGTTTCTGGATCACCGAAGCGGCAGTTGTATTCAATGACTTTTGGAGTGCCATCGCTATCAATCATTAGACCGGCGTAAAGGAAACCAGTGTATGGGTGCCCTTCTTGCGCCATCCCTTCTACAGTTGGGTAAATCACTTCCTGCATAATACGGTCATGGATTTCGCTAGTCACAACTGGGGCCGGCGAATAAGCGCCCATTCCACCAGTGTTTGGCCCAGTATCTTTGTCGCCGACACGTTTGTGATCTTGGCTGGTAGCCATAGGTAATACGTTCTTGCCATCGACCATTACGATGAAACTTGCTTCTTCACCAGTGAGAAACTCTTCAATGACCACTCGACTGCCAGCTTCACCGAAGGCATTTCCAGCAAGCATATCTTTGATTGCTTCTTCGGCTTCTTCCAATGTCATAGCAACAATCACCCCTTTGCCTGCCGCTAGGCCATCCGCTTTTACCACGATCGGAGCACCCTGTTCACGGACATAAGTGAGCGCGTGCTCGATTTCAGTAAAGTTGGCGTATGCCGCTGTTGGGATCTTGTGGCGGGCAAGGAAGTCTTTAGTGAAAGCTTTGGAGCCTTCTAGCTGTGCAGCCGCTTCAGTGGGACCAAAAATTGGCAAGTCTGCAGCACGGAATGCGTCAACTACGCCAAGAACTAGGGGGACTTCTGGGCCGACGATGGTGAGTTCAATCGCGTTGTTTTGAGCAAAGGTGACCAAGGCAGGAATATCTTCAACTTTGATATCAATATTTTCGAGTTTTGGCTCAAGCGCGGTGCCAGCATTGCCCGGCGCGATGAACACAGTGTTAACCTTAGGGTTTTGTGCGGCTTTCCAGCCTAAAGCGTGCTCACGACCACCGGAGCCAATAACAAGAACGTTCATCGTTATATCCTTACAATCTAGGAAGAGAGGCACCGAACGGTGCCTCTGTTGCAATTAGTGATTAGTGACGGAAGTGACGCATGCCAGTGAAGATCATCGCCATACCGTGCTCGTCGGCAGCAGCAATGATTTCATTGTCACGCATTGAGCCACCCGGCTGAATGACACACTTGATGCCAGCTTCAGCCGCCGCATCAATACCGTCACGGAACGGGAAGAAAGCATCTGATGCCATCACACTACCCGCCACCTCTAGGTTTTCATCAGCGGCTTTAATACCAGCAATTTTCGCTGAGTATACGCGGCTCATTTGGCCAGCGCCGACACCAATAGTCATATCACCTTTCGAGTAAACAATTGCATTAGATTTTACGTATTTTGCGACTTTCCAGCAGAATAAAGCATCTTTGAGCTCTTCGTCTGTTGGCTGGCGCTTTGATACGACTTTTAGATCATCTAGGCCAACCATGCCTTGATCGCGATCTTGGACTAGCAGACCGCCATTAACACGTTTCACATCGAACTCGGTCGTTTTCGTTGACCACTCGCCACATTCTAGTAGGCGAACGTTTTTCTTTGCCGCAATAACTTCAACCGCGGCTTGAGAAACCGCTGGTGCAATGATGACTTCGACGAACTGGCGTTCAACAATTGCTGTGGCTGTTTCAGCGTCTAGTTCTTGGTTAAATGCGATGATGCCACCGAATGCAGACGTTGGATCAGTTTGATAAGCGCGGTTGTAGGCTTCAAGAATATTGCCACCGAGTGCAACGCCGCAAGGGTTCGCATGTTTAACGATCACACAAGCTGGCTCGCTGAACTCTTTCACACACTCAAGCGCAGAGTCGGTATCGGCAATGTTGTTGTAAGATAGAGCCTTGCCTTGAATTTGACGTGCGGTAGAAACAGACGCTTCTTGTGGGTTTTTCTCAACATAAAACGCCGCATCTTGGTGACTGTTCTCACCGTAGCGCATATCTTGTTTTTTGATGAATTGTTGGTTGAAGGTGCGCGGGAATTTAGATTCAGCGTCGCCTTCTTTATTCTCACCGTATGATGGCACCATAGTACCGAAATAGTTGGCGATCATCCCATCATAAGCTGCAGTATGCTCAAAGGCAGCAATCGCTAAATCGAAGCGAGTGTTGTGAGTGAGTGAGGCTTCGTTGGCGTCCATTTCAGCGATAACACGTTGATAGTCACTCGCATTGACGACGATAGTGACATCTTTGTGGTTTTTAGCTGCCGAGCGAACCATCGTTGGACCGCCGATATCGATATTCTCAACGGCGTCTTCTAGTGTGCAGCCTTCTTTGGCAACCGTTTGCGCGAATGGGTAAAGGTTAACCACGACCATGTCGATAGGACGAATGTTGTGTTGGTCCATTACGTCACCATCGATGTCGCGTCGGCCAAGAATGCCACCGTGAACTTTAGGGTGAAGAGTTTTGACTCGACCGTCCATCATTTCAGGAAAGCCAGTGTAATCGGATACTTCCGTTACTGACATGCCGTTCTCAGCGAGTAGTTTTGCGGTACCGCCTGTTGATAAAAGATCAACACCACGTTGGGCTAGGGCTTGAGCAAATTCTACAATACCAGTTTTGTCTGATACGCTGATTAAAGCGCGGCGAATAGGGCGAGCGTTGTTCATGTTTCCATCTTCCTCAAATTCACGGAGTTACAACATAAATTCAGATGCCGACGATAAGGGCATTGTGAGCCAGTTAAAGCGACTATCTTTTAGTTGGGATTGGACGCCATCGGCCTCCATATTTGTTGGCGCACATTCTAACTAATTTAATCTTAAAAAGCTCGCGCAATCGTTTGGCATGGAGAAAAAATTGCGTATTTGAGGCAAAATAGTACAAGTATTATCGATGTTAAGGAGGCAAAAATGTTTCAAATTGGAGAGTTAGCCAAGAAATGTCAGGTCAGTGCGGATACCTTACGCTTTTATGAAAAGACCCAATTGCTTAAACCTGCCGGAAGAAGCGAATCTGGCTATCGTTTATATAACGAGGAAAACCAGCGGCAGGTGAACTTTATATTGAAAGCAAAAGAGCTGGGCCTGAGCCTTGAAGATATTAAAGAGTTGCTGGGGATTCAATTGGAACCCACGGAACATAGCTGTGCAGAAGTGAAGTTGATTACTTCTAGCAAGTTAGCCACGATAGACAGCAAAATTAGTGAGTTAACCAGAATTCGCGTCGCGCTAAAAAAAATTAATGATGCTTGCTGCGGTGATGTGACGGACAGTGCAGAACATTGTTCTATTTTAGCGGCGCTTGAGCAGCAAGAACAAGAGAGTGCTTGCTGCTCAAACAAATAGTCTTAAACTTTGAACATGCTTAAGGCCGATTGCAGTTGCTGGCCGCTTTCCATTAAATCGGTACTGGCTTGAGCGACTTGATTGGCTCGCGATGTGCTTTGCGCACTAAAATCAGCGATATGGGTAATGTTTTGGCTGATTTCATCGGTCGCTAAGGTTTGCTGTGAGCTCGCCTCAGCGATCTGTTCATTGAGTGACAATATAATAGTGACTTGCTCTTCAATGGCGCCGAGTGCTTGTTTTGCAAAAGCGGCTTGCTCTTGCGTTTGGGCAGATTGCTCTTGAGTTTTCGCCATGGATTCGGTTACCTCTTTTGCTCGCCCTTGTAAGCTTGACACAATGTGCTCAATCTCATCGGTACTGGCTTGCGTTCTGGTCGCGAGGGTGCGCACTTCGTCAGCGACCACTGCAAAGCCTCGTCCTTGTTCTCCGGCGCGTGCTGCCTCAATGGCAGCATTGAGCGCGAGCAAGTTGGTTTGTTCGGCGATGCCACGAATGACATCTAGCACGGTACCTACTTCCTCTGTATCTTGGGCAAGTTTATGAGTGTTGGTTTCAGTCTGACTGAGTAATTCCGACAAAGAATCTATCTGGGTGGTGGCCTTGTCTATGACGCCCGAGCCTTCGGAGCTCTTAGTACTGGCCTCCTGCGCCGCGGTAGCGGCGTTTTGCGCGGCATTGGCCACTTCTTGGTTACTGGCATGTAACTCGTTCATCGCTGACGCAACGGTATCAACGGACTGCTGCTGCTGGCCTGTTCGAGATGAGCTGTCTTGTGCGATTTCGTTCAGCTCTACGGCGGAAGAGGTAATACCTTCCCCGACCGGGGTAATATCTTGCACAATTGAGCGTATTTTCTGGGCAAATTGGTTAAATGCAACTGCGATTTGCGCCAACTCGTCTTTGCCATGTTCATCAAGGTGTCGAGTGAGGTCGCCATCACCACTGGCAATTTCATCTAGTGCATCGAGTGTTTGCTTACAAGGCCCGCTAATACTGCGGCTGATCCACATGGCTAAAGTGACGGCAACAATTAGTGATATCACTAAGGTATAGAGAACCAGTTGAATACGCTGCCAGACCAAGGCATCGACATCGTCCACATACACGCCAGTACCTACAATCCAACCCCATGGTTTGAATAGCTTTATATAAGATACCTTTTCAACAGGATTCTCGGAGCCTGGTTTTGGCCACATGTAGTACACAATACCTTGCCCTTTCTTCTTCGCGACATTGACAAACTCTACAAATAACAGTTGTCCATTGGCATCTTTCACCTTCGAGACATCTTTACCATTTAGAGCTGGTTTTATCGGGTGCATGACGACTTTAGGGTACATATCGTTGATCCAGAAATAGTCTTGGGTTTCGTACCGTAACTTTTCGATTGCAGTGCTCGCCGCATCTTTGGCTTGTTGTTCTGAAAGTTTTCCATCACGCTGCTGCTGGTGAAAGTGACTGAGAAGGCTATGGGCAGATTCCACCAAATGGCGAGTCTTGGTTTGTTTTGCGCTCATTAAGTCGTGTTGATATTGGTTGATGATGTAACCGAGAGGAATCATCATCACGACCATAATTAGAACGATCAGTAAGATGAGTCGCTTTTGGATAGTGAGCGATCTAAGGCCTAAAGTGTTCATGGTACGTTTCCTTGTACGCAGTATCTATCGGATATTCGAAAAGTTAATTTTATTATTGATAATGTTAACTGTAGTTAATAGTCGCGATATGGGTAGCTGAAAAGGTGAAATGTCATTATTTATTGGTTTAAATAGTCAAAATGAGACGGTGCTAAAAGCAAGTTTTAGTGGGCGTTGGGAAATTTGTCAGTATTTGGTTATCGGCGAGCTTTATCGATTGATGTACGCGAGGTGCTTAGGTAGCATCTGCGCCAGAGTTGGTGACAAATTTTCTTAATATTTTTGAAAGAAAGGCAGCGAATACATGAATAAAGCGGTGATTCAATCTTTGGCAGTGGTTCTAGCAAGCGCAATGAGTTACTCAGTGCTAGCCGCAGACAACCCCTCACCTGACTCAACAGGCAAGGCGCAAAGCCAAGAGGTGCCTGAGAAGGTCACTCCGCTGCTACCCGAAATATTGACAAGCTGGACATCTGACTCCGATTCTTTGCTCGAAGCACGGTTGCGCCAAGAAAAAAAGATAAGTGATATCCCCCTAGCCATGAGCTTGTATCAGCCGACGTATATTCTACCGTATTATTATACGGGTAGCCCTTATACGGCAGTGTATGAAGGTCAGACACCAGATAACCAGCAAGTCATGAACTCGGAGTTCAAATCTCAATTTAGTGTTCGGACGCCGCTGTGGGTGAACGCATTTGGCAATCCTAATTACAGTATTAACGCGGGATATACCCAGCTGTTCTATTGGCAGTTTTACGCCGAATCACAATATTTTCGTGAGACCAATTATGCGCCGGAAGTATTCTTTTCCGATCACTTTCAGCATAACTGGCAAGCCAGTTATGGTTTGGTGCATCAGTCGAATGGAAAAGGGGGAGAGAATGAGCGCAGTTGGAACCGAGTCTATGCCAACTTTGAAACATCTGGTGATAACTGGTTACTGAGTGTGAAGCCTTGGATGTTGGTCTTTCAATCAGACTCAAGTGATTTGCATAACCCCAATATCGCGCATTACCTTGGGCATGAAAAGATTCGCTATGACTACCGCTTTGCTAATAGCATGCAAGCGGCGATCTCGTTGACCAACGTTGAGAGTGGTATGCAGCGAGGGGCGGTTGAGATTGATTACACGATGCCACTAACAAGAAACCTCAGTTTCATGGTGCAGTATTTTAACGGCTATGGACAAAGCCTTATCGAGTATGACCACCGCACTCAAAGTGTCGGGGTTGGCTTCTCGCTTGGTATTTCTTAGTCGGTAAACGACATAAGGCGAACAACGGCCACTGAACGGCGACTGACTGTAAGTGGATTGGCGCTCAGTGACTCGCGTCTTTTTTGAGCTCCATTAACACGACGACTCGATATTTCGATATGGTTCCAATGTCGACTTTAGAAAGCCGGGCGAGCTCTGCGTTTGAGGTGGCTTCAGGATAATCCATCATAGCCTGTTTGACTTTGTCTTTGGCTTCAAACGCTCTGATTGCATTTGCATGATTTGCTAAAGGGCCGACCTGGTGGGCTTGCAAAGAGGACATCATGATCTCTTTGAGCGCATTGACATCGTCTTCAAGCGCCAACACTTTACGTAATACGTTTGTCTTACTGGTGCTGTCTTCTTGCTCTAGTTTTTGTCTTACGGCCTCCAGTAGCCATGCACTCTTGTTTCCCTTCGATTCTTTTTCTATTCGAATATATACCTCTTCTGGCACTCTGAAATTTACAATTTTACTCATGGTCGCATTCGCATTGTCTTACATGTGTCACACAGTATAGACAACGAACGTAAGACAAAGGCTATTATCTGGTTCTAAAGGAGTGAACTGCTTCCTTTTGTTGCCCGTACTTTATGGTGTTGTCTATACTCAGGGAAGAAAACAGCGGATGGGATGGCACCAAGAAAAACTGCACTCAATGGTCATGCCACTCTGTAAGTTCAAGCTGGAATTAGACATGAAAACGATGGACTCTTCGTTGCAGGCTTTTGAAGAAGGTCGCTTTGAAATAGATACTAGCTTGGCGCACGAGCATATTTTGTGCGTCAAGTTTCTTGGTCAATGGGAGATACAGATTGCTGAGAACTTTGCCGACAGTTTGCATCAACAGGCGATGCAAACTGTCGCAAAAACACCGTGGGGGGTAGTGAATGATCTTCGAGATTGGGGACTGTGCACCCCTGAAGTGATGTCGTATTTTATTGAAAAGCTGCAAACATTTGCCGATATCAACTTACGTTGGCATGCGGTGATTCCGAATAATCAGGTGCACAATTTATTGATTGATAAAGTCTACCATGGTGGTTCCCACATGATGATGGCCAATCAATATTTTGGTGACATGGAGAGCGCGCTGGATTGGCTCCGTGGGGAAATTACTTAATTTTAGTTTTTGATGATTTTGAGAGGGCAACAAGGAAATATCGATACTCATACAATTACGTCATCGCACATTTAAACATGGTTCGCTGTTTTTAGTTGAGTGCCTCCACCTTGTTAGGCTTATTGGTCAATGGGATCTATTTGATTCAGATTTTTGGTGAATCATTGAGGCCGATCTTAATATCCAACGAAACTTGTCATGTATCCTTCTCTAGTAGCATAAAGCTATTACGCATCAAATTTCTCCGACTCAACAAGTGAGATACTCACGGCTTATGGCAAGAGGTAGCCTGACAATTTGCTTCAGCGGCAGCGTAAAACTTGGAGAGGAACATGACGATTAACGTAGAACATACCTTAGATAAGCTCGAACAAAAATGTTTTGAATTAGATGCTTATCGAGACCACCTAATTAAGGAATCGGTCAACTGTATTAAAAAATTGGCCGATGACCTAATGAAGTCGGCTCTGCAATCTCATTGTGGTGTCGTTGAAAAGCTAGGGTGCGATGGACTGAAGCCGGTAAAAGAACAGTTCACATCCCTTGTTGACTCCCTCGGTGGGAAAGTTCATCAGATCTTAGAGGATGATAACCTTTGGGTATATAAGCAGAGAGTTGATGTGAGCGCCTTAAGTCAGCTGAGAAGCTCCGAATTCACGCTATTAAGCGAACAGCTTCCTCAGAAGCTTGAGAAAGCGCTAAAGTCGTTATTGTCACCAATTGGTGCCTTGCTAACGACATACAATCTTGCGAAAGAAGGTGATTGGCAAGTTGCCAATAGTAATTATGAATATATTGGCGCGATTCCTAATACACCATCGCTGGTAGAATCCGTAAAAGAATTGGCCCTCCGTCATCAAGATTACGATCGCTTGATCGATGAGCTGAAAAATTCAGAGAAGAAATCTGAACAAGATTCGGTATTGGATCTATGGGATAGCATTTAGCTCAATGTCCAAAGTCAAAGCCTTGCATCACGAGAGAGCGTGTCATAAGCGGTGATGTGAGGTTTCTATGGCGGGGAAAACAAAAAGGGTTAAGACATAATCTTAACCCTTTTAAAAATAAAGAATAAAACTGACGTTTTTAGTTCATGCCGTATTTTTTAAGTTTTTTACGTAGCGTACCACGGTTGATACCCATCATGGTTGCCGCGCGAGTTTGGTTACCGCGAGTGTATTGCATGATAGTGTCAAGGAGTGGCTGTTCTACTTCAGCTAGAACTAACTCATACAGTTCAGTGACGTCTTGGCCGTTTAATTGAGCAAGATAGTTTTTAAGAGATGCTTTAACTGAATCACGTAGTGGCTTTTGCGTGATTTGGTCTTGTGAAGTTACAGTCGTTACTGTTAAAGCTTCTGCTGTCAGATTTTGTTCGAACATAGTCGGTCTAGCTCTTCTGTTAATTATGATGCAACGTTATCAAAATAGCCTTGTAACGCTTCGAGCTGGTGCTCAGCTTGATCGAGAGCGTTAAAGGCACGGCGAAACTCATTCGCCTGTTCATGTTCTTTTAGATACCATCCCACGTGCTTACGCGCGATACGAGGACCTAAAAACTCGCCATAGAAACCATGTAGAGCACTCACATGCCCAAGCAAGATACCTTTTACTTCCTCCATAGGAAGTGCAGGCATCAGGGTGCCGTTTTCCAAGTAATACTGAATCTCTTGAAAGATCCATGGCCTACCTTGTGCAGGTCGGCCAATCATCAGGGCATCGGCGCCAGTGTATTCCAATACAGCTTTTGCTTTTTGCGGGCTATCAATATCACCATTGGCAATCACCGGGATATCGACGGCCTGCTTAACAGCCCTAATGCTGTCGTATTCTGCCTCACCTTTGTACATACATGTCTTCGTTCTGCCGTGCAGAGCGAGAGCTTGAATGCCGCAGTCTTGGGCCAATTGCGCAATTTTTACACAATTTTTGTTCTCGAGGTCCCAACCGGTACGTGTTTTTAATGTGACGGGTACATCAACCGCGGCAACCACAGCTTTGAGAATATCTTCGATAATCTCTGGGTATTTTAGCAGCGCGGAACCTGCGAGTTTTTTATTCACTTTCTTTGCTGGGCAGCCCATGTTGATATCGATGATTTGCGCACCGTTTTCTACATTAAATTGGGCTGCTTGGGCCATGAGTTCTGGATCAGAGCCAGCGATTTGCACTGAGCGTAGTCCAGATTCACCGTCATGTACCATGCGCTGCTTTGACTTGGATGTGTTCCAGACTTTTGGATTAGAAGACGTCATTTCACTGACGGCCATTCCCGCACCGTATCGGAGGCATAACTCACGAAAAGGCCTGTCCGTCACGCCAGCCATAGGAGCAACGATTAGGTTATTCTTAAGTTGAAAGTTTCCGATTCTCAAAATGTCATCACAAGTTCAGCACTAGCAAGGGCGCGCATTTTACGCATTTTTTTCTTGCCTGAAAAGAGCAATATTTGAGCATTTACAAATTGATTTGTAATTTTAATAAAAATCAACAAGTTAGCTAGATATTGCTATTTATTTTGCTTTTGTCCGGAAATACGACACCATTCGCTTTGTTCAGCAATTGGTGCAAGATCAAATTGTGCGCTGTAGTAGCTCGCGACATCTTGCGCTTGCGTATCAAGTACCCCAGACATGGCTAATTGGCCTTGTGGTTTCACTAAGCCGCTGATGATTGGCGACAGCTCGCGGAGTGGAGCCGCTAAAATATTGGCGACCACGACGTCGGCGACGAGATCCTTGGGCTGATCTTGTGGCATGTATACTTCTAGTTGATCGCCGACTTGGTTACGTTGCGCATTGTCTTTAGAGGCGAGTAGCGCCTGTGGATCAATGTCGATCCCGATGACTTTTGCAGCGCCCAGTTTGATCGCGGCGATCGCAAGAATGCCTGAACCACAGCCAAAATCGATCACGGTTTTGCCATTGAGATCTATGCTTTCGAGCCACTCAAGGCAAAGAGAGGTGGTAGCGTGTGTTCCTGTACCAAACGCAAGGCCGGGATCAAGCATGACATTGATCGCTTCTGGATCAGGCACATCACGCCAGCTTGGACAGATCCACAAGCGTTCGCCAAATTTCATTGGGTGAAAGTTGTCCATCCACTCGCGTTCCCAATCTTTGTCTTCTAGCTGCTCGACTTTGTAGGCAAAGTCGCTAGCGAGCAAGTCGCTGCCTTTCAACGTGATTAAAACGTTGTCCATATCTGTTTCAGCGTCATAGAGGCCAATTACGTCGATGTCTCCCCATAGGCGGGTTTCACCGGGTAAGGGCTCGAAGATTGGCGTATCTTTAGCATCTAAGAAGGTAACAGATAGAGCGCCTGTTTCTTCCATCAACATGTCGCTGATAGTTTCAGCGTTGTCAGAAGTCGCATTCAGTTTAATTTGGATCCAAGGCATGTTTGCGTCGCTTTTTTATACAAAGATAATCGTAGGGCAGGGAGTGTAGCATGATTTTCAATCAACCCCATGCGTATATTTCAGGCAAAATAAAAAGCCACCAAAGGTGGCTTTTTAACATTTACAGAGTGGACTCAGGGTTTATTGAAGACCGAGTTTTTTCTCTAGGTAATGAATGTTTGCACCGCCATGTTGGAAGTTCTCATCATTCATGATGGACTCTTGCAACGAAACGTTGGTTTTGATGCCTTCGACAATCATTTCGCCTAGAGCGTTTTTCATACGCGCGATAGCAACGTCACGGTTTTCACCGAAGGTAATCAGTTTACCTATCATTGAATCGTAGTGAGGTGGCACCGTGTAGCCTGTGTAGATGTGCGATTCCCAACGAACACCCATACCGCCTGGAGAATGGAAACGCTCAATCTTACCTGGAGACGGTAAGAAGCGTTCAGGATCTTCCGCATTGATACGACATTCAATGGCGTGGCCACGTATTTTGATATCATCTTGCGTGAAAGAAAGAGGTTGACCAGCTGCAACACGAAGTTGCTCTTTGATCAAATCAACGCCTGTAACCATTTCTGTTACTGGGTGCTCAACCTGAATACGAGTGTTCATTTCGATGAAGTAAAATTCACCGTTTTCGTACAAGAATTCGAAGGTACCTGCGCCGCGGTAGCCAATTTCAACACATGCACGAGTACAGCGTTCACCGATGTACTTACGCATCTCTTCAGTGATACCTGGTGCTGGTGCTTCTTCAACCACTTTCTGGTGGCGACGTTGCATTGAACAGTCACGTTCACCAAGGTGAATGGCGTTGCCTTGACCGTCAGCAATGATCTGAACTTCAACGTGACGAGGGTTTTCTAGGAATTTCTCCATGTAAACCACATCGTTGTTAAACGCAGCTTTTGCTTCAGCTCGTGTCATTGAGATAGCTTCGATCAGGTCTTCTTCTGCACGTACCACACGCATACCACGACCACCGCCACCACCAGAGGCTTTAATGATAACAGGGTAGCCAATGCGTTTAGCGTGGGTTTTGTTCTGTACTTGATCGTCGTCTAGAGGACCGTCTGAACCTGGAACACAAGGTACGCCAGCTTTTTTCATTGAGTTGATCGCAGACACTTTGTCACCCATCATACGGATGGTTTCTGCTTTCGGGCCAACAAAAATGAAACCACTACGCTCAACTTGTTCTGCGAAATCTGCGTTTTCAGACAGGAAGCCGTAGCCTGGGTGAATAGCGATAGCGCCAGTCACTTCTGCAGCTGAGATAATGCGTGGGATATTCAAGTAGCTATCGATACCGCGCGCAGGGCCAATACAAACGGTTTCGTCTGCTAATAGTACGTGCTTAAGATCACGGTCAGCAGTCGAGTGAACTGCGACAGTCTTGATACCGAGTTCTTTACATGCGCGCAGAATACGCAGCGCAATTTCGCCTCGGTTCGCTATGACTAATTTATCTAACATGCCAGAGAGCCTCTATTATTCGATAACAACAAGTGGTTGGTCGAATTCTACTGCTTGGCCATCTTCCACTAGGATCGCGGTAACAACACCAGACTTATCTGATTCGATTTGGTTCATCATTTTCATCGCTTCAACGATGCAAAGTGTTTCACCAGCCGTTACAGATTGGCCAACTTCGATGAATGATTTTGCTTCAGGGCTTGGAGAGCGGTAGAAAGTACCGACCATAGGAGAAAGCACTTGGTGACCTGCAGGGACAGCTGGTGCACTTTCTTCTTGAGCTGCAACTGGAGCTGCAACCGGAGCTGCAACCGGAGCCGCTGCGTATTGAACTGGCGCTACTTGAGCCGCTGGACTATTACGGCTGATGCGTACTGATTCTTCACCTTCTGAGATCTCTAGCTCAGAAATTCCAGATTCTTCAACAAGTTCAATCAGCTTCTTAATTTTACGGATATCCATGGTCATTTCTCTTCATCTTGTAGTTAAGTCAGCCCACAAAGGGCTGCAGAGTGTTAGGTGTTACTTTGCTTGCAGCTGAGTAATAGCCGCAGACAAAGCGAATTCGTAACCCTGTGCGCCAAACCCACAAATCACCCCTTCGGCTTTATCCGATAAGTAGGAGTGATGACGGAATGGCTCGCGCGCATGAACGTTGGATAAATGGACTTCAATAAAGGGTATGTTAACCCCAAGCAGCGCATCACGTAGTGCCACACTTGTGTGGGTGAACGCAGCGGGGTTGATAATGATGAAGTCAACGTTATCATGGGCAGCATGTATGGCCTCGATTAACTCATACTCCCTGTTTGATTGCAGGTGAGTGAGATCGACATTAGCCTGATGTGCTTGTTTCTTTAGCACTGTGACAATGTTATCTAGGGTATTCGTGCCATAATGAGATGGCTCCCTTAAGCCTAATAGGTTAAGGTTTGGGCCATTTAGAACTAGAATACGTAACTTGGTAGACATTGTGGTGCCATCTTTCACTAATGTTGAGAGAATACGAATATTCCCACAATAATCAACAAATCATCAAGAATTTTTTCTTGAAAATAAGAGAATGTAAGCAAATTGCCCACGATTATAGCCAAATCATCGCAAATAGCAGCATTTTTCTGGTCTAATCACCTAGGTGGAGTGGTTTGTTGGTGGTATTTTTACATTGTGCTGACTTCGCCGTCTGTCTGGCCATTGTCAGTAGAAGGTAGGGGTTATCGGCCACCCACTTATAGAAGGTGAGCGGCCGATGGAGTTAATTCATAGCATGATTTTCTTCGATCAGCTTATCGACAACACTTGGGTCAGCGAGTGTTGATGTGTCTCCTAAGTTATTGATATCGCCAGTGGCAATCTTTCTAAGAATGCGTCGCATGATTTTTCCTGAACGTGTTTTTGGCAGTGAATCTGTCCAATGGAGGACATCAGGCGTCGCGATAGGGCCGATTTCTTTTCTCACCCAATCTTTCACTTGTTTGTGCAGCTCTGCGTCTGGGTATTCACCATGGTTTAAAGTCACGTACGCGTAAATGGCTTGGCCTTTGATGTCGTGCGGGATACCAACAATGGCCGCTTCGGCGATTTTATCAAACGCGACCAGCGCTGACTCGATTTCGGCAGTGCCCATACGGTGGCCAGAGACATTGAGTACATCATCAACTCGCCCTGTGATCCAGTAGTAGCCATCTTCATCGCGACGTGCACCGTCTCCAGTGAAATACATCCCTTTGAAAGTGGAGAAGTAGGTTTGCTCGAAGCGTTCATGATCGCCGTAGACGGTGCGCATTTGACCCGGCCAAGAGTCCAAAATGACTAAATTGCCTTCCGCTTGACCTGTGATGACTTTGCCCATGTTATCCACGAGTGCTGGTTGCACGCCAAAAAATGGTCGTGTGGCTGAGCCGGGTTTGAGCGCCGTCGCTCCTGGAAGTGGTGAAATTAGGATGCCGCCAGTTTCTGTCTGCCACCAAGTATCTACGATGGGTGAGGCCTGATTTCCAATAGTTTGGTAATACCACTCCCATGCTTCTGGGTTGATTGGCTCACCGACTGAGCCCAAGACTCGTAGACTGGTACGCGACGTGTCGCCGATCGTCGCTTGCTGGCCTTCGGCCATTAGCGCGCGAATCGCAGTTGGGGCGGTGTAGAGAATATTAACTTTATGCTTGTCAATAACCTCACTCATACGGCTCGTGTTCGGATAATTAGGTACACCTTCAAATAGGACCGTTTTTGCGCCGTTTGCCAATGGGCCGTAGATCAAATAGGTGTGGCCAGTAATCCAGCCGACGTCCGCAGTACACCAGAAGGTTTCGCCCGGTTGATAGTCAAAAACATATTTAAACGTCATGGCTGCATATACGAGATAGCCACCAGTGGTATGCAACACCCCTTTTGGTTTGCCAGTTGAGCCTGATGTGTAGAGGATAAATAGTGGGTCTTCAGCCTTCATCGCTTCAGGTGGGCAGTCATTGCTGACGGATTCAGTCGCTTGGTGCCACCATACGTCGCGCTGGTTGTCCCACGAGATATCCGCGCCAGTACGTTGCAAGACGATAACTTTTGAAATGTTCTCAACTTTAGGATTCGCTAGGGCTTGGTCGACATTTTTCTTTAGTGGTACGCTTCTTCCGCCACGTACGCCTTCATCGGCGGTAATGACCAATTTGGCATCTGAATCGATGATGCGGCCCGCGAGCGCTTCCGGTGAGAAACCACCGAATACTACCGTATGTACCGCGCCAACGCGGGTACAAGCGAGCATCGCGATCGCGGCCTCAAGTACCATTGGCATGTACAAGCACACGACATCACCCTTTTTTATTCCTTGTTGCTTCAAGACGTTCGCAAAACGACACACTTCTTGATGCAGTTGATTGAAGGTGAGGGTTTTGTCTTGGCTTGGGTCATCACCTTCCCAAATTAACGCGACATCATCGCCTTTGGTGGCAAGGTGACGATCAATACAGTTTGCAGAAACATTGAGGCAACCATCTTCGAACCAACGGATGTCGACATGGCCTGAATCAAAAGACGTGTTTTTGACCTGAGTGTAGGGAGTCATCCAATCGACGATTTGGCCATGTTCCTTCCAGAACCCTTCTGGATCCGTGATCGATTGTTGATACATGTTGAGGTAAGTATCGTTATCTGCGTGGGTAGTCCGTTTGATATTGTCTTTCACTGGGTATACATGGGTTTCGCTCATTACCTATCTCCTTTATATTCGGCAAACGTCTTCTAGAGTGACAGGAATGCGGTGGAATTGACGAGACGTGGGTAAAAGTATTGCTATCTACCCGCCACTGGTCACCGCTAGAAGGTGTGTATTGTTTTGGACTCACACAGCTCGGTTCATCGTCCTAGTTGAGCCACTTTCTATGAGAGCGATCACTTCTACAATTAGACTTTAGGATAAGGGTGTGAGGACAAATGAACGCTGTAGAGAGAAGAACAAACCCCTAGCACTATCGGTGGGCATATGCGATGGTTTTGCCAGATGAAAGATGTGACTAAGGATAGAAAATGCACCAGCCGCCACTAACCCATAAAGTGAAAAGAGAAGAAAATGTTTCTCAAGGACAGGTTCACCATGCGCAGACAACTACAACTGTAAGTATGGAAGTGCTCAACACAATGGTGGTGCACTGCGCTCAAGTTAACCAAACTGCGTCACAATTTCTTCCGGGTTGGAAAGCTCAATTAGTTCTGCTGCCGGATAACCAGCAGGCTCCTCTTTCTTTGGTGGATTACGCAGAGCGAGTGTTGGCACTGGTGCTGGGAACGGCTGCGGCCAAATTTGTCGTTGGCAAGTTAGCAGCATCGGATCATGCTGAGCTTGATCAAGTGATGTTGATGATTGATGAAGCTGCGCATCGAGATGTATTGCATCATTGTGTGGTACACGACTGTTTGGGTGAAGATCTTCCCGATGGGGATCAATTAGAGCCAACAACCGAGGCAGAGATGCGTAAGCGGGCACAGGAGCTAGAAAATCTCAATCGCGAGTTAGTGATCGCGAGAAAGAAGGCGGAATATGAGTCGCATACTAAATCGCGATTTTTGGCCGCGGTGAGTCACGATCTGATGCAACCATTGAGCGCCGCACGCTTGTTTACTTCCTCACTCCTTGAGGTCAGCCATGATCCTCACACTCAAGAAGTGGCTTCTCATATTGAATCTTCATTGGGAGCCGCGGAGGACTTGATAGGGGACTTACTGGATATTTCGCGATTGGAGTCGGGTAAGTTGGATGTCAATGTGTACGGATTTGCCTTGAATGAAGTGCTGGGCAATCTGCAGGCAGAGTTTGCGGTATTGGCAAATCAACAAGGTATCGACTTTACTACCTTGTCCTCTTCATTAACGGTTCGATCCGATCCAAAGCTTCTACGCCGCGTAATTCAAAACTTTTTGACCAATGCATTTCGCTACAACCCCAATGGTAAGGTGTTGCTTGGTGTTCGGCGTCAACAGGGGAATGTTCGCCTTGAAGTATGGGATAATGGACCAGGTATCGATGAAGATCAGCAGAAGAAAATCTTTGAAGAGTTCACCCGCGGAGACAGCAGTGAAGGATCCCAGGGGTTAGGGCTTGGCTTAGCGATCTCTAAAGGTATATCCCACGTCTTAGGGCATCAAATTTCCATGCGTACTTGGGCGGGACGAGGCAGTGTTTTCTCGATTAGCTTGCCAAGTGCAGGCCGTGTTGAGGAGCTCTTAAAACCAGTACCTAGTCATTCTGCATCAAATCTTAGCCACTTGAAAATACTGTGTATTGATAATGAACAAAGCATTTTACTGGCGATGCAAGGGCTGCTGACGCGTTGGGGGTGCGATGTTAAGTTGGCTGAAAATGAAGCACAAAGTTTAGAGTGTGTCTATGCGAAGTGGCAGCCAGATGTGGTGCTTTCTGACTACCACCTTGATTGCCAGAAAACGGGCTTGTCGATATTGAAACAATTAAAGGCGACTCTAGACGGTGAGTTTTTAGGGGCAATTATAAGTGCCGATTGTAGCGAAGTATTACGGCAAGAAATTCGAGCACAAGGGTTTGATTTTGTCGCTAAGCCCCTGAAAGCGATTCGCCTTCGGAGTTTGTTAAATCAATGGGTGATTTAACCTAACATATTGAGTTTTAACTCTAATATGATGCATGTTACAGCAGCCTCTATTGATTGGCGTGATGGTTTGGCCGCCTTGTTAATGGAAAGTTAATAATGCTTGGCCTGTCCATTTAAACGAGGTATACCTAATGGTCAGGTACGCTAGGATACGTTGCTTGAAGGGAATCAAGACTTACTGACCGATACTCGGTGATCGCCGATTTTGATTCTTAAAGGGTTACATATGAATGCTGACGAAAAAACACTGATAGAAAATCTCGCGCAACGGCTGCGCAATGCTGATCTGTCTGATATTGATACAGAGGCAGAAAAGCTGATCCAAAAATTAATGTCGAATCAACCCCGTGCTATGTACTTATTAACCCAAGCGGTATTGCTGCAAGAGCAAGCGCTGAAGGCGAGCCAAGCCAAAATCAAACAACTTGAACAAGACCATCAAGAGAATCGCCATAAAAAAAGCAGCTTCTTAGGCGGGTTGTTTGGAAGCAGTAAACAGAGCCATTCACATCAGCAACCAAGCTATCAGAACGGGATGGGTGGTGTGCCAAATAGTTCAGCACAAGCTAATTACTCTCAATCCCGTGGTGGTAATTATTCTCAGCCTCAAGGTGGTAACTACTATCAGCCATCACGCAGCAGCAGTTTTATGGGGCAAGCCGCCAGTACCGCGCTAGGTGTTGCTGGTGGTGCTCTTTTGTTTGAAGGTGTCTCCCATATGATGGGGGGAAATGGCTTTCTTGGAGGAGGGCATGAAACGATAGTTGATGAAACTATTGTTGATGAAACTATTGTTAATGAGTCACCGGATCTTGGCGCTAATGATGGTTCAGGTTGGGGGGCGAATGATAGCAATGACCCTTTTTCCAACAACAATGATGCTGGCTTCGATAGCTTTTCCGGTGACAGCAACAATGATTTCACTAATTCAGGCTTTGGCGGATTTAGTGATAATAGTGCTGGTTTTGGTAACGACAATAGTGGCTTTGATAGCAGTGACTTTGATGCCGGCGGGTTTGATAGCGGAGACGATGGCGGCTGGTAGTCGCGAGGGCAACTGTTTACAAGACTGCGCCCATACTTTTCCTTTCAGAGCGATAATCTCACCGCTCAAACCTCGCTTATCACGCTGCCCGTTTTCGAATAAACAGAATTTCGAATACGGGCAGCGTGAGTCTGAGGCAGCTGGCGATATTAGGTATAAAAGTTTTTGATGCCCAATAGTAAGTTATTGAGTGCCACAGCAGCAAGAATCAAGCCCATGACACGGCTAATCACCGACGCTCCCACATTGCCAATCAGTTTTTGAATACGAGTTGCGCTGAGCAGTAATAGTAGGGTCACCACCATCACGGTCAGCATTAAGGCAGCGGTAGTGGCTTGGTCGATCAGTGAATATCTGTGGTTATCGGTGAGCATCACGATGGCCATCATGGCACCCGGTGAAGCGATGGAGGGGATAGCCAGCGGGTAGACGGCGAGGTTTGCCAATTCAGAATGACTGATTTCTTCCGAGATTTTCTGTTCGACTTCAGGTTTACTCTCACCAAAAATCATTGTTAGCGCAAACAACAGTAGTACTAATCCACCTGCGGCTTGGAAAGCGGGTAGCGGGATCTGCATGGCTTCGAGCAAAAACTGTCCAACAAGAAGAAAGAAGAGCAGTACGCTGGTGGCAATCGCGACGGCTTTGAGTGCCACTATCCGTCTTTGTTTTAGCTCTAAGTGATGGGTTTGCGACATATATACGGGCACTGAGCCAATAGGATCAATCACGGCCCACAACAATACAAATTGAGTAATGAGGTTATCTAGCATTAGCGCTTCCTTTATTCTTGGTTGTCACTATATTGAAGGAGAATACAATCTAATGCCACCAGCCAGCGTTAACATCATAGATAGGCAAAGCCCTACTGCACGCTCTCCAGTTGTTGTAGCAAAATGACAGCTTGGGTGCGATTCTTCACGCCGAGTTTGCGGAAAATAGCGGTCATATGCGCTTTAATTGTCGCCTCTGATACGTTGAGGTCATAGGCAATTTGTTTATTCAACAACCCGTCAGATAGCATGGTTAACACTTTATACTGCTGGGGAGTGAGTGCGGTAATTCTTTCAGATAGTTCGGCATGCTTTGCTTGGTATGATGAGGCAGCCTCGGGAAAGTATGGCTCACCGTCTAATATCTGGTCAATGGCTTTCATTAATGCTTGGCAGTCACTGGATTTTGGGATAAAGCCAAACGCGCCTTGCGCTTTTACTTGGGCGATGACACTGGGTTCTTCATTGGCTGAGACCACGACAACGGGCAGGCTAGGGTAATCAGAACGCAGCTGCATCAATCCAGATAACCCATTTGTCCCTGGCATTTTTAGATCCAGCAGAACGAGATCGGGTTCTTCCTGTTCTTTTAGTAAGCCAAATAACGAGTCGAGGCAATCTGCTTCTAGTAGCTTGGCATCTTCGATAGCCACATTGATCGATTGCAGAAGTGCATTACGAAATAGAGGGTGATCATCAGCGATAACTATGGTGTGGCTTGATTCCATAAGTTCAATTGGTTGCATTGGTCAGTAGGCTCACTATACCTAGCTTGCTCGCTCTCCAACACTAGCAATGGGGAGTTTCAACGCTTTTTTTTGTAAAGTGTGAATGGATGTCAGCCGCAGAGAGGAAAGGTTAACTTTCTCTTCTTACGGCTGAGGGCTGGGTGAGGGTTAACTCTGAGGCTGGGTCAATTTAAACGCGGTCAAATGTTGCAAGAAAGCTTGCGCGGGTTTAAATCCTGTCACTTTCGCATTCACTAGGTGTTCGCCTTTTGCGTTCCAAAATTCAATCGTTGGTAAGCCAAGCACATTCATTTTTTGCATGAGCTTGAAGTCTTCCGGTAGGCTTTTCGTCACATCGACTTGCAGTAGAGTAAAGTGTTGCAGCTGCTGAGCGACCTCTGGGTTGTGGAAGGTGTACTTATCAAATTCCTTACACGCGACACACCAGTCGGCATAGAAATCAAGCATCACAGGCTTGCCTGTGAGGCGCGCTTTTTCCAGTTGGCGGTCGAGTTCAGCGACGGATTGCACTTTCGTGAAATGAATGTTCGTGACAGAAGACGCGCTGTGCGATGGATTAGGGTGCAGCCACATATTTAACAGTGGTTGCGCTGAAGCTAGGATCCCTAAAATCGCCACGATACCAATCACGCTTTGTTTCCATCCGCCAAACTGAAGTGCATTTTTAGCGTGGTAGAGCCAAGCAAAAGCGGCGAGCCCCAATGCCGACCACAAGTACGTACTCCAAGTCGCGGGTAGGATTCGATCGAGTAAGAAGATGGGAGCGGCCAATAAAATAAAGCCAAACAGCACTTTTACGTGGTTCATCCAAGCGCCTGCTTTCGGCAAAAGCTTATTACCAAATACGGCGACAAGCATCAATGGAATGCCCATCCCCATTGCTAAGGCATACAGGCTAATTCCGCCGGTGACCAAATTGCCAGTTTGCGCGACGTATAGCAGCGCGCCAGATAAAGGAGCGGTGGTGCATGGTGAACATACCAAACCAGAGATGGCCCCCATTGCGAATACCCCGATACCTCGGCCTGATTTTTGTTGATTGCTCAGGGAGCTTAGCCATGTTTGCATTTTTACGGGTAATTGCAGGCTATAGAGGCCGAACATTGAGAGGGCTAACGCGACAAAAAGTACGCTTAAGCTAATTAACACCGCAGGTTGCTGCATTGCTGCCTGAAATTGCATTCCGGCAGAGGCCACTAACAAACCAAGCAAGGTGTAGGTGAGTGCCATACCTTGTACATAGATAAAAGATAAAGCGAAGGCCTTGCGTAGGGACAGTTTACCTTGCCCCAATACGATACTGGTCAAGATGGGATACATAGGCAGAACGCAAGGCGTAAAAGCCAATCCAATGCCAAGTGCTAAAAAGAGCAGAGGGGCCCACCAAGTGTGTCCTAAGGAATCAACATAGCGGCTCGAGTCACTTTCTAGTCCGTTTAAATTCGCTGCTGGCTTTACACTAGAGGTGATAGCCGCAGCCGCTTTGGTGTGGGGCAAAGCTTCTGCCGACGTGTCGGTTGCCGCCGTAATTGACTTGAGTTTGATAACGCGTGTTTCTGGTGGATAACAAAAACCCGCTTTTGCACACCCTTGATATTGAACCGACAGCTGAGCGCCCACCTTATAATCACTGATTGGCACCGAAATAGATAAAGGCGTGGTAAATATATTTACCTTGCCAAAAAATTCATCGTTGTGAGGTTCACCGGAAGGTATGGCGATGTCACCTAGCGTGATATTTTTCCCCGCCACCGACAAGCTATGTCGATACAGGTAATACCCGGGTTTGACTTGCCAATCAATAAACACTTGCTTGCCGTGTTGAAATGAACTGAACGGGAAGGCTTCATCAACCGGCACAAAAGTCGCGCTGCTGGTAACCCCTGGTAGGGCGGATGGAGTATTATTAAACTGGGCGAAGGCTGGCGTTGCCAGCGTGCTCGCGCAGAGTAATAGAATGGAAACGAGTAAACGCATAGTCATAGTCAATCAGATAGAGTTGGGGCTATTTTACCCAAATTAGACCCGATGATGCGCGTTTAAGTTGCATGCTAAGCACGATTATTAACACTCTATCGGTTGAAAGGGTGAAAAAGCGGTTAAAGGACATGAAAAAGGCTCCCGTGGGAGCCTTATAAAAGTGCTAATCGTATATGAACGCTAGTTGTATAATCGTCTTATTCGTAGCGCTGCGCTTTATACGTTGGGTGCATAAAGTTTTCTACTGAGAAGATTTCGTTAAGCGCTTCTTCAGTGAGTAGGCCTCTTTCCAGTACAACTTCGCGTACGCTCTTACCTGTTTCTGCACAAATCTTACCCACGATATCACCTTGGTGGTGGCCGATGTATGGGTTCAAGTAAGTCACGATACCGATGGAATTGTGCACGTAGCCTTCACAGATTTCTTTGTTCACTGTGATGCCATCGATACACTTGTCGCGCAAGTTCACACAAGCGTTGGTCAGAATGTCGAGAGATTCGAACATGCTTTGTGCAATCACAGGCTCCATGACGTTGAGCTGTAATTGTCCGCCTTCAGCCGCAAATGAAATGGTGTTGTCATTGCCAAGAACTTTGAAACATACTTGGTTGACGACTTCAGGTACGACTGGGTTAACTTTTGCTGGCATGATAGACGAACCGGCTTGCAGCTCTGGCAAGTTGAGCTCATTTAGGCCAGTTCTTGGGCCAGAAGAGAGTAGGCGCAAGTCGTTACAAATCTTCGACAGTTTAACCGCGAGACGTTTCAGTGCGCCGTGCGTCATTACATAAGCACCGCAGTCTGATGTCGCTTCAATCAAGTTCTCTGCTGGAACGCAGTCTAAACCTGTCACTTCAGCTAAATGTTTAACCGCAAGCTCTTGGTAGCCTTCCGCTGCGTTAATGCCAGTCCCGATAGCGGTCGCGCCTAAGTTGACTTCAAGCAGGAGCTTAGAGGTATATTCTAGTGCGCGGATCTCTTCTTTCAGTGTGACAGACCACCCTTGGAATTCTTGGCCAACTGTCATAGGTACAGCGTCTTGTAGCTGAGTACGGCCCATTTTTAGGATAGTACTAAACTCTTCGCTCTTAATTTCAAATGCTTGGCGCAAGTACTCAATCGCATGAGTCAGTTTTTGCACGCTGTTGAAAACCGAGACTCGGAAGCCTGTAGGGTAAGAACAGTTAGTTGATTGGCTCTTGTTGACATGATCATTTGGGTTGATGAATTGGTATTCACCTTTTTCTTTGCCCATTAGCTCAAGTGCAAGGTTCGCAATCACTTCATTGGTGTTCATGTTCACGGACGTGCCAGCGCCGCCTTGGAAAACGTCTGAAGGGAATTGATCCATACATTTACCTGTTTCTAGGATCAAACCACACGCTTGAATAATGTAGTCAGCGACGTCGCTTGGAATAACACCTAGCTCTTTATTCGCTAGTGTGGCCGCTTTTTTCGTCATTACCATGCCACGTACAAATTCAGGTACGTCTGAGATGGTGACGTTGGAAATATTAAAGTTCTCTACTGCACGTAGCGTGTGAATACCATAGTAGGCATCAGCAGGTACGTGGCGTTGACCCAACAAGTCTTCTTCAATACGAGTTGCTTCTGGTTTAGTTTTTGACATCGGTGCTTGGGTTACCATCGTTGGATCCTTAGGTCATCTGGATATTGTTATAACTAGTTTGCCATTATGTGCCGTGGAATCCATTCGGTAGGGTAGTTGGCTAATCGTTCATCCTGATTTGATGGGCAGATGATACTGCACATGCAGCATAAAAAAAGTGGTTGGCTCACTTTTTTTATATTTTATTGTGCGAGACGTGATAATGAAGATGTGACATGAACGCAGCTAGAGGCTAAAGAGGTTTATTTTCAGCCAGACAGACGAGAAGCTGTTTTCTTGATTAGATTCATTTAAGCTTAAGATTCGAGGAATATTGACGGATAAAGAGGTGAGATGTGCTATTGGTATTGATGGTGCTGTTTATTGTGTTACCGAGCATAGAAATTGCGCTGTTCATTCAGGTTGGCCATTTACTTGGCGTATGGCTTACTGTGGGCTTGGTCCTGTTAAGTGCGTTAGTGGGCGCTTCATTAGTGCGTAGCCAAGGCTTGCAAACATTGACTTCAATGCGCGCTAAGCTACAGCAAGGCGAGTTGCCGACCGAAGAAATTGGTGAAGGTGTTTTACTGGTAATCGCAGGGGTGTTGTTGATTACTCCAGGCTTTTTTACCGATTTCGTTGGGGCGATTTTGCTACTGCCCATGTTCCGTCCAAAGATAGCGCATTATATGATGCAACGTATCTCCACTCAGCAGGGAGGGTTTGCTGGCCGGCCTTTTGGTCACCAAGGTCCATCCCAATCTGATCGTTCTGGGAATACGTTTGAAGGAGAGTATGAACGCAAGGACGATCAGGATCGAGACAAATTAAACTAGTCGGGTCTGGCGATTAAACCGCGCCAGAAAATCCCATTTGTCTCCACGCTTCAAAGGCAATGATGGCCACCGCATTGGATAAATTGAGGCTACGTGCTTCTGGCATCATAGGGATCCGAATGCGCTGTTCCATCGGTAAGCTTTCGATCACTTCGCTTGGCAAGCCTCGGGTTTCTGGGCCGAATAACAGTACGTCACCCGCTTGGTATTGAGCATCGGTATGGTGGCCCGTCGTCTTAGTTGTGCACGCAAATAGGCGATAGCCATCAGGTGAGTGTTGCTCAAGATAGCTGAGAAACTCTGCGAAGTTTTTGTGTCGTTTCACATTGGCGATATCGTGGTAGTCCAATCCGGCACGGCGAACTTTCTTTTCATCTAAATCGAAACCTAATGGTTCTATGAGATGCAAATTGGCCCCGCAATTGGCGCAAAGTCGAATGATGTTTCCCGTATTTGGGGCGATTTCTGGTTCGTATAGAGCGATATCAAACATAGATGGTTGGCGGTATGGGTTGGTGAATGTGCCACGCAGTATAGGCCGATGTCGACCAGAGGCCAAGCAGCAGCAATGGCCTTCGTGGTGGCACGGTTAATTCGGTAGTGTATTTGGTAGAGAGATCTTTACCTTTAATCCCCCCATGTCGCTGCGACTCGCGTCTATTGTTCCAGAGTGCTGCATGACGGCATTTTCGGTGATGGCTAGCCCTAAACCCGTCCCCCCGCTATGCCGATCTCTAGCCGTAGAGACTCGGTAAAATGGCCTAAAGATATCTTGTAATTCTTGCTCGGGAACGCCATCCCCGTTGTCTTCTACCGTGATGGTCAACTGGTGCTCAGTATAGGCGATGGCCACCTTGACCTGATCTTTGCCGTAGTAAATGGCGTTACGGATGATGTTGTCTACCGCACTCATGAGTAATTTTGGGTTGCCGGAAATGGAAAGGTTAGGGATGTCGGTGTAATGCAAAGCTTTGCCCATTTGCTCGGCTTCAAATTGAGCGTCCTTAATGATTTCTTCCCAAAGACTAGAAATCGGCTGCAGCTCTCGCTCAAGGTGACTATCCACCTGCATACGAGATAGCTCCAGTAGTTCACTGATCATTTGTTCTAGGCGTTGTGCTTCCGTATCGACACGAGTGAGCTCGTTGCTGTCGCCTAATTTTCTGCGAGCCAAGGCATTGGCCATACGCAGTCGAGTGAGCGGTGATCTGAGTTCGTGTGATATATCCGACAGCAATCTTTGCTGCCCGGAAATCATTTGATTTACCGCTTCGACCATTTGATTGAAACTTTTACCTGCCTGCCGAAATTCGTTCGTGCCGGACTCTAGGGATAGATCCACAACAAATTCGCCATTGGCCACTCTTTTTGCCGCCAACTCGAGCTTACGCGCTGGCTGGCTTAGCGCCCAAGCTAACCAAAGTAAGAATGGGGTACTGACGGCCATGACGGCAAGCAGGAGTTGCACGGGTTGATCGAATAGCCGGAGTAAAAAGGGGGCGGGCTTGTTCCACTTCACCCCGATGTACAGCATCAGGTTTTGCTTAGCGAGTTCGATTGGAAAAGGTCCAGCCACAAGGTAATGACCATAGAGTCTCTGTTTCGGCTGGTTGCTGGTGAGTCCAGTGACAAAGTTGCGTAGCTCTCGGTTCTTGAAATTTCTTTTTCTGCCGCTAGTTAATAGGTTGCCATTGATGTCGGTGAGAAATATATCGGGGCTATGGATACGATTTTTTTGGTTGAAGCGTCGTTGCCTCTCGACGTTGGCAAGGATTCGACTCAGGTTGTGGATGCCTTGATATTGCTGAACGACGTTGCCGCTGATCTCTTGATACACGTCCATCCGATGCGCCGGAATATCGCGCGGTTTACGCGGGTCTAAATGGGGTAGAGACAACACGGCGATCAACACCAACAACATGGTGAACCAAAAAATCGCGAAGATGCGACCATATAGGCTAGTGATGTACGGGAAGCGCATTAATGCTCCTCAGTGAGTAAGTAGCCACGCCCGCGTAGGGTTTTGATCCGCAGCTTGCCATCGAGGCGCTCTGGAAGTTTTTTTCGCAAGTTGGAGACGTGCATGTCGATTGCTCGGTCGAACGCGGACAGGTGCTTACCTAACACTTCTAAACTCAATGTTTCCTTGGTCAGCACTTCGCCTGGGTGCTGAAGTAAGTAAGTGAGTAGGGCAAATTCGGTGGTGGTTAATTCAAGCAGGGATTCTTGGCAGTAAGCTTCCTGCTTACCCGGAAACAATTGGATATCTTGGCATTGGATACTGTCTTGCGGCTTATTTACCGATGGGATACGCGTGCGGCGCATGATGGCTCGCATGCGGGCTAACAGTTCTCGGTCACTAAAAGGTTTCGGAAGGTAATCGTCTGCGCCTAACTCTAAACCAATGACCCGATCAATTTCCTCTCCCTTTGCGGTGAGCATGAGCACAGGGGTCTCCCAAGTTTCACGTAGCCTTTTTAAGGTTTCCATGCCGTTTAGTTTGGGCATCATTACATCGAGTAAGATAAGGTCGATACTCTCGTCTAAGGCGGCGAGTCCCGATTCTCCATCGTTGGCTTCTGAGACGGTAAATCCTTCAAACATCAGTACTTCTTTAAGTAAGCTAGTTAGTTCCGTGTCGTCGTCAATGAGTAAGATATGCGCCATGCGAGTGCCTTTGTGAAACCGATAGAGGTGGGTATATTAATGTGAATCATAGTTAACCTTGAGCGTTAATTGCTTTCTTTACGCTTCTTTACGCTTGCCTTACGTTGCTTTACAGAGTGGATTCTAATCTATATTCACGTGCTGTAAACGCAGCAGTGTCACTACAACAGACAAAAAGGTGTTCCTATGAAATTGAAAAATAAACTTGTTTTAGCTGCGGTTGCCCTGCCTTTAGTCATCGGCTCGACCAGCGCGTTTGCCTTGGGTGGGAAAGATGGTCATAAAGGTAAGCGTGGCTGTGGACCAAGCCTAGATCGCGGTGTGATAAAGCAACTCGATTTAACTCAAGAGCAAAAAGATCAGCTTCAGCAAATGCGCCAGACCAATAAACTGGCGATGAAAGCCGCGAAACAAGACAATAAGCAAGCTCGACAGACGGATCGTGAGCAAATGCAGCAGCTGGTACTGGCGAAAACGTTCGACGCCAAAGCGGCGAATACGTTGGCCCAAAAGATGGCCGAGAAGCAGGTACAAAAGCGTGTTGATATGATGAAGAAACGCCACGATATGCTGAACGTGTTGACGCCAGTGCAAAAAGCACAGTACAGCAAGTTGGTGAAAGAAAAAGTTCAGCAATGCCGAGCTTAATCAAACAGTGAACCTTGCTAGACGATGCGAAGCTTAGTAACCAGCTGAGAAAGCGACGACGCATTGTGAGTCTGTAAAAGGATGGCCTAAGGTCATCTTTTTTTATGGATGGATTGTAGATAAATGTTCGTAATATTGGGCATTTATGACACATGTAATCTGATGATTCTCAGGTATACTATTGGCGTATAAATCCTAGACAATAATTAGATTATGAAAACAGAATATGCTCGTTTAGTCACCGCGGCAGCTTGGACAGCGACAGTCGTTGCTAGTATTTTGCTGGTTTTTAAAGTGATAGCGTGGTGGATGACTGGCTCGGTGAGTTTACTTGCCTCTTTGATTGACTCTCTACTCGATATCTCCGCCTCAGTCGTGAACTTATTAGCGATTCGCTATTCTTTGCAACCTGCAGATAAAGAGCATAGGTTTGGACATGGAAAAGCCGAATCACTGGCCGCGCTTGCTCAAGCCATGTTTGTCTCTGGCTCTGCGTGCTTCCTGATTTTAAACGGTATTGAGCGCTTATCTCGTCCGGTTGAATTGCATTCGCCGCAAATAGGCGTTTATGTCAGTTTGTTTGCAATTGTCGTTACCTTCGCATTGGTGCGATTTCAAAAATACGTGGTTCAGCGTACCGGCAGTCAAGCGATTGCTGCCGACTCACTGCATTATCAATCGGACTTGTATCTCAATGTCGCCATCCTGTGTGCATTAGTATTGACTTGGATGGGAATCCAACAAGCGGATGCGGTATTTGCGATTGGCTTAGGCGTCTATATTTTATATAGCGCCTTTAAGATGGTTATGAATGCTATCCAGACGTTACTTGATAGGCAGTTGCCCGAAGAAGAGCTGCAGCAGATCCGCCAGTGCTGCCTGTCCGTTGATGACGTTCTCGGTGTACACCAGTTACGAACGCGGATGTCCGGTCCGACTCGTTTCATTCAATTGCACTTAGAGTTAGAAGATCAGATCCCATTGATTGAAGCGCACCGAATTTCCGATTCAGTGGAAGAACGCTTGCTAGAGAGCTTTCCTAGTGCTGATATCATGATCCACCAGGATCCTTATTCGGTGGTACTTGATGGAGAAAAAACTCAAAAATATCACGACTGGTAATGAAGGTTTTAGGAGCGAATGAGTTTCTGGAAAAGGAATGTCCATTAGTTTGATCTATATCGAAGCGCTTGTTGTTATGATCTGTAATATTTTTACAAAAGTAGAAAACTTACATGATTTAGTACAAATAAAGGTAGTATTCCTATCGAGTCTGGGTAACATATTGCCCCTATAAACGATTGTGTTAATAGATATACAGTCGTGACTGGATGACAGATTTATTAATAGATTGCCAAAGATCGAGGATGAACATGATTAAGAAGATCGGTGTTTTAACAAGTGGCGGTGATGCACCAGGAATGAACGCAGCCATCCGTGGTGTTGTGCGTACCGCACTATCGAAAGGGTTGGAAGTTTATGGTGTCTTTGACGGTTATTTGGGTCTATACGAAGGCCGTATCGAAAAACTTGATCGTTCGAGCGTTTCTGATGTGATCAACCGCGGCGGTACTTTCTTAGGCTCGGCACGTTTCCCTGAATTTAAAGAAATGGCGGTCCGAGAAAAAGCAATCGAAAACTTAAAGCAGCATGGTATTGAAGCTTTGGTGGTTATCGGCGGTGATGGTTCTTACATGGGCGCGAAGAAGTTAACTGAAATGGGTTACCCATGTATAGGCTTACCAGGCACGATCGACAACGACATTGCGGGTACGGATTACACTATCGGTTACCAGACCGCGCTTAATACTGTTATCGACGCGATTGACCGTTTGCGTGATACGTCATCTTCTCATCAACGTATTTCTATCGTCGAGATCATGGGGCGTCACTGTGGTGACTTGACCCTAATGTCTGCGATTGCTGGTGGTTGTGAATATATTATCTCTCCAGAAACGGGTTTAGATAAAGATCAGTTGATTCACAATGTCCAAGATGGGATTAAGAAAGGCAAAAAGCATGCAATCATCGCGCTAACTGAGCTGATGATGGATGCCAATGAGCTTGCGAAAGAGATTGAACAAGCAACGGGTCGTGAGACCCGCGCGACAGTCTTGGGCCATATTCAACGTGGTGGTCGTCCAACAGCGTTCGACCGAGTCTTGGCCTCTCGTATGGGCAATTATGCAGTTCATTTGTTGCTTGATGGTCATGGCGGTCGTTGCGTGGGCATTCAAAAAGAAGAGTTGGTGCATCATGACATTATTGACGCCATAGAAAACATGAAGCGTCCAGTCCACCGTGATTTGTACCAAGTAGCGGAAGAGCTGTTTTAATTGCGCTATATTCATCGTTGCTAACCGAGCTTTAAAAACAACACCCGCTAATTCAGCGGGTGTTGTTCGTTTATGGCCGTGTCGTTTTATTCCAAACGTAAATCGAGCGGAGTTTTACTTTTCCGGCCGCCTATTTCTCGGGTCAACCTTGGCACTAAATAGCCTGACACTTGCTCGACAAGCCCAGCCATGATCGCGCGTGCGGTGTCGTCATCGACATAAAAGTGCGCCGCTCCTTGTACCTTATCCAGTACGTGCAGGTAGTAAGGCAAAACCCCAGCATCGAATAAAGACTCGCTCAAGGCAACTTGGGCTTCAACGTTATCGTTCACCCCTTTCAGCAGTACGCTTTGGTTAAGCAAGGTGATACCTGCCTGCTTAATACGCTCAATGGCTTGCTGAAGCTCCTCATTAATCTCATTGGCATGATTAATATGGGTGACAAAAACGGTTTGTAGCCGAGAATTTTGTAAACTGGCACAAAGTTGCTCAGTGACTCTATCTGGCAATACCACGGGCAGGCGTGAATGAATGCGCAGGCGCTTAATATGTGGGATATCGTCAATGGCTTGGATTAGCCATTCCAGCTCATGATCTTTGGCCATCAAAGGATCGCCGCCGGACAAGATGATTTCATTTAGCTCAGGATGCTGCGAAATATACTCTAGGCTGCGCTGCCAAGTGGACTTGCTGCCTTTATTCTCTTGATAAGGGAAGTGGCGGCGAAAGCAATAACGGCAATTGATGGCACATCCACCTTTTACGATCATCAGGGCACGGTTTTTATATTTATGTAATAAACCAGGGATGGCATTGCTCTGCTCTTGCAATGGATCTTGTGAATAGCCAGCTTGGATATTGAACTCCGTTTTTAGCGGAAGGACTTGGCGTAGCAGGGGATCATACGGGTTGCCTTTTTCCATTCTGCGCACGAAACTCATAGGTACGCGCTGGCTAAATAGCTTCCTTGCCTCGTATCCATCGACCCACTCCTCCTGAGCTATTTCTAAGTAATCCATTAGCTTAGCAGGGTCGGTAAAAGAATTTGCCAATTGGGTGAGCCAGTTTTGCTCAACAGAATCGACTTTTCGGGTTATGATGTGTGACATTGAAATCAACTCGAACAATGGTAAGAGGAAAAAATGGCTACTGTTAGCACGAATGAATTTAAAGGCGGTCTTAAAATTATGCTTGATAATGAGCCGTGTGTCATTCTCGAAAACGAGTTTGTAAAACCGGGTAAAGGTCAAGCATTCAGCCGCGTGAAAATCCGTAAGCTGCTTTCTGGTAAAGTATTGGAGAAAACCTTTAAATCAGGCGACACCGTTGACGTTGCCGATGTTATGGATATCGATCTTGATTATCTCTATAACGATGGTGAATTCTACCACTTTATGAACAGCGAATCATTTGAACAAATCGCTGCTGACCAGAAAGCGGTTGGCGAAAACGCTAAGTGGTTGGCAGAAAACGATACTTGTATGCTAACTCTGTGGAACGGCAACCCAATCGTCGTTACTCCACAAAACTTCGTTGAGTTAGAAGTTACTGAAACTGATCCTGGTCTTAAAGGTGATACACAAGGTACTGGCGGCAAACCTGCGACGCTGACAACAGGTGCTGTGGTTCGTGTTCCTCTATTTATCCAAATTGGCGAAGTGATTAAAGTAGATACACGTTCTGGCGAGTACGTCGGTCGCGTGAAGTAATCTGCTTAAGAAAGCCACTTCCGAGTGGCTTTTTGGTTTCACTGCCCATAATTTTGGCTTCACTGTCCATCACTTCGCTTTCCTATTCGGCGACAGCCTGACGTTTTCTGCTTCCTCCCCCTGAAAGATATCGCCCTGCCGACTTATTTGTATAAGTTCGAATGAGCGCGACCTTTGTACAAACAATCACCAGTTAATTGCGTTTAGTCATTGCATTGGTTTGTTCACCCTATATACTCGATTTAGGTGACTAACGGTGCGAGATGAGATGCGATGGAATACAATACCTCTGCGTTGTGCGACATTTATATAGATCAAGTGGATGTGGTTGAACCCATGTTCAGTAACTTTGGTGGCAGTGTCTCGTTCGCCGGGCAAATTACGACGGTGAAGTGTTTCGAAGACAATAGCCTAGTTCGTGAAATCTTAGAGCAAGACGGTGGTGGTCGAGTGCTACTTGTCGACGGCGGCGGTTCTTTACGCCGCGCGTTAATCGATGCGGAGCTCGCTTCGTTGGCCGAAGAGAATGACTGGGAAGGCATGGTTGTTTATGGCTGCGTGCGTGAAGTCGATGAGCTGGAAGATATGAGTGTCGGTATTCAAGCCCTTGCCTCCGTTCCGGTTGGTGCTGCGCAGCAAGGTGTCGGTGAAGTCGATGTGCCAGTGAACTTCGGCGGCGTTACTTTCTTACCTGAAGACTATGTATATGCCGATAATACTGGAGTCATCTTATCTCAAGAACCGCTCAATATTGACTTTGATGTTAGCAAAGAAGAGCTTGCTGAATCGTGAGCGATTGGCTCTTCAATAAAGTTGCTGTCGATCAGTCCGATACATTGATGCAATAGCGCCTTCTTAGCCGTAAAGCATGTAAGTAGGCGCTTACTCCAGCTGTGATATTACCCAGCGCAATACCAATATATAACCCTTCAATACCCCCGATATAGCCGCCAACTAGCACGCAAGGCAGCACAAATAAGAATAAGCGTTTACAACTCCACAATAGTGCCGAGAGGGGCTGGTGCAGAGCATTGAGGCTTGATACCAACATCATAACCACTCCTTGAAACCCGTAGCTGATTGGCACCGATATTAAATACAGCCAGATGATGCGTTGCACTGCCGGATCGTGTGAAAAGATACTCGCCAATGAAGACACCAAGGGTACGAGCATCACAAAGATCATCAGTTGAAATAGAATAGAAAAGCGCATACTCAGTAGCATGCCGGCAAAGCTGCGCTCAGGCTGCCGAGCGCCAATGTTTTGTGCGATAAAGGGCGTGAGTGCGGAGGTGAGTGACATGAGCACAATGATAAGCACTGATTCAATCCGTTGCGCTGCGCCATATCCCGCGACGGCTTCTGTGCCATAAGAAGACAAAATGCTCATGATGATGGCACCGGACAATGGAGTCATGGCATTCGAAAAGGCAGCTGGTGTTCCAATTCGTAAGATTTGCTGCCAATCGGGAAGTAAAACTTGCCAGCGTGGCCAAGTGAGCAGTTTTTTTTGTGTGGCGAGAATATAGAGAGATAGCCCAAGTGCGCATAACCAACTAACGGCACTCGCGATAGCCGCCCCTTGAATACCGAGTGCTGGGAAGGGGCCGAAGCCAAAGATAAGCATGGGATCAAGCCCGCCGTTTATCACACCAGCCAAGATCATAATATAGGCGGGGGTCTTGGTGTCTCCAGTGGCTCTAATGGCGCTATTACCTGCCATCGGGATGACCAGTAATGGAATCGTTAAATACCACACTGTCATATACTGTTGAATGAGCGCGAATACTGTCGAGTTAGCGCCTAGCGCACCAAATAATAGCTTGAGACTAATGAGGCCAACGAAAGAGGCGAGGACAATCAGCGCAATGGCCAACAGCAAACCATGGGTTGCCAGCCTCGCTGCACTGTTGGTTTGCCCTTGTCCTAGTAATCGACCGATACAAGATGATAACCCTACCCCTATTCCCATAGTGATACAGTTGACGGCAAACGTAATTGGAAATGTGTAGCTAATCGCAGCCAGCGCTTGAGTGCCCAATAGTGAGATAAAAAAAGTATCCACAAGATTGAACATCAGGATTGAAACCATGCCAAATATCATTGGAATAGTCATATTGCGCAGCACGCTGGTGATTGGGGCGCTAAGTAGGCCGTGTTTATCTTGCATGAGTTGATAACGGTGACGGGAAAACGCTAGGATACTCGATTATCTGCGCGGACTCTACACAGAGCAAAAAAGCCAGCCGAAGCTGACTTTTTATACAGGAATAAGCGTTAGGGCTTATTTTGCTTGAGCGGCTGCTTTCGCGATAGCGGCGAAGCTTGCTGCATTTAGAGATGCGCCGCCAACGAGTGCGCCGTCAATGTCTGGCTGCGAGAAATATGCTTGTGCATTTTCTGGCTTAACAGAGCCGCCGTATTGAATGATTAGTTGTTCAGCAACAGCAACACTTTTCGCAGCGATATGCGCACGGATTGACGCGTGGATACGCTGTGCATCTTCAGCTGTTGCTGCTTTACCCGTGCCAATTGCCCAGATCGGTTCGTAAGCAATGATAGCGTCGTTAAGAGCTTCCACACCGCATTCGTTGATCACTGCATCGATCTGACGTGCACATACTGCTTCGGTTTCGCCAGCTTCGTTTTGCGCTTCAGATTCACCGATACAGAAAACTGGCGTTAGGCCATTTTCTTTTAGGAATGCAAATTTCTTAGCAACCAACTCATCTGACTCATTGTGGTACTCACGACGCTCAGAGTGGCCGATGATGATATGAGTCGCACCGAAGTCTTTCAGCATTTCTGGAGAAAGATCGCCAGTGAAAGCACCGCTGTTGTTTAGATCAGTGTTTTGTGCACCTAGGATGACCTTGTTGCCACCTTCAGCAATGACACGTTCAGCCAAATCTAGGTATAGAGCGGGCGGAGCAACAGCGACATCAACGCCCGTTACGCCTTCTAGCTCAGCACTTAGGCCGTTGAGCAGTTCAGTTACCATGGCTTTGTTGCCGTTTAATTTCCAGTTTCCCATTACTACAGGACGACGCATAGGAATATCTCCAAGTTTCATTAATGTAAAAATCAGGCTTATACCCAAGTGTCCTCAAGTAATTTGAAGTCACTTGGGTATAAGGTTGAAAGAATATAACAGATAAATATTGGCAGATCATGACCACAATCATCTCTTTATGCGACTTTGGTAATTGAAAGCAACGAAGCAGGCATTCATTATGGTCGAAATTTGTCGTAACAAGTAATTAACGAAGAGAGCAGTATGCCGAACCTAATTTTGGAATATTCAAATTCCGTGGATGAACGTGTTAATGTACAAGGACTATTGGAAGATTTACATCAAGAAGTGTTGTCTTGCGGCTTATTTGAAAAATCTTCGGTGAAGTCACGCGCTATTCGTTACCACAATTGGTTAGTGGGCGAGCACAATGACAGCCAAGATTTTATTCACCTTCGTATCGAATTACTTGAAGGACGCAGTATTGAGCAAAAAACGGATTTGTCGCAGCGCTTGATTAATGCTCTCGCCGAACTCGCCAGCCACGTCCACAGTTTGACTGTGGACGTACGCGAAATGGAGAAAGCCAGCTTTCAGCGCGTGTTGAACTCATAGATTATTGAATTCATAGCCTATTGAACTTATAGCCGATTAAGCTTAAAGCTTGTGAACTCATCGCGGCTTGAGGCAGATTATTTGCGCAGCAGGATATCTTCAACGGTGTGATGGGCACCCTTGGTTAAGATGAGTTGCGCTCGCCCTCGGGTGGGGAGGATGTTTTGTTGTAAGTTGACACCATTAATACTTGCCCAGATCCCCTGAGCTTCGTTAATCGCATCTTGCTCAGATAATCTTGTATAGTGGCTGAAGTATGAGCCAGGCTTTGCAAATGCCCCTTTACGAAACTTGAGAAATCGCTCCACGTACCACTTTTCGATCAGCTGGGTATTGGCATCGACGTAAATCGAGAAATCGAGAAAATCTGAGATAAATACCCGGTGTGGATCGTGTGGGTAGTCCATGCCGCTCTGCAGGACATTCAAACCTTCAACAATCAATACATCTGGTAAGTCGACTACCTTCTTCTCATCGGTAATGTCATACGTGAGGTGTGAATATATCGGCGCGGTGACGTTGCGCTTACACGCTTTCACATCTGAGACAAACTGCACCAATTTTTTCATGTCGTATGATTCTGGAAAGCCTTTGCGCTTCATTAGCCCACGTTCTTTCAGAATGGCATTGGGATAAATAAACCCATCGGTGGTGACCAGCTCAACTTTAGGGTGATTATCCCAGCGAGAGAGTAGTGCTTCTAGGATCCTTGCTGTGGTGCTTTTCCCGACGGCCACACTGCCCGCGATGCCAATGACAAAGGGCGGGGATACTTCTGGGTTATCAAGAAAGTGGTGTAGTACATCGTTACGGCTTTGACGAGCCGCAATATACAGATTGAGCAATCTTGCCAGCGGCAAGTAAATCTCGACGGCTTCTTGCATGGAAAGGTTTTCATTGATTCCTTGCAGCTCCAGTAAGTCCTCTTCGGACAATGTCATTGGTACAGAATCTCGTAGCTCTGCCCATTTGTTTCGGTCAAATGACATGTAAGGACTCATACAGCACCTATTTCCCTATCACTAATGAAGAGCTGGACGATACCTTATGAGGCGAATAAATCAAATGATAAAGTCAACACTTTTTATGTAATACTTTGAAATCTGTACAAACTGCAACCGGTTGAAATGAAAACCAAGAAAAATGATTTTTTTTTAGAGTTAGCTATTGCCAGCAAGGGCATCATCCCATAGAATGCGCACCACTTATGCCGACTTAGCTCAGTAGGTAGAGCAACTGACTTGTAATCAGTAGGTCACCAGTTCGATTCCGGTAGTCGGCACCATTCTTCTTGTGTATCTATGCACATTGAGAATGAAAAATTTGGAGGGGTTCCCGAGTGGCCAAAGGGAGCAGACTGTAAATCTGCCGGCACTGCCTTCGATGGTTCGAATCCGTCCCCCTCCACCATATTCTTAAGGAAATAGCTCTTCCACAGAGTTACGTGTGCGGGCATCGTATAATGGCTATTACCTCAGCCTTCCAAGCTGATGATGCGGGTTCGATTCCCGCTGCCCGCTCCACCTCATTTTGAGTGCTGATATAGCTCAGTCGGTAGAGCGCACCCTTGGTAAGGGTGAGGTCCCCAGTTCAAATCTGGGTATCAGCACCAGCTCTAAGCGATCTTTTCCTTTTGATATATACTTTATTACCAATATATTTTGGTTGCGTGGTCATTAAAACCACCTAAATCTGTACCTAGAGGGACACCCCATGTCTAAAGAAAAATTTGAACGTACGAAACCGCACGTAAACGTTGGTACTATCGGCCACGTTGACCACGGTAAAACAACTCTAACTGCTGCAATCTGTACTACTTTGTCAAAAGTATACGGCGGTGAAGCGAAAGATTTCGCATCAATCGATAACGCTCCAGAAGAGCGTGAGCGCGGTATCACAATCGCTACATCTCACGTAGAGTACGATACTCCAGCTCGTCACTACGCACACGTAGACTGTCCAGGACACGCGGATTATGTTAAGAACATGATCACAGGTGCTGCACAGATGGACGGTGGTATCCTAGTTGTTGCTGCGACAGATGGCCCAATGCCACAAACTCGTGAGCACATCCTRCTAGGCCGTCAGGTTGGTATCCCATACATCATCGTATTCATGAACAAATGTGACATGGTTGACGATGAAGAGCTTCTAGAGCTTGTTGAAATGGAAGTTCGTGAACTTCTTTCTGAGTACGACTTCCCAGGTGATGATCTACCAGTAATTCAAGGTTCAGCTCTTGGCGCACTAAACGGCGAGAAGCAATGGGAAGACAAGATCGTAGAGCTTGCAGAAGCACTAGATTCTTACATCCCAGAGCCAGAGCGTGCAGTAGACCWACCGTTCCTACTACCGATTGAAGACGTATTCTCAATCCAAGGTCGTGGTACAGTAGTMACTGGTCGTATCGAACGTGGTATCCTAAAAGTTGGTGACGAAGTTGCTATCRTMGGTATTCACGACACAACAACTTCTACATGTACTGGTGTAGAAATGTTCCGTAAGCTTCTAGACGAAGGCCGTGCGGGTGAGAACGTTGGTGCACTACTACGTGGTACTAAACGTGACGACGTAGAGCGCGGTCAAGTACTWGCRGCTCCAGGTTCAATCACTCCACACACTAAGTTTGAGTCTGAAGTATACGTACTGTCTAAAGACGAAGGCGGCCGTCATACTCCGTTCTTCAAAGGCTACCGTCCACAGTTCTACTTCCGTACAACTGACGTAACTGGTGATATCTCTCTACCAGAAGGCGTAGAAATGGTAATGCCTGGTGATAACATCCAAATGGTTGTAGAGCTAATTGCTCCAATCGCAATGGATGACGGTCTACGTTTCGCAATCCGCGAAGGTGGCCGTACAGTAGGTGCTGGTGTTGTTGCTAAAATCTTAGACTAATTATTAGTTGGATGATTTTGCGATACTCGCATTTGAGAAAGGGAAGCTTAGGCTTCCCTTTTTTGTTATTTGAGATTAAAAAACAGCCAACTTATAACGAAATAATCTAATAATAGACAAGATTATCTATTGCTAATGAAAACCATTATCGTTTATATTCTTTATTACACCTAGTTTGTTTGGATAGAAGATGTTTGTTTGTTTGTGTCACGGTATTTCCGATAAAGAAATCAAGAAATTGGTCATCGAACAGGGCATTACTGATATCCGTACTTTAAAAAAGTGCACAGCACTTGGCAGTCAATGTGGTAAATGCGTGAAATATACCAAAGAAATTTTGACTGAAGCCACACTGCTGGAAGTAAAACAAATAATCTAAGATCCCATCATAATATTGCTTTTTTGATTCGTTACAATTTTTCTTCTACTACAGTTAATTAGTCCCAGAAGAAGAGTCGAGGTAACGATGAAAGGCGATCCTGTTATAATTCAACACCTTAATAAGATTTTGGCCAATGAGCTAGTTGCAATCAACCAGTATTTTTTGCATGCCCGCATGTATAAAGACTGGGGTTTAAAACATTTGGCAGACAAGGAATATCACGAATCTATCGATGAGATGAAGCATGCCGATGAATTGGTCGAGCGAATTCTGTTCCTTGAAGGCCTGCCTAATCTTCAAGATCTCGGTAAGCTGATGATTGGCGAAGATGCAAAAGAGATGATTGAGTGCGATCTCAAACTAGAAATGGCAGCAATCCCTGATTTACGTGACGCTATCGCTTATGCGGAAAGCGTGCGTGATTATGTTTCTCGCGACTTATTCCAAGATATTTTGGAAGATGAAGAGGAGCACGTAGATTGGTTGGAAACTCAGCTTGGTTTGATTGAAATGACTGGGATTGAAAATTACCTTCAGGCGCAGTTTGTCGATGAAGATGACTAATCTCTCTGATTGCATGGGCCGAATTTAAGACCGGCCCGATTCCCCCAAATAGAAAGCTACATTTAAGACGCTTCTTTCCCGATATTCCTCTTGCTTCCTGCGCTGTAATTCTATACCATTTGCCTCCCTAATTCTCGGTCACTTTTTTTTTAGTTCCTTGCTTCCTCTGGACGACCGGGCCAACTGTGGAAGCTGAACAATCCGTAAGGAGCAAACATGCGTCATTACGAAATCGTATTCATGGTGCACCCTGATCAAAGCGAGCAAGTTGCTGGCATGATCGAGCGTTACACTGGTTCTATCACTGAAGCTGGCGGTACTATCCACCGTCTAGAAGACTGGGGCCGCCGTCAAATGGCTTACCCAATCAACAAGCTTCACAAAGCTCACTACGTTCTTATGAACGTTGAAGCTGGCCAAGCTGTAATCGATGAGTTGGAAACTGCTTTCCGTTTCAACGATGCAGTTCTACGTAACATGATCATGCGTACTAAAGCAGCTGTGACAGAGCAATCTATCATGCTGAAGCAGAAAGAAGAACGTGCTCCACGTTCTGATGACCGTGCTCCACGTCGCGAAGAGCGTACTGAAGCTAAGCCAGAAGCTGCTGCTGAGTAATTATTACTCAGATTAGTGCCCAGTCTGTGCACATTCCGAAGCACTACTGCTTATGCAGCTTGTTAGGTAAATGTACAGACTGAAACTTTACTCAAATTTAAGATCAGGAGATAGCCCATGGCTCGTTTCTTCCGTCGTCGTAAATTCTGCCGTTTTACTGCAGAAGGCGTACAAGAGATTGATTACAAAGACGTAGCAACTCTTAAAAACTACATCACAGAAGCTGGTAAAATTGTACCTAGCCGTATCACTGGCACAAGTGCTAAATACCAGCGTCAGCTAGCTCGCGCAATCAAGCGTTCTCGTTACCTAGCACTACTACCGTACACTGATAAGCATCAGTAATCGGTACGTTTTATTAAGAAAGAGGATTAATCAATGCAAGTTATTCTACTTGATAAAATCGGTAACCTAGGTGGCCTTGGCGACACTGCTAACGTTAAATCTGGTTATGCTCGTAACTTCCTTATCCCTCAGGGTAAAGCAGTTATGGCAACTAAAGCTAACGTAGAAATGTTTGAATCACGCCGTGCAGAGCTAGAAGCGAAAGTTGCTGAGCAACTAACAGCTGCATCTGCTCGTGCTGACAAAGTAAGTGCTCTAGAAGCGGTTGTTATCGCATCTAAAGCCGGTGATGAAGGCAAACTGTTCGGTTCTGTAGGTACTCGTGACATCGCTGAAGCAATTACTGCTGCTGGCGTTACAGTAGCTAAAAGCGAAGTTCGTTTACCAGAAGGTGCTCTACGCAACACTGGTGAATTCGAAATTAGCGTTCAGCTTCACTCTGAAGTATTCGCAACAGTTGCTCTACAAGTTGTTGCTGCTGAGTAATTTCAGCATCAAAATAAAAAGCACTAGCTTCGGCTAGTGCTTTTTTTTTGCCTGCAAGAAAGCGAAACCTATTGAAAGGCGAAGGCCAAATTGACGCTGAAGATACTGTCCGCTTTACTCAGGCCCTCAGGTACACGCGAGTGGTACTGTCGACTGTGGTTGATTTTCAAGGCAATGTGCTGGGTAATATTATGAATAGCACTTAACTCGGTATCAAGACTGGTACTGCTTTGACCCGTTACCACGGTGACATTGGCGGCTAATTTGAGGTTTTTCAATGCTTGCCAGCTGGTATTCGCATTCACTCGGAAAATGGGCTCTTCCACTCTGTCGGGGAAAATAAGATCGCTTGAGCCTATTTCATCAACATTGGGCTCTTGATAGCGATAACCCGGCCCCGCTTCTAATTCGATTAAATAGTCTTCGGTATTAACCAGTTGGTAACCCAAACCACTTGAGACTGTATAGTCTTTGAAGTAAGCGCTGTAGCGAGCGTCAGTCCCTTTAAAGCTTCCGTATAGATACGATTTCAGCCCCAGTTTATAGTCACTTTGCGCGGTATACGTGGATTGACGCTTATCTTCAATCCCATCTTCATATTTTAAGTAATATGCCCAGCTAGCACTAGAGCGCCAACGGCCAGACGTATATTCACCGCCCAATTTTGTATTGAGTGATTCTGAATTGGTATTACCGATATACTTTTGATAGCCAAATTCCACATCGGTTTTCCATGGGGATGGAATCTCTATATCCACAGGCTTGGTGGCTAATTCATCTGCATGGGCTGCAAAGGCGCCCAGTACACCAAGACTTAGAATCCAATAGTTAGCCACTCATTTCCTCATTCTTAATTCGCATAAACGCTGCATGCTAAAGCGGAGAACCTTGTCGTTAGTCAAGCGAGGGTAAATTCTCACCGGGGGGGCAACAAAACTTTCCAAATATATTACAAACGCATGTTTCTGGTTATAATAGACGACACTAAACGTTATTGAGCACCGTCATGTCTGAAGCCAAATCAGAAAAACCTAATCGTCATTTATCCGATGCACAAGTGGACGCAATTAAAATGCCCCCACACTCTCTCGAAGCCGAACAGTCGGTGATCGGGGGATTATTACTAGATAATGAACGTTGGGATACCGTTTCTGAACGCGTGCTCGCCTCTGATTTTTACAGTCGGCCACACCGACTCATTTTCGAAGCCGTTAAACAGATCCTTGAAGAAAGCCAACCGTTGGATTTGATCACTCTTTCTGAGCATCTAGAGCTGCGTGAACAGCTTGATGATGTCGGTGGTTTTGCTTACCTAGCCGATCTTGCCAAAAACACACCGAGCGCGGCTAATATTAATGCCTACGCGGACATTGTCGCCGAGCGAGCCTTAGTTCGCAACCTTATTGGTGTGGCAAATGAAATTGCCGATGCGGGTTACGATCCTCAGGGGAGAAGCTCTGAGGATTTACTCGACTTAGCCGAAAGCAAAGTCTTTGCCATTGCGGAAGAGCGAACCAGTGAAAATGAGGGCCCGCAAAGCGTCGATAAGATACTAGAGAACACCTTAGAGCGTATTGAACTGCTGTATAAGACACCACATGATGGCGTCACTGGAGTAAATACAGGCTTTTCCGATCTGAATAAGAAAACGGCAGGCTTACAAGGCTCAGATTTGGTGATAGTGGCTGCGCGTCCGTCGATGGGTAAAACTACGTTCGCAATGAACTTGTGCGAAAACGCCGCGATGGATCAAGATAAGCCCGTGCTCATCTTTTCATTGGAGATGCCCGCGGATCAAATCATGATGCGTATGCTGGCGTCGTTGTCTCGAGTAGACCAAACCAAAATTCGAACGGGTCAACTTGATGATGAAGATTGGGCGAGGATTTCATCGACGATGGGCGTGTTGATGGAAAAGAAAAATATGTTTATCGATGACAGCTCTGCTTTGACGCCAACCGAGATTCGTTCGCGAGCGAGACGTATCGCACGTGAGCACGGCGGGTTATCAATGATCATGGTCGATTACTTGCAGCTGATGCGTGTCCCAGCTTTGTCAGATAACCGCACCTTAGAAATTGCTGAAATCTCACGTTCTTTAAAAGCACTGGCCAAAGAACTCAATGTACCAGTGGTGGCGTTATCGCAGTTAAATCGCTCACTCGAACAAAGAGCTGACAAACGTCCGGTAAACTCAGATTTGCGTGAATCTGGCTCGATAGAGCAAGATGCTGATTTGATCATGTTTATATATCGCGATGAAGTGTATAACCCTGAGAGCTCTTTAAAGGGGATTGCGGAGATTATTATTGGTAAGCAACGTAATGGCCCTATTGGGTCGGTGAGACTGACTTTTCAAGGGCAGTTTTCCCGTTTTGATAATTATGCAGGCCCTGCATTTGATGACGAGTAATTCGATGAACTATATGAAGGCCGCAACAGCGAGTATTGATCTAACGGCATTGCAGCACAACCTGACAACGATTAAGCAACTGGCTCCCAATAGTCATGTGATGGCGGTGGTAAAAGCGAACGCCTATGGACATGGCTTGCGTCATATAGCGAAGCATGCCTCTCTGGCGGATGCATTCGGCGTGGCGAGAATTGAAGAAGCTCTGCAACTTCGTGCTAGTGGTATCGTGAAGCCTATTCTCTTGCTCGAAGGATTCTATTCTGCTGAAGATTTACCTGTTTTGGAAACCAATAATATCCAGACTGTCGTGCATTGTATTGAACAGCTTGACGCTTTGGAACGAGCAACACTGTCAACGCCCGTTGTAACCTGGCTGAAAATAGACAGTGGTATGCATCGCCTCGGCGTTCGGCCTGATGACTATCAAGAGTTTATCGACAGGCTGAATCGATGCGAGAATGTGGCTAAGCCGCTCAAGTTTATTAGCCACTTTGGTTGCGCAGACGAATTGGGCAATTCGATTACTAGTGAGCAGACTGATCTCTTTCATGCGATGACTGCTGAACAGCAAGGGGAACGCTCTTTGGCTGCATCTGCTGGCATCCTTGCATGGCCACAAAGTCACCTTGATTGGGTTAGACCGGGTATTATCATGTATGGCGTTTCTCCTTTTAACGATAAAACCGCGAGTGAGTTGGGCTTTCGGCCGTTAATGACTTTACGCTCTCACCTTATTGCGGTTAGGACAGTTAAGGCCGAAGAAAGTGTTGGCTATGGCGCCGCTTGGACTAGCCCTAGAGACACTAAGGTTGGTGTGATTGCTATTGGTTATGGTGATGGTTACCCGAGAACCGCACCGAATGGTACGCCAGTGCTTGTCAACGGGCGCAAGGTGCCAATTGCTGGGCGAGTGTCTATGGATATGCTGACTGTTGACTTAGGGCCGGATGCACAAGATTCGGTCGGCGATGAGGCCGTATTGTGGGGCAGCGCTCTGCCAGCCGAAGAAGTGGCAGCGCATGTTGGGACGATTGCCTATGAACTGGTCACTAAGCTAACCCCTAGAGTAGACATGACATACCTTGGATAGAGGATACCTTCTCCTGTCTAGCCTCTTTGAAACTTATTCACCATGGAGAGTGACGACTATCTGACGTCGCCCACCGTGGTTACGGTGCTCCGCTAAATAAATACCCTGCCAAATACCTAACGCCATCTTCCCATTGGAGATCGGGATCGATAAGCTATTGCCGAGTAAGGAAGACTTGATATGAGCGGGCATGTCGTCTGGCCCTTCATAGGTGTGTAAATAATAGGACGCCTCCTCAGGTACCGCTTGGTTGAAGTGCGACTCCATGTCCGCTCGTACGGTTGGGTCAGCATTTTCATTAATGGTTAAACTGGCGGAGGTATGCTGAATAAAAAGGTGTAATATTCCCACTGATAGCGTATTTATTTCCGGAATACGTTGCTTAATTTCGTCAGTAATTAGATGAAAGCCACGCGGAAAGGCGCTGAGCTCTACCATCTTTTGTGTCCACATCCGTTCTCTCCCTATGCAATATTGGTAAATAAGCTTTTATTAGCAATTGCCATGTTATTTTTTTTGTCGGTAGGTGTAAAATACCTTGGCAACTATGATTGTTCTGCCATCACTTAGGTACTTTGCCTTACAGTGTTGGTGAAATTAAATTACGAATACGAGCCGCATTTGATTTCTAAGTTGCGTCGTTTCTTGTTGCCTAGAGATGAATATTCGATCCTTCTATGCAAAACATACCTTGTTCTGAATAGAAGGATAAAGCCTACAGTAACACTGGGATAGTTACCATGTTGAAAAATATCAATCCGACACAAACGCAAGCGTGGAAAGCACTTACGGCGCATTTTGAATCAGCACAAGATATGGACCTTAGCGCGCTGTTCTCTGAAGACAGCCAGCGATTTAATAAATTTTCGACCAGTTTTGGTTCCGATATCCTTATCGATTACTCGAAAAACTTGATCAACGAGCAGACGCTTGAGCGCCTATTTCAATTGGCCGATGAAACAGAATTGAAAGCGGCAATTGATGCTATGTTTAACGGCGATGCGATCAACCAAACAGAAGATCGCGCAGTATTACATACGGCGCTACGTAATCGCAGTAACACGCCAGTTCTTGTTGATGGCGAAGACGTGATGCCTGCGGTGAACGCTGTGTTAGAGAAAATGCAGTCATTCACAACTCGAGTTATCAACGGTGAGTGGCAGGGTTATACGGGCAAAGCCATCACAGACATTGTTAACATCGGTATTGGCGGTTCAGATCTTGGGCCTTATATGGTGGCAGAAGCTCTTGCACCATACAAAAACCACTTAAACTTACACTTTGTATCTAATGTCGACGGTACGCACATTAGCGAAACGTTGAAGAAAGTGAATCCAGAAACAACTCTGTTCCTCATAGCTTCAAAAACGTTCACTACACAAGAAACCATGACCAATGCACACACTGCTCGTGATTGGTTCCTAGCTTCAGCGCAAGATGAAACGCAAGTCGCAAAGCACTTTGCTGCTTTGTCGACTAACGCGAAATCTGTTTCTGAATTCGGTATTGATACCGAGAATATGTTTGAGTTTTGGGATTGGGTTGGCGGCCGTTACTCTTTATGGTCAGCGATTGGTTTGTCTATTGCGCTTGCTGTCGGTTACGACAACTTTATCGAGTTGCTGGAAGGCGCTCATGAAATGGATCAGCACTTCGTTGCGACACCATTTGAGCAAAACGTGCCGGTCATCTTGGCATTGATTGGCGTGTGGTATAACAATTTCCACGGCGCTGAGTCTGAAGCAATCTTGCCATACGATCAGTATATGCATCGCTTCGCGGCTTATTTCCAGCAAGGAAATATGGAGTCGAATGGTAAGTCTGTCGATCGCAATGGTGAAGAGGTGACGTATCAAACAGGCCCAATCATTTGGGGTGAGCCGGGTACCAATGGTCAACATGCGTTTTATCAATTAATCCACCAAGGTACCAAGTTGATCCCATGTGACTTTATCGCGCCAGCGCTGAGCCACAATAATGTGAGTGACCATCATCCAAAACTAATGTCGAACTTTTTTGCCCAGACAGAGGCGTTGGCTTTCGGTAAAACGGAAGAAACAGTACGTGCGGAACTCGTGGCATCGGGTAAATCTGAGAAAGAAATTGAGGAACTGCTCTCCTTTAAAGTCTTTGAAGGTAATCGTCCGACCAACTCTATTTTGGTTAAACAGATCACCCCGCGTACTTTGGGTAACCTTATCGCCATGTATGAACATAAGATTTTTGTTCAAGGCGTTATCTGGAACATCTTTAGCTTCGATCAGTGGGGAGTGGAGCTAGGTAAGCAACTGGCCAGCCAAATCTTGCCGGAACTTGCTGACAATGCTCAGGTAGAGAGTCACGATAGTTCAACCAATGGTCTAATTAACGCATTCAAAGCGTATCGTGCGTAAGTTAATTAGTGAATTACTTAGCTATTCATATAGATAGTTAGGGTATAAAAAAGGCCAGCAAATGCTGGCCTTTTTAGTGGGTTCATCGACGTCGTTTACTCAAAACAGATCTCAATAAACGCGTTGCCCCATTCTGATGAAAACGGCATGATGATGATTGAGCCTTCAGTTTTATGACGTATGGTATGGCCTCGGCCAGAAACAATAATCGGGGTCGCCATATCAAAGTCGAAACCACTTTCGGCTAAGATCCGCTTTGCGCCCCCCGTTACCATATTGGTGATTTCGCCCACCATATCCGTGACTTCTTCATTGATGCCGTTAGGACGTTCGCCGAGCATATTCTGCATGATTTGTAGTGCGAGGCTTTCATCAAACGTGATCGACATGGATCCGCGAGATTTATCACCGACCATCCCAATCAAGCCAGAGACATCTCCACGGGCAATTTCGTCTTTTTTCACTCGAGGCTTCTGCGGTTTGAGTTCTAAAGAAGCCATGGTTTTTAAGACGTTCATTAAAGACGCTAGAAACGGATTTACAAATTCAGCTCGCATAATATGTCTTTTCAGTCCCTTACATTGGAGCAACACGGTTCGCAGACACCATGAGACTCAATAACATGATTGGCTATAGTATAGCCGTGTTTCGCTGCATTTTTTTCTAACTGTGATACAAGACTTTCATCTTGTATCTCAACAACATCACCGCATACATCGCAAATCAAAAGTTGAGAAAAATGTTTATCAGCATCACCGAAACAACATGAAATGAAGCTATTGGTGGACTCAACTCTGTGAATGAACCCTTGCTCCAACAGGAAATCTAACGCTCGGTAGACGGTTGGTGGCTTTGCATGGGGCTCACTAATTTTTAATTCTTCCAGCAATTCATAGGCACTTGAGGCCTTTTTTCTGGCGTCTATCAACTCAAAAACTCGACGCCTTTGTGGTGTCAATCGCACACCGCGCTCAGAACATATTGCTTCAACTTGTTTTATTTTATGTTGGTCCAAACTTCTCACCATAACCTTTGGACTTATTTAATAATATACTATTTATAGGTAGATATTAGTCATTGATAAATAATTTATTACCTAAGTCGCCGGAACTACAACTGTCATTCTTGGTGCTTAAATTACCTGATTTCTCGCTAAAGCGATAGCCACCGTTGACTGGACAGCGTTGATAGAGAGTCACTTATAGCGTGATTACGTGTGGAAGAACCGCCACGATGATTCCACTAACGCCTATCACGAAGCCTCCAGTTGTGTATCGACGTTGCTGAGTTTGCTTTCTGCTATAGGCATCCAGAACTTCCTTTAGGTGTGTTGACAATGGGTCGAGCAATTGCTCATTGCCTTTCAGTAATGCTCTCAAGCGTTCAAGATGAGCGCGTATTTCCGTTGGCAAACCTTCGAAAGGTTCTTCTTCTTCGAAATGCGTAATGTAGTTTTTGATCAGATCTCTTTCGTCAGACAATCCTTTGTTGCTCCCAACCAAAATATCACGATGGCAATTTTTGATGACTCTGATCGCGTCGGATAGGGGTAAGTTTCGTGTTGCGGCGATGTGTTTAATGTCGGACCAATCAGGAGTGGATTGAGTGATGGCGTGCTTGAAATCGGTTTCAAAGCGTGAAGCTGCGCGGTGTTCTTTATAGATTTCAAATATCTTTAAGCAGGCGTTGCTTAATGCGACAACCGCAATAAATAAAATGACGGCAGGAACCCAATCTAACATAGTCTTTCCTTATATGAATCCGCGTGTTGTGTGACGCCACAAATAGAAGCTGTATGTTCCCGTGCTTTCACTTTCTATCTAATGGCTGATAACGCTGGTTCTTGGTGAATGTTTATGTGTGCTAATAGCGGGTTTATCATGTTGATGAGAGTAGTCAACGAGGGTTATCAGGAGGGCAAGAGGTGAATATTTCAGCGACATTACTGTCTATTACTTGGGACTAATCACAACTTGAGGTAGAATCTGCGCTCTTTTTACATTTCACACTCTTATATCTCGACGGCACTATGCAACGGGTAGGTGTGATTGATTTTGGGCCTGTTTACTTCATCTCAGATGCCTTTAGATAATATTGCTAATGATAATCGTGAGCCCAATACACTACGCGGAGCCAGTAAGATGCAAGATAGTATGAATGTCGCATTAGCGCCTAGCGCTGAGCCAGAACAAAGTTCAACGATAATTCATCCATGTCGGTTTTCAATCGCACCCATGCTCGATTGGACAGATCGTCATTGTCGCTATTTCCATCGCTTATTGTCATCTCAAACTTTGCTTTACACCGAAATGGTGACGACTGGGGCTATCATTCATGGCAAAGGGGACTTTCTTGCGTATAACGAAGAGGAGCACCCACTCGCTTTACAGCTAGGCGGTTCGAACCCTAAAGACTTAGCGCATTGTGCGAAGCTGGCACAAGAGCGTGGCTACGATGAAATTAACTTAAATGTTGGTTGTCCTTCCGATCGAGTACAAAATGGCCGCTTCGGCGCCTGTTTGATGGCTGACCCAGAATTGGTGGCCGAATGTATTTCTGAAATGAACGCCGTGGTGGATATTCCGGTGACGGTCAAGACTCGTATTGGCATTGATGAGCTCGACTCATATCAATTTTTGACTGACTTTGTGACGACAGTTTCTGAGAAAGGTGGCTGTGAGCAATTTACTATCCATGCGCGTAAAGCTTGGTTGTCTGGTTTGAGTCCGAAAGAAAACCGTGAAATTCCACCACTAGATTATGATCGTGCGTATCAGTTAAAACGCGATTTCCCTCACCTGGTTATTGCGGTTAACGGTGGGGTTAAGACATTGCAAGAGAGTGCTGAGCATTTAGGTCATCTTGATGGTGTCATGGTGGGAAGAGAAGCCTATCAAAATCCGTATATTTTGGCGGAAGTCGATAGCCAATTATTCGGCCTTGATACGCCAATTAAGAAACGGCGCCAAATAGTCGAAGAAATGTACCCTTATATTGAGCAGCAACTCTCTAACGGTTCTTACCTTGGCCATATTACGCGTCATATGTTGGGCTTGTTTCAACATATGCCGGGTGCTCGTCAATGGCGACGTTATATCAGTGAAAACGCACATAAGCCAGGTTCAGGCATTGAAGTGGTACAAGCGGCATTAGCTAAGATCCCCCAAGAATTGGATGTGTAAAATTCGCCAACAATATGGTGAATACCGCGCCGTATAACGATAAGCGAGAGTCTAATTGGATTCTCGTTTTTTTATTGTCCTTGAATTCAGCGAGTTAGCCTTTCTAGATCCGTATGTGGCGTAGTTCATGCAATAACAAGGACAAAATAATGAGGAGAAATCTCAATGTTGTTAGAAGTTATTTTTGTACTCATGTTTGCAGCAACCTTGATGGTTACGGGCATTACAACCATTGCCGTGTTTAGCGCAATGGGTGTTGCTTTGGCCGTGACTGTTTTAATTGCCTTTATTGGGATTGCGTTTAAAGTTCTTCCTTGGTTAATCTTAGCGTTAGTTGGCGTCGCTGTGGTACACAAGATACGTGCTTAGTTCACGTTCGTTAACTGATTGATTAAACATTGTTTAGCAAATGGAATATGGTATTACACTCTAGGGTGAAATAATGGCACCCTGAACGTGACGTTGGAGTGTATACACATGGATAGAGTAATATTCTCAGCGCTAGCCACCACCTTGATTGGATGTGTGGCCACCCCTTCAGCTTTCGCAGCTTCACCGCACAGCATAAAAATTGGCTCCGATATATGGTGGGGCAGTACCAAAGTCGATCACACTCGCCGAGGATGGGTCGATGCCCCCAGCTTATATCTGGCGTATCACCCAAGCCGCTCGGCCTTACCTGACATGAGTTATCGTTACACTTCAGTAGATAGCGGTGAATTTGCAGCATTTGATAAGCATGACTTGTCTTTCTATTACAACTTATTGACTCATGATCTGATGACTTTTGATGTGGGGCTAACGGCAACTCAATACACGGATACACGCTATCGAACCATTAGTAGTGCAACACCTTATAAGTTTAATGACTTCACACTTAGTCTCTACTCTTATGCTGATATTCGTGTCCCAGATACTCAATTGCGCTTAATGGGGCAGTTTGAAGCAGGCAATATGAACGGCATTAAGTCGACGGATTTTATTGCTGGGCTGCGCTATGACATTCCTTTTGATTCATCAACCGTGTCTTTTCGAGGCGGGTATCGTGTGATAGATCTAGAGTTCAGTGATCTTACACCAAGTTCTGCTGGTTTGGCTGAATCTCTCGTATTAGTCGATGGTTATTTCATCGGTGCTGAGATCAGCTTCTAATTTTCTTCCTTGGCTATAAACTGAAATTTTTGTTATCGAATGTGTTTATATCGTTTAGCTATAAATAGAGCCCTTTAATTAGCAGTTTGGTTAATTTGGGCCATGCTTTATGGGCGCAAATGGATTGTAGGTGGCCAAATATGACTATCACTGAGTTGAAGAGTCTTTTTCGTGAAGAGCAGCTGGTTGAAGCGATCATTGAGCCTTCCGCCGAAGAAGGCAACTGGATTGTTGAATTTCGTCATGCGCGAGGGGGCTTTGTTCTCTTAACCGATAACCATGGCGAAGAGTGCCACTATGGAGATCTCGACTTGGCGTCAAAATCTGCAATGGCGGTTGGGTTTAAGCAAGTTCGTATTGAATCCAAGTAACCCGCTTCTATCTCAATTGTCCCCATGCTAGCTTCAAAAACGTTATAAAGCATTCTCTTCTATTCTTTCTCGTTATTAGCTTGAGTGTTTAAGCTTAACTCACGCAATAATTAGGGATAGAGCAATCATGTCGTCGTTAGCCAACATGTCACCAGGTAGCAAGCCACCTATAGATCTCAAGGATCTCGCCACACCGCTCAGTCAAGATCAGCTACTAAGGTTGCAGCAGATCGCCGCTGAATTATCTCCTCAGCAATTAGCTTGGGTGAGTGGCTATTTGTGGGGATTACATCAAACACCATCGGATTACCAAAGTGCATTTGCCGAGAGCGGATTAGATCGAGAAAAAATTACGCCTGAAGAGCAGAGTTTAACCATAGTCTTCGCCTCTCAAACTGGTAACGCTAAGGGGATAGCTGAGGCCTTAGCTCAGCAGGCGAAATCATTCGGGCTGGTGGTTGAGGTGTTCGACGCGAATGATTTTAATGTTAAGCGTCTTAAAAAGCTGACCTACCTAATCATCGTTGCTTCAACCAACGGTGAGGGTGAGGCGCCAGACAATGCAATCGAGCTGCATGAGTTTTTGGGTTCCAAGAAAGCGCCCAAATTACCGAATTTAAATTATGCTGTGATTGCATTGGGAGACTCGAGTTACGAATATTACTGTCAAATAGGCAAAGACTTTGACCGATATTTGTCACAGCTAGGGGCACAACCGTTTATTGAAAGAGTGGATTGTGACATCGATTATGATGACGCAGTGGAGCTCTGGTCTAAGCGAGCGCTTGAATTAATACATGACAAGCTATCGGGCAACGAAGCGGAAGTCGTCACCCTGCCATTATCTTCCGGAGTAAGTCATGCTCCTACCTATAATAAACGAAGACCATTTTCGGCTGTTCTCCTCACTAACCAAAAGATCACTGGGCGCGACTCTAGTAAAGACGTACGACATATTGAAATTGACCTTGAAGGTTCTGGCATTGCTTATCAACCTGGCGATAGCTTGGGTGTGTGGTTCCAAAACCGTGCTGAGTTGGTTAACGAGATACTGGCCAAAGTCGGTTTATCTGGAGTAGAAAGCGTCGATGTATCCGGAGAGAGCCTGTCAATTCACAGCGCACTACTCGATAAATACGAAATTACCGCTTCAAACCCTAAATTCGTTACTCAGTTTGCACAGCACTCAGGCAGTAAAAAGTTGCAGAACCTGCTCAAAGACAAAATAAAGCTACGCGATTATGTCGCTAAAACGCAAATAGCAGATGTGCTAGCTGAGAAAAAAACGACCCTATCTGCCGATGAGCTTTGTACCATGTTGCGGCGTTTAACTCCTCGGCTCTATTCTATCTCGTCCAGTCAGGCGGAAGTGGAAGAAGAGGTGCATTTAACCGTCAGCCTAGTGGAGTATTCACATCGCCAACAATTGAGAGTGGGCGGAGCATCCGGTTATGTGTGCCAGCAGCTTGAGGAAGGGCAACACGTATCGATTTTTGTTGAAAGCAACTCTCACTTTAAGCTGCCCTCAAACAACGAGGTTCCAATTATTATGGTGGGACCAGGTACCGGTATCGCGCCGTTTCGAAGCTTCTTACAAGAGCGGGACCAGAGCGGATCAACAGGAAAAAATTGGCTCATATTTGGCGACCGTACATTCACCCAGGATTTCCTTTATCAGTCAGAGTGGCTGAAATATAAAAAGCAAGGGCTGCTAACTCGCCTAGATATTGCTTTTAGTCGTGATCAGCCAGAGAAACAGTATGTGCAGCATCGTTTATTGGAACAAGCTGAAGAGGTGTGGGGCTGGATAGAGCAGGGGGCTTATTTTTATGTATGTGGAGATGCCACGCATATGGCGAAGGACGTTCACCAAGCTTTACTAGAAATCTGCTCATCTCAGGGGGGATTATCAATGGAAAAATCTGAGCAATATCTCATCGAGCTTAAAAAGACCGGTCGCTATCAGAAGGATGTCTATTAATGAATAAACAAAAATCTCCACAGCCAGTCTTGGGTACGGAACTTGGGCCGCTATCAGATAATGAAAGAATTAAAAGAAGCAGTAACTATTTACGTGGAACGATCCCCCAAGATCTAAAGGACGGAGTGACTGGTGGCTTTAGCGCAGAGAATTTCCAACTGATTCGCTTCCATGGCATGTATCAGCAAGATGATCGGGATATACGTGCTGAGCGAACCAAACAAAAACTGGAACCTCTACATAACGTGATGCTTAGAGCGCGTATGCCGGGCGGAATCATTTCGCCAAAACAATGGTTAGCCATCGATAAATTCGCTACTGAGAATACTCTTTATGGCAGCATTCGTTTGACGACTCGGCAAACCTTTCAGTTTCATGGCGTTTTGAAACCGAACATCAAAGGAATGCATCAAACCTTAAACAGTATTGGTATTGATTCCCTAGCTACCGCTGGTGATGTGAATCGAAATGTATTGTGTACCTCGAACCCAATTGAATCTGAGTTACACCAACAAGCTTATGAATGGGCCAAACGGATTAGTGAACACCTACTGCCTAAGACCAATGCTTATGCCGAACTTTGGTTAGATGGCGAGAAACTGTCGAGTACAGATCAAGAACCGATATTAGGTCAGAATTATTTGCCTAGAAAGTTTAAGACAACGGTGGTTGTCCCGCCGCTTAATGATGTCGATGTGCATGCGAATGATCTCAATTTTGTCGCGATTGCAGAAGCTGGACAGCTGGTGGGCTTCAATGTGCTGGTTGGTGGTGGCTTAGCCATGACACATGGTGATTATTCTACATATCCGCGTTGCGCCGATGATTTTGGTTTTGTCCCGTTAAATAAAGTACTAGAGGTGGCATCGGCCGTGGTAACGACACAGAGAGATTGGGGGAACCGTTCCAACCGAAAAAATGCTAAGACCAAATATACGTTAGATAGAGTGGGGATTGAGGTGTTTAAGGAAGAAGTAGAAAAACGTGCCGAACTTCGTTTTTCTGCTAGTAAGCCTTATCGATTTTCTCAGCGTGGTGACCGTATTGGCTGGACAAAAGGGATCGATGGCAAACACCATCTCACGTTATTTATTGAAAATGGCCGTTTGCTGGATTTTCCAAATAAAGCGTTAAAGTCGGGCGTCGCCAAGATAGCGAAAGTGCATACTGGGGATTTTCGTATGACGGCCAATCAGAATTTGATCGTCGCAGGGGTGCCTGAAGGCCATGTCGCTGAAATTGAGCGAATCGCGAAAAGCCATCAGTTGATGTCCGATGACGTCAGTCAACAAAGAATAGATTCGATGGCATGTGTATCATTTCCAACTTGCCCATTAGCGATGGCAGAAGCCGAGCGCTTCTTACCCAGCTTTGTGACCAAGCTAGAAAGTATACTTCAATCTCATCACCTCCCAGCGAGCGATAGTATTATTACTCGAGTCACCGGGTGTCCAAATGGGTGTGGGCGAGCCATGCTCGCTGAGATTGGGTTAGTGGGGAAAGCTCCAGGAAGATATAACCTACATTTGGGTGGTAACAAAGCTGGCACACGTGTGCCCAAGATGTATAAGGAAAACATCAGTGTCGAGCAAATCCTCACGGAGATAGATAACTTAGTCGCTCGCTGGTCACAATCAAGGAGGGATGGCGAGGCCTTTGGAGACTTTGTGGTACGAGTTGGCGTTGTTGATGAAGTACTTATATCAGTGAGGGACTTCTATGCTTAGCCTATCGACTAGGGCTCCTAAGTTAGCCAGTCTACTTGATCTCAATAGCGTAGAACGTTCAATGCAATTGGCTGCATTGAACAACATGCTGGAACAGCTACCCGCTATAGAACGGATTCGCTGGGGGATGGAGAATATCGAGGGAAACCATGTACTGTCCTCAAGCTTTGGGCTGCAATCGGCGGTTATGTTGCATCTCGCTACTTCAGTAGAGCCAACTATACCTATTGTATTGACCGATACAGGGTACCTATTCCGAGAGACCTACCAATTTATTGACCAGCTTGAGCAATCCATGGATCTTAATGTAAAAGTGTATCGTGCTCATCAAAGCCCACAATGGCAAGAAGCTCGATATGGCAAGCTGTGGGAACAAGGTATAGATGGAATAACCCGATATAATGAGATCAATAAAGTTGAACCAATGCGTCGAGCGCTACGTGAGCTCGCAGTCGGAACGTGGTTTTCTGGTTTAAGAAGAGAGCAGTCGTCTAGCCGAAATGCTCTGCCGATCTTGTCGATCCAGAATAAAGTGTTTAAGTTCCTACCGATTGTCGATTGGTCAGAGCTGGCGGTAGCGTCTTATATGGATCAGAAAAAATTGCCACATCATCCGCTCAGTAACTTGGGGTACACTTCGATCGGTGACACCCACACTACAGCCAAATGGCAGTCTGGAATGAAACATGAGGAAACGCGCTTTTTCGGTTTGAAGCGAGAGTGCGGTTTACATGAAGATGATGAAGCGGATGGATCTGGGATTTAACTGTCTCTGCTATCCAATGTAGAGCAAACGCTATAGATACGAGAAGTGGAACCATGATGTCGGTGATGAAAGTGGGTTTGTGACTTCCGAACAGTACTAAAAGCAGCCAATTGTGAGCAAGTTTGTGGATAAGGTGTGCTGTAGCTATTGGTAAGTTTGGATAAATTGGCCTTTGGGGATAATTTGGCCGGCTAAAGCTTATTTTTACACTTTTTCATAAATAACACTTGCCAATCAGCAACCGATCTCTATAATGCACCCTCGCTGACACGGGAAGGCTTCAACGCTTTTTAGCTGAGAATAAAGAACGAGTTAGCAAGGTCATCTAGCGAAGCCAAGTGCTTAATAAAGTTTTGAAAAAGTGGTTGACACTCAAACTTAACTCGCTAAAATGGCCGTCCGCTTGAGAGAGCTTCTGAAAGAAGCGCTTTAAAAGCAAAGCTCTTTAACAATTTAAACCTATCAATCTGTGTGGGCACTCGTTGATGATAATCCAAAGGCTTTTCTGTTCTTTTTATAAAGAGCGGTCAAGCAGCTTCTTAGAAGCACTTTAGGTATCAATGAAC
>NZ_JAKJTA010000005.1:0-345635 GCF_050337555.1 Vibrio profundum
ACAAACGGTATCTGTGAACGCTTCCACAAGACCATATTGAATGAGTTCTACCAAGTGACGTTCAGAAAGAAGCTGTACGGTTCGATGGAAGAGTTACAGAAAGATCTGGACGAATGGATGGACTACTACAACAATCATCGTACCCATCAAGGGAAAATGTGCTGTGGCAGAACGCCAGCTGCAACCTTAGAAGATGGGAAATCAATCTGGGCTGAAAAAAATCTAGACCAGATATAACCTGACAGGCACCAAGTCAAAAGTGGGTAACTGTCAGATCAAGTCTGAGTTAGTACAGTTTAAAGGCGTCTTAGGACGTCCTTTCTTTTTTTAGGTGATAACGCACCTTTTTCCTGACAGAAATTTCGACCTGAAACACTTCATCCCCCTTAACTGGCATGACCAGAATCTGTATAAGAAAAATATTTTCCAGCTACTTCCTTTAAAAGCACGCATTGCCAAACGTGTCATCACCTATTCAATAATCTGATTTATAGGGCCTTTTGAAACTCGACTCATACAAATAGACGATACTATTGGATCTAATTGATCTTAATTTAAGATCTTTTAATTTCCATGATCAAATCAAAATGATTGCATCATGATTTCTTTATTGATAAAGTCCACACCCAGATGAGCGAGGGGATTGAACTGTGTCTTTTCAGTGGGACTTCGCGGATTCGACTTTACTTAATCAACCTACGGAAACGACCATGAAAAAACTCCTCGCCTCAGCGGCATTGACTCTACTTTGTTCTAGTTCAGCATTTGCATTTGGCTTGCCAAGCGCTGCGCCAAATTTAGATAGCTCACTTTCTGCCTTCACTCATGCTAAGGAAAACGGTAACACCAAAGACGCGTGCTCTAGCGCGAGTTTGATCATCAAAGCCTACGAGCTAAAAGGTGACAGCTCCAACGTTCAGAAATGGAAGTCGACGAAATCTGAATTGTGTATGGGGCAGTAATATCGTGAAAAAACTACTTTTAGCATCAGCCGTCATTGTTGGCCTGAGTGGGTGTGCTCAGAGCTACCAACCTAATGAATACAGCATGTCGGAATTGAACATGGTTACTCAAGTTGAGAACGTGAAAATTCTGAGAATCAAAGAAGTGGTCATCAAGAATGACACAGGAAAAGGCGGCGATGCTGGTGTCGGTGCGCTGGCAGGTGGACTGCTTGGTCAGGTCATTGGCCACAATAGTCTATCGACAATGATCGGTGCTGGAGTTGGCGCTGCCGCGGGTGGCATTACCGGTGCGATGCATAAAGATACGGGAGTCACCCTGACTTACGTCGACACCGACGGTGTGACGAAGAATTTTACCGAGATGGGAAATCCTAAATGGTTCAAGCGCGGTATGGCCGAGAAAGAAGTGGGATACGACAATCAGAAAAAAGCGCACATTCGCATCCATTACAACAATAAACCAGTTGAGGTAGCTAAAAAATGAAAAAGTTAATCCTTCCTGCACTATTAGCTTCCGTATCGTTTGGGGCAAATGCGACAACAGTTTCGATTAAAAATGTTGAGAACTTATCGAACGTTCGTATCAATAATGCCGCTGTTATCTCCATCCTAGAATCTGATCTAGTGAACTTGCCGAACGTCACTGTGGCAGATCGCCAAGACCAAAAGGATGTGTCTAGTGAGTTTGCTTTTCAGCACACGGGTAAAGTAGCGCAGTCTCAAATGAATGAATCTGGAGCGATGGCAGGCTCAAGTTTTATCATCGTGCCGAAAGTAACATACGCAGCTAAGACAGATAAGTCAGTGCACTTTAGTAATTTCACTGACCACAAGACGGCGATGACGATTGAACTGCAAATCAAGATGCTGGATGTGACAAAAGGCACGTTGGTGTATTCAAAGAACTTTGATGTTTCCCAAACCTATAATGGGACGGGAAATTGGACTGCGTTGATCCGCAAAGCGGCAGATAAATTGGTTTCTGACAGCACGTTTAGGTACAAGCTCGGTTCATTTAAACCGCGTCCAGTGGCAAAAATGGACTCAGTAAAATTTGTGGTCGCAGATGACGCGACTATCTTTGCGAACAATGTCTACGTTGGTACGGGGCCGACTACCTCAACGTTTAGAGATAACACCATATCAAGTGTGAAAGTCACCCGGCCGGGTTACAAAGACTGGGCGCATGACGTGAAGATTTCAAAAGGTCTGGTTATTCGAGCAACCCAAGAGAAAGAACCGAAGGCCGAAGCTCAAAAAACGGAAGACACCAAAGTTGTTGGAAAAGTGACAACGACTTATTCAGTACCCAAATAACAAACAGGCACATGCCGAAATTGTAAATGCATGAAGAAAGGGATGCCTTCACCGTATGGCGCGATAAGCGCGTCATTAGATCAACATGCTCAGCCATCATAAAGCTAAGCCAGAAATATAGAACAGAAACATGAATACTAAGAAAACGTTGTCCCTAGCTATCGTGCTTTTAGCGAGTACGTTTGTAACCAGTTTTGCTGCCAACGCTGCAGAAGAGATTCACTCATACGTTACGGGTGGTCTGGGTTACGCGAATAATTCGATGGCGGGCTCTACTTATAATCATACCGCGTATAACTTCGGTGGAGGCCTCCTTGCCGACACGTCAGTGGAACACTTGCAAGTAGGCGGAGAGCTAACCTACAACTATCTTGGTAACGAAACAGACTATTTTACCAACGGTTGGACAGTGTATAGCGAGTCGGTGGACTCCTACTCGTTAGATTTCGCTGGCGTGGCAAACTATCACGTCAACGACATCGCATACCTAATTGGTAAAGCAGGCGCTTCTTACCAAACGTTGGATTACGGCTTTACGACTGTGACCGATACTGTGCCTATGTTGGCCGCTGGGGTAGGTTTTAATGCGACATCAAAAACGTCTCTCACTGCCACGGAAACGGTGTACTTTGGTTCCGATGATTATACTGGGCAAGTGGCTAGTTTGATGCTCAATGTTAAGCACACTTTCTAACACTGAAAGGTAAGTTTGTACTAGAAAATGTGTTAAGAAAAATGCTGCCAAGGAAGGCGATTGAGCTTGCTAACCGAACGTACAGTTACAAGCGGGTAGTATTGAAAGGTGTCATCATGCAAACAATATGATGACATCGTTATGATTGCATATGGGGGTAGTGTCATTTATGCTTCACGACATAATAGAGATCGAGGTCTTAGTCATGTCTAATCACCGCCAGAACCCAGAAATGCCACTCAACTCAGAGCAAGAAGCTTTGTTGTTAAAGTTGCCGCATGCTCAAAGAGAGCGCCTAGCTTTTATTGATTTCTCTTTGGAGTTTATCGGAGAAATTTCTCGCGCTGAGCTGATCGGAGAATTTCAGGTGGGATCCGCGGCTGCGACCCGAGATTTTGCTGCCTATAAAGAGTTAGCCAAAGACAACATGCACTTAGTGCATCAAACCAAAAGTTACCATCGCACCGAGGTATTCATTCCGCTATTTGCTCACGATCCGGAAACGGTTTTGACATCAATGGCGCAAGAATCAGGTGCTGGCGCATCACAAGGGCATCAGCACAACGCGGTTTGCTTTGATGCGGTTCGTTTAGTTTCGCCAAAGCGGGCGATTATCAGCAGCTTGATGCGCGCAATTCACAGCAAGAAAGCCGTTGATTGTTGCTATGTGTCGATGTCTTCAGGGCAGGGCGAGCGTGTCATTGTTCCGCACTCTATTGTTCATAATGGCCATCGTTGGCACGTGCGTGCCTTTGACCGAGGTCATGGCGAGTTCCGCGACTTTGTTTGCACGCGCTTTTTAAAGGCAGAGGTCATAGATGAGTCAACCGAAGTGTCGGAGCAACGAGAGTTCGACAAACAATGGAACCGCATTGTCGACCTTGAGCTTATTGCGCATCCAGAACTGGCAGTTCCACAAGCCGTAGAGCTGGATTATGAGATGACAGACGGCAAACTAACATTAGAAGTCCGCGCTGCATTAGCCGGTTACTTACTACGTCAATGGAACGTGGATTGCTCTGAAAAGCACATGTTATCGAGTGACGTTCACCAACTTGCTTTGGCCAACCCACAAACACTATACGGCGTGACGAACTTAGCCATCGCACCGGGAGTGGAAGAGTCGATGATCTGAATGTGAGTGACGGGCAATGAGACATCGAAACGTGAGAATCATTTAATGCGCACCTATTCATATCTACTACAATTTACCCGTGCGGAGAGTTCATCATCGACTTACGGGCATGTTGAGTACGTGATGAAAATACGTGCATAAGATCATTTATTTTGATGATTTTCACTAAGTAATACCAATAGTAATATTATGAAAGTAAGATTTAAATTTTCATAATATTACCAAAGGCTTAGTCAATTAATCCTGCTGTCTCACTCAGTGATTTTTATTCTGAGGTGGCATCTTTGGCACAAACCTATAAACGTAAGCGTAATATGCTGCGCCTTTTACAGCAGAACTTTTCAGAATCTGTGTAAATCTAGTCGGGCAGAAATACCGGTTGTTAACCTTGCCTGTTAAAGGCGATTATTGATCTCGCATAGTCAATTTAACTGTTGTTGTGAGATGATGTCTCGAACTAAATATAGGCAGGGTAGAGCATGAATTACGTTGGTATTGATGGCTGCAAAGCCGGTTGGGTGGCTTGGGCGCTGAAAGATGAGCAACCCAAGTTATATATCAGCGCATGTTTAGAAGAGTTAGCTGAGCGTGTTGGGCCACAAGGCCATTGGCTAATTGATATGCCAATAGGTTTTAGCACACCAGAGCAACCTGACAGGCTATGCGATAAAGCAGCGAGAGCGATTTTGAAGGAGCGTCGTTCATCGGTGTTTACCGTACCTTGCCGAGAAGCCGTCTATTGTGAAAGCTACGAGCAAGCTTGTGAGATTAATGTGCAGAGGTTAGGCAAGAAGTTCTCAAAGCAAACGTGGGGTATTGTACCAAAGATGCGAGAAGTTGATGCCTTTGTACGCTGTCACGTAATTCAAAGTACATTGAAGGTTCGCGAATCTCACCCAGAGGTTGTCTTTACAGGGTTAGCGGGGCGTCCGATGTCTTTCAATAAAAAGACGACTCAAGGTCGGGATGAGCGCTTAGCCGTACTAAAATACTATGCACCTCAATGGTTTGAAGGACTGCTGCTAGAGATGGCAAGAGTGCCTCGTAAAGTCGCCGAGTTAGACGATCTAATCGATGCGTTTGTTCTCATGTTGAGTGCGATTCGATGGGATGAACTGATCAGTTTGCCCACCAACTCAGCCTCTTTCGAATCTGATTTTTCGCGAGAAATCGTGTATATCCACGCTAACGAACCTGTTGGTTTACAAAGTGCGATTCCCTTGAGTAGCCATTCTAAGGCCACAACCAAACCAAGAAAAAACGCGGATAAGAAACTCTCTTGGCCACAATTGTTAGCGTATTTACAATCTCAGGTTAGCTACGGTAACGTCACCACCTATAAACAGCTGTCTGAGCATTTTTATGGCCACCCAAGTGCGACACAAGCCATCATCTCTATGCTCAAGGCGGCGGTCGCGGATGATGATTCAAATGCAACTTGGACCAATCGAGTTGTTGGCGCTAGCGGCAATGTTGTCGACGTCAATGGGCAAAAGTCGCAATTAATCGCCGAAGGACTGCCAATGAAGAATGACAAAGTGATTTTAGGTAAAGGAACAAAAGCCCACAACCTATGAATATCGGCTAGTAGGTAACGTGATAGCGGACGTTGCTAGGGGGCTGCTTTTAAATCGCCGCGTATTACAGCCATGTCGACCAGTGTTGTTGATCCCTTTTTCTCTTTTCGTTGAAATTCACGCGTCCCTGACACCTTGTTTTCACAGCTTACATACGCTGCGTTATCAGTTTGGATCGCTAGGGTGTCATCACCTTAGCTTGTTGATATGGATTAATCATGGCTCGTTACTCTCTTTCTATGTGTTTGGTTTATAAAAAGTTGAACATGCGATTTATTGCTACGTTGTTTGCTATCTTGTGCTCAGTTCCAGCTTGGGCAGTGACTCTGCATCGTGAGGATGGGCAGGTTGTTTCCATCGACCCACAAACGTTGGCGACTGAGTGGGGGAAACTGAACATCAATGAAGCGCACCTGAACGTAGACGGCGCTCGCCAATCAGTAGCCGACTTAAAACAAACTAACCCACAGCAGGCGAGTTGGACACTGCTTCCTGCTAAGATTCATGTCGAGGCATCGTTTAAAAATGCGCTCACGTTAACGTTCGCATTAGATTCATCGCAAAAGCTCCAGCGTAATCATCCCCTCACGCTAGACTGGTATTTTCTACCGCGCCAGAGTACCAAAACCTTATTGTTGCCGTTTAGCGAAGGCATGAGAGTGCCAACCGACAACAAAATGTGGGCGAAATTTTTGGCGGGCAGTTATTCGCCATCGAATACCACTCAAGATCTTAAAATGCCGTTTTGGACGGCTCAAGTCGACCAAACTTATTTTACCTATCAATTAGTGACTGCGACGAACAATCAATTGCGCTTTAACGACCAAGATCCGAAGTTGGCAATGAGCGCATCGCACCAATTCACCGTGTTAAATCAACATCAGCCTTTGGTGATTCGTATTACTCAAGGTAAAACGATGCTTGCGGGGGCCAAACAGTATCGGCAGTGGCGTATTGCTCAGCATTTGGCCGAACCACTGAGCGAGAAAGTGCAGAGTAACCCGAACGTTAGCAAACTGATTGGTGCCAGCATGGTGTACGTTTTTGGTGGAGACGGCATTGCAGAGGCCGATGTCAAAGATTGGTGGGGGATCAAGCAATGGTATCTCGATAACTTGGCGCCTAAATCAGCCACCAGCGACGACCGAGAGCTCAAAGCTCTTGTGAAAGGCAAAGACTGGTTTAATCACTACGATAAACGTTTGTTGGTTAGCCGCATTAACGACACTCTAAGGATCAAATTCCCCTCTCAAGCGCCGACTCTGAAGAATGATTCAATCGAATCTCAGTATCGCGCTGCCCAGCAGCGTAAGCAGTGGCTGAGCGTGCATGCTGGTGTCTATTTGGCGCCAGAAGCGAGCTGGGGGCAAGCATTATCGAAAGGCATGGTCGAGAACCTGCAAACCGCTGGGCTGAAAAGGTTATGGATAGGTTTTGCGAGCTGGATGCCTGCTTTTTATCAGCCTCAAGTGGTCACCCAAGCGAAAAAGGCGGGGTATCTTGTTGGGGTCTACGATTCGTATAATACGGCCATTCCTAGGGGCGTGAATAATGACTGGGTGACGGCGCAACTGCCAAAACAAATGCGACAGCAATGCGCGATTGAGCAAGCAAGCGGCGAGAAAAAGACGGGCTTTGGTGGCAAAGGCAACTACCTAGATCCAAGCTGCATGCAGGATTACGTGAAAAAACGCATCGAACACGTGGTGGAATATGGCCACTTCAACAGCTACTTTCTTGATGCCGATGCCACCGCAATGGCGCGAGAAGATTACCGAGATAACACCACGCAAAAGCAGATGCTCACCGCATTTAATCAGCGGTTAAGTTGGACGGCCAATCAGCAACACTTAGTGCTTGGCTCTGAAGATGGCAACAGTTTAACCACTCAAGGTATTGCGTTTGCACATGGTTTAGAGGCTGTCGGGTTTGGCTGGACAGATCAAGACATGAAGAGCAATAGGAAGTCACCGTATTATCTAGGACGTTGGTATCCAGATAACAAACCCGATCGTTTTTTCAAGCCAGCGAAAGTAAAAGAGCCGTATAAAACATTGTTGTTTGCCCCGCAATATCGCGTGCCTCTTTATCAAACGGTCTTCCATGATGAGGTGATCAACAGCGATCATTGGCTCAGCGATAACCTAAAGTTTAGCGACGTCAAGAAAGAGCGTGACCTCATTGCTATGTTATATAACACCCCAGCAATGGTGCATTTAAGTCGAGATGAAGCGTTGTCGCCAACCAGCCCAAGGCTCAAACAGCTTAAGCACTATCAAGATGGCTACATGCCTATCCATAAAGTGCTGTGGAATAAACAACTGGTAAGTTTTCACTGGCTAAACCCACAAGGCACACTTCAGCAAACCAAGTTCAGCGATGGCAGCACAATCGCCGCCAACTTTACCAGTAAAACAGCGCACATAGGCAAGAGCTCTCTCGCACCCATGTCAATACTGGCCAAATTAAGCACCGGCCAAATACTGCACTGGCAACCAATGGGAGAGTGATCGGCCGTAACGTTTATAGTCTATATCAATGGACTTGTACTAATTCGCCCATCACATTAGCCGAGTCGCCTATATCGTTAGGCGACTCGAATCTTAGTGGAATAATGAAGTTAGCTTGAAGCTTGGCTGTGAGAGCTAAGCTCTTGTTTTTCTTCTTCCGATAAAGTTCGCTCAACGACGTTAAGGTATTGACGAATAATAGAATCAATATGTTGGAGTTGTTGCTACAGTTAAAGGCAAATGAATAGAGCCCTGCATTGTCTGTTTTTCTATATCCATTGAAGCTATACCAATATGTATCGATGGCATCGGCGTATCCAATGTCTGGCCCGTCGTATACATAGGGTTTATCCGTGGCCCAAGGTTTAGCTTTTATCTGAACCGTTTTCTCTCTCGAACCACGGACCAAAGCCATTAACGCAAACCCACCAGCGCCGACAAACGCAGCGGGACCGATGAAGATTGCCGCTAACGTACAGGTAACGGCACCGATGTAGCCCATCCAGCGATTGATTTTGTAGAAAATGTCGGGAATGATTTGTGTTTTGTGTTCAATTATACCTTTGGCAGTGATTTGCCCGTGATACTGTACATCAACACTCCCTAAGTGATACATGATTGGTGTCGTGATGAGTATTACAGGAATAAACGGCAGTATAGGGTCAAAGCTGTGAGATAACCAACAGAACAATAGCATCAAAAGTATGGTGCCTCCGGTGCCTATTGCCGTTAATAGAAACTTCACTTTTTCGCGTAAAAAGCAATGCCATTCGTAGATGACGTCAGCTTCCAACACAGTTTGGCGCTGCAGTTGTTTTTGTTCTTCAGTGGGGTTGGTTGGAAAGTCTAAGGTTGTCATAATTAAATAATAATCAATCGTGCAGTCGTCACTGGGGCTGAGCTTCTGGAACAGCAACTTCCACTATGCTGATATATTGGGTAATAACATCTTCAATTTCATCTCGAAGGTGCTCTGGGCAAACAAACATTATACTGTTTCGCCCAGCATTTGCGGTGCGGCGATACTCTTTGACAATATACCAGTGGGCTGTGATCTGGTCGGAATAATGGATACCGGGTCCCGTATCTCTATATGGCTTGCTTCGATCCCATGCTCTCGCGCTGACCTCGGTCGTTCTCTTTCTCTCCCCCCGAACCAAAGCCATTAACGCAAATCCACCAACGCCGACAAATGCTGCGGGGCCGATAAAGATTGCAGCGAATGTGCATGTTGCTGCGCCGATGTATCCCATCCATCGATTGATTTTGTAGAAAATATCGGGCACAACTTCGGTTCTGTATTCAATGATCCCCTTACTTGTAACTTGGCCACGGTATTCCTCGTCCACACTCATTAGGTGATATATCATCGGAGTCGTGATGAGAATGGCAGGAATACCTGGATAGAGTGGGGTAAAACTATTTGCTAGGTAGCAGTATATCAACACAACAAGGGCACCAAATCCTGCTCCAAATGCCGCAAAAAATAACTTACCCCCTGGACGAAGATAACAGCGCCATTCATAAATTACGTCTGAGTCTAAGACAGCTTGATATTGCTGCTGTGTTTGTTCTTCAGTGGGGTTGGTTGGGAAAGCTGAGATTGTCATAATTGAATAATATTCAGTCGTGTAGTCGTCACTGGGGTTGAGCTTCTGGAATCGCTACTTCCACAATATTGATATATCGGGTAATAACATCTTCAATTTCATATCGAAGGTGCTCGGGGCAAACAAACATTATACTGTTTCGCCCAGCATGTGCGGTGCGACGATACTCTTTGACAATATACCAGTGGGCTGTGACCTGGTCGGAATAATGGATACCGGGTCCCGTATCTCTATATGGCTTGCTTCGATCCCATGCTCTCGCGCTGACCTCGGTCGTTCTCTTTCTCTCCCCCCGAACCAAAGCCATTAATGCAAATCCACCAACGCCGACAAATGCTGCGGGGCCGATAAAGATTGCAGCGAATGTGCATGTTGCTGCGCCGATGTATCCCATCCAGCGATTGATTTTGTAGAAAATGTCGGGGATGATCTTTGTTCTGTGTACGATGATACCTTTGGCGGTGATTTGCCCGTGATACTGTATATCAACACTCCCTAAGTGGTACATGATTGGAGTAGTGATGAGTATTACAGGAATAAATAGCAGTATAGGGCCGAAGCTGTTAAATAACCAACAGAACAAGAGCATCAAAAGTATTGTAATTCCGGTGCCTATTACCGTTAATAGGAACTTATGTTTTTCGCGTAAAAAGCAATGCCATTCGTATATGACTTCAGAGTCCAAGACCGCTTGACGCTGCTGTTGTCTTTGTTCTTCGATGGGGTGGGAAACTAGAAGTCGTCATTCCGGTTGTACTTCGCGTTCAGCGAACTCAGTGACCTCAATATATTGGCGTACGATAGCGTCGATTTTGGGAAATAGTTCTTCGGGACAAGTATATCGCGCAGAGTTTAAACCCGCGTAATTAGTCCGATAATAATCTTTGACATAATACCAATACGACGTAATTGAATTAGCGTAGCGTGGACCATTGTCTTTAAATTCATACGGTTTATGCTCCGCCCACGGGATAACGTTGATCGTGATGGTCCTTTCTCTTTCTCCGCGAACCAAAGCCATCAACGCAAACCCGCCAGCACCGACAAACGCCGCGGGGCCGATGAGGATTGCCGCTAACGCACAGGTAACTGCGCCGATGTATCCCATCCAGCGATTGATTTTGTAGAAAATATCGGGCACAACTTCGGTTCTGTATTCAATGATCCCCTTACTTGTAACTTGGCCACGGTATTCCTCGTCCACACTCATAAGGTGATATATCATAGGAGTCGTGATGAGAATGGCAGGAATGCCTAGATAAAGTGGAGCAAAACTATTTGCTAGGCAGCAGAATATCAATACAACAAGGGCACACGATCCTGCTCCACATGCGGCAAAAAATAACTTTCCTCCCGGGCGAAGATAGCAGTGCCATTCGTACACTACTTTAGAGTCTAAGACCGCTTGACGTTGTTTATGCTTTAGCTCTTCGGTTCGGTTGGTTGGGAAATCTGAGACTGTCATCATTCTGGTGCCTTAAGAGGAACAAAGTAGTTGTTACGTAAGTCGAGTTTGGTCAACGTTGTTATGTTTGTGAAAATATCAGTTAGTGGTGCTATTTTCTCCTTCTTGAGCCATCGTTTCTTCGAGTGTGAGCTGCATAACGTTCAGGTATTGGCGAATGATATTCTCGATTTTAGGGTACATTTGTTCAGGACAAGTTAAGGAAACCTCAGATCTACCTGCTAGAGGAGTACGACGATATTCTACTATTAGAAATCGGTACGTTGTTATAGAGTTGGCGTATTTCATACGCGGGCCTGTTGCTTGGTATAGCTTTTGGTCGTCCCAGGGCATAATACTTGTTTCGGTTGTTTTTTCTCTCGAACCTCGGACTAAAGCCATCAATGCGAACCCACCAGCACCTACAAACGCTGCGGAGCCGATGAAGATTGCCGCTAACGCACAGGTAACGGCACCGATATAGCCCATCCATCGATTAATTTTGTAGAAAATGTCGGGGATGATCTTCGTTCTGTGTTCGATGATGCCTTTGGCCGTGATTTGCCCGTGATACTCTCGATCGACATTTCCTAAGTGATACATCATGGGAGTGGTGATAATCAACGCTGGCACAAACATAATAAGTGGCGTCATACTTTGTGATGCGATACAAAATATCACCATGATCACCAACCCAATCCCGCATCCTCCTAGAGTTTGAAACAGTTTACCTGTTTCTCGCATTAAGCAGCGCCATTCGTATATGACCTCAGAGTCTAAGACCGCTTGGCGCTGTAGTTGTTTTTGTTCCTTAGTCGGGTTGGTTGAAAAATTCGATACTGTCATAATTCTGGTGCCTTGAAAGGGACAAAGTTGTTGATGCGTAAGTCGAGTTTAGTGGGCGGAACATACCGCTTCTGACGAACGACGTCGCCTAAATCCCGAGGCGACTCGATCTCAGGTGGAATAATGAAGTTAGCTTGAAGCTTGGCTGTGAGAGTTAAGTTCTTGTTTTTCTTCTTCCGATAAAATTCGTTCACCGACGTTAAGGTGTTGACGGATAATCGAATCAATATGTTGGAGTTGTTGTTCATTACACGTAAAGGCAAATGAATAGAGCCCGGCATTTTCTGTTTTTCTATATCCATTGACGCTATACCAATATGTATCTATAGCATTGGCGTATCCAATGTCTGGCCCGTCGTATACATAGGGTTTATCCGTGGCCCAAGGTTTAGCTTTTATCTGAACCACTTTCTCTCTAGAACCACGAACCAAAGCCATCAAAGCAAACCCGCCAGCACCGATAAACGCAGCTGGGCCTATAGATTGCCGCTAACGCACAAGTAACTGCGCCGATGTATCCCATCCAGCGATTGATTTTGTAGAAAATGTCGGGGACAACTTCGGTTTTGTGCTCAATTATCCCTTTGGAAGTAATTTGGCCACGGTAGTCGAAATCTAGACATATTAAGTGGTAGGTCATGGTGGTCACTATCGCCGTCACGAAAACGAGAATGCTAAACCCAATGAAATCGCCGGTAAAATAATATAAAAGTAATGAAGCAATCGTCCCCATTCCGCAAGCCACAGCGGAAAAGAAAAATTTGCCCCCTTCACGTAGGTGGCAGCGCCATTCATAAACTACGTCTGAGTCGAAGACAGCTTGACGTTGTTGCTGCCGCTGTTCTTCATTGGGGTTGGTTGGAAAGCTAGAAGTCATCCTTCCGGTTGAACCTCGCGTTCAACGGGCTCTGTGACCTCAATATATTGGCGTACGATAGCGTCTATTTTGGGGAATTGTTCTTCGGTGCAGGTGAATGCTACAGAATATAGAAATGCATGCCTCGTTTTGTGGTATTGATTGATAAAATAGCATTGGGTTTTTACCGAGTTGGCATATGTAGTACCCAAGTTATCATACTCATAGATGTCATTTGTCGACCAAGGAATTATGTCGACGTTAGTAGTTTTTTCTCTCGCTCCACGTAGCAGCGCCATCAACGCAAACCCACCAGCACCGACAAATGCAGCAGGGCCGATGAAAATTGCAGCTAACACGCAAGTTACTGTGCCGACATAGCCCATCCAGCGATTGATTTTGTAGAAAATGTCGGGGATGATCTTCGTTCTGTGTTCGATGATGCCTTTAGCCGTGATTTGCCCGTGATACTCTCGATCGACACTTCCTAAGTGATACATCATGGGAGTAGTGATAATCAACGCTGGCACAAACATAATAAGTGGCGTCATACTTTGTGATGCAATACAAAATATCACCATGATCACCAACCCAATCCCACATCCTCCTAGAGTTTGAAACAGTTTGCCTGTTTCTCTCATTAAGCAGCGCCATTCGTATATGACCTCAGAGTCCAAGACAGCTTGGCGCTGTAGTTGTATTTGTTCTTCAGTCGGGTTGGTTGGAAAATTCGATACTGTCATAATTCTGGTGCCTTGAAAGGGACAAAGTTGTTGTTGCGTAAGTCGAGTTTGGCCAAGTCTAGCATTTCTATTGCATCGTCCATCGTTACGGGTTTCAAACGAGATTGATAAAAAAGGTGGCTTTTATGTTCTTGAGCAAATGGGTTTGACTGCACGGTGCTGGTAAATATTTCGACGTGATCGGTTGGTGCAATAGTGAATGGAAGGTTTAGGCTGAAAGTTGCGCTTTTCTGATCATCGATAGACCAAGTGCCACTTTGTATTTCTTGTTCAGTGAGCTTTCTTGGCTTGGCTTCGGCTTCAGCATTAGGATCGAAGCTCCAGTAGATTTCTTGCTCTTCGTTTTGGCGAGAAACGCGCACGGCAATCCCTACGGTTTGGCCTGCTCTTAATTGAGGGAAATGAAGTGAAAGAGCAAGTTTCATATGTACTGGGATTGGCGCATACGCTGGAATATCATGGCTTAAATCTGTGACAGACTCTATCACCTTGGTTTGAATTGAAGGCTTGCTGACTACCTGTAGCAGAGCCTGATATTCTTTTGCAGCGCTTTGGCCTTTCGGTGACTCCCCCCAAATGCTTTCACGTAACCATGTTTCGATAGGAGAGCGTTGCATGAAATTAAGGATTAAGCCTAATATCAAATATGGAACACAAAACCAGAATAGTGCGTCGGCGGCACTTTCTTCGAATAGAGTTTCGAGTGAGATATCTGCGCGATAAGATCTCAGAACTCGAAGAGATTGGTCGCCCCAGACTAATACTTGCCCCCCTAATGTTAAGGATTTAGCGTAAAGAAGTCCTTTCTCCATCATTGAATCTGCGCTTTTCGCTGCTTGCAAGGTTTGCCAGCCTTCCATTGCAGCGGCTAAGCAGCCTGCCATCGCGACGGTGAGAGAACGGTTGATGTATGCTTTGGCTATGGAATTTAATTCACCTTGCGCTTTTACTTTAAGTTGAGATAAGTTGTATTTTACAATATCTCCACCTTCATTTTTCAACAGCTCATATTTCGCCCCCGCAAACAAATCTGCTGTCGCATTCACAAACCAAGCAATACTGTAATCCAGTGTGTAGCGCTGGGTGGTGAGATCGATATCTGGGTCGGAGTCGATGGCCTCGGCAATATCGCATTGTTGTTGCACCACGTTTAACGCGTTGAGAAACACCAGCACAAATCCTAAGCCGCCCGGGGCGTTAAAGCCTTGCTCGACTTTGGCAAATAGATTGCTTTTAGTTCTTAGCGGCTGGCCATCGAAGCTGGTGAATAAGCGTGGACTATCTTTGATAAGCGCGTGTATTTTTCCCTCTTGCGCTTCAATGTGAGCTTGTAGAGTGGCACGCTCAGGGTGGCCTGCTGGCAGAATTTTAAACTGGTTGTTAATGCTTTGCCAGTTTTTCACCTGTTGCGAAAGGTGGCCGCGAAAATCTACGGCTTGCTGTTGGTAGCCATGGTTAACGGCCAACTTGCCCGTGGTGAGTTGGTCTAGGCTCCATGTCATGCTGGCGACGGAGAACGCAGCTCGCGCGTTGCCAGTGCGCATAGCGACTCCTAGCAGTGCATAGTAGGTTTTTTGAAATGCTATGCCTGCTACATGACTAAAGCCATTGGCTGAAAGCTTGGCGGCGGCACCTGCCAGTTCACCCGCGGTATTGACGGTAGTGCTCATTGCGCCGATGACACTGTTGATCAGCTTATCTAGTGGTACAGCAGTGGCTTGTGTTGCTTTGTGCAGCGCGGATTCATTATCGCTGCTAATCCCCATTACGCTATCGACGGCGGCAATCGCGCCAGAGAGCGGAATGCCGTCTCTGGAGAGTTGGAAAAAATCGGTGTCGCTGACCAGTTCGTTGGCTTTGGTGTACAGTTCAATAGAAAACAGAGTGGGTGCGAGCGCCATCAAGTTGTCTGGGTTTTCTTGGAAGAGCGCCTCGGCCAGTTTGCCTTTAAGGTCGTCATCTAAGGCGCTATTGCTAATCGCAGGTAGAAGCTCGCCGAATAAATCGATGAGGTGGGCCATGTGTTTACTGTTGAGTAAGTCTATGCCAAAGTTTTGAGGCTCGACCCCTAAAGTGCGCACAGCGGTGAGCAAAGATTCGCAGGCGCTGGCAACTTCGGAGTAATAGGTTACTTGGTCTTGAATATATTGCGGATAAAACGCATCAATGCCTTGCCAGTTAATTTGAGAATGCACTCGGCGCCGCTCAACGTATTCATCGACATAGGGTTCTACGTCAGTGAAACCCAATTTTTGCAACGTCGCATTGGCTTCCTCGTAGTTCTGCACTGCTTCTTGAGAAGCGGTCAATAAAGCATTACGTTGATTATCAGCCAGTGTCGACGGGCTGTCTTTAAGCAACGCCATTTGCTGAAGAAAGTAGTGGTATTCTAAGCTGATGTCTAATGCATGCTCGAATTCTCCCAATTGTTCAGGCTGAATATCTGGCATCTTATCTTGTGGAATTTGCACGCGAGCAATGGCGCGCACTGTCTCCGCCATGACCACCTTATGATGCGTTTCATCGTCTGGCGTGGTCATCAGTAGCGGGGTGAGCAACTGCAAATACAAATCGTTGATGTCGCCTAGCGGATCGTCGAGGGCGACAAATCTTTGTTCTAAGCCAGTGGGCACTTGATAAGTGTAGCTGAGCAAGCTCTTGGGAGACAGCACGCTCAAAAATTCACTTGGATTTTGACTCGCTTTGTCAAAGGTGGCGCTAGAGCGATTAAAGCTGTGATCAGCTTGTTGCGCTTCGTTGACATCGGAGACGTAGTCTTCTATTTGGCGAATATCGGCTTGGTTCTGGGCGCCAGAAGCGGAATCGAGCTTACGCAGGTATTTATCGCGGGCATCAGGGGTGCTGGTGTAATAATCGGCGATGCGATCTGTCCAGCGTTGCACCGAATATCCGAGATAATATTGCCGTTCGGTGGCGCAGAGGAGGTGGCCATTGGTTGGCTTCCCTTTCGCCGTTGCGCGCTCTTCGGCAGTGTTTCCTTCAAATTGATACAGCTCGCCGAGGGTGACTTGGTACTCTTCTAGTTGCCAAGTATCTTCGTTGGGTTTTTGCGATAGGGCATAACACCAGCCGTCACGAAGCTGGCGCAATGTATAAGGCACGTTATCGGATTGAAATACGCCGCCGGGGAAGGTTTTGTCGTCTGAAATTGGGTGCTCGGCCTTGCCGTCAGCATCACGCGTATCGACAGCATAACGCACCAGTGAAATCGCCATATGAGTTTCAGCACTGGCTTCCGCGACTTTGACAACCGGAAACACGGACTTTTTCCGAGCGAGGAAAGAGGCATTCGCTAGGCCCTTAGCCATCATAACGGAAAGCGCAGGGTAGGCGACGTCACTGCCGTGGTTATACACCGAAACCGGCGCGAGGAAGAGGGTGTCCCCTTCTTCTAGTTCGGCGCGTCGGTCACGCCAGTAAGGGTTTAGTGTGAGCAGGTCGTCGAGGCTGAGGTTATTGTCGCCAGCAATGGATGACAGAGTATCCCCCGTTGCGACTCGGTACTTTTTACGTTGGCCAGTGTTTTCAGTTAACGGAATGAGCTGCGTCATATCGAGCTTCACGCCATGTTGGTCGAGAAAAGCGCTGTCGATGTCGCTCATAGCATCGTTGTCGAGCGCGTCCTTACGATAAAGTACATACTGGTCGCTAACCACTTGTCCGCCACGTTTCCAGAGTGCTAATAAGAAATCACTGCCAAAAGGGGTCGCGGGATCGGGATTCATGGCTCCATCTGAACTTTGTGTGACTTGGAACAGAGAACTTTTCCCCCCTTGGTAGCGGTATTCGTTAACGAAGGTACCATCAATGAAATGATAGAGAAATCCTTCCGTTGGCATACCTAACTGGGTACCCATCTGCACAGCAAAGCGCACTGGCACAAACGCCTCTTCTACTTGCACTTGATCTTTAGGTTGTGGCACAACATCAAGTAAGTTGTAGGTTGCGCTTGGATTTTGTTTCCAGCGCATTAACAAGCGTTTGGCTTCATATTCTTGGACCTGACAGGTCACATAACAATGCTGGCCATGGTTCACTTCTGACCATTGAGAAATGGCCTTTTCGGCTTTGGTCGTCGCCAGAGCAAAACCCAGCTTTCCGCCAATTTCTTGAAGAAACGGTTCGCGTTGACAAGCAACTTCCATCCGATAAGCGAGTGTCGGCTCAGGCTCTTTCTCAGAGACAGGTGGGAGCGGTGCGGGTAACACTACATCCTCTTCTATCGGGGTGTAACCTGCGCTGGGAATGAGGTGTTGAATCTCATCGGAATCGTCTGGGAAGTAATTAAACGGCATGGGCTTCTCATACTCGCTGCGGATATAAATTTGAGTTGGATTTTACCGAATAACAGGTCGTTATGCTCTAGGCATATGAATCTAATTGATTGGCGTTTTGCCTGTTTGCCTAGGCATTTTACCTAAATGGTCATTAATGTGATCCATATCTCAATATTGCTGGGTAATGTTTATGTTAAGACGTGAGCCAGTTATTTCTTTTACGAATTTTTCTCGATTTTTTGCCGTTATCCCAATGGCCCTAACAAAGTGCCAGTAAAAATACAGTATGGTATTTGGCTGTAAATGTTAACAAACAGTGACATCTTTGTGGGTTGTTGTAAAAATTCAATGCTATCAATGAGTAAGAAGTCGGTGCCTATTATGATTCAAACGCAGTCACCGGAAATCAGGCTGCTCTCTAAGAAGAGCAAACCCGAATAAAAAGCTGCACTGGGCTAAATGTGTATTGATGACACAATAATATGAAAGCTATATGAAAAAGGATGACTCATGTCGATAGCTACAAAAGACCATACCCTACATACTAATAATAAAAAATTTGTTGCAATCTTGAACAAGCGCGCGGAATTAGGGATGCAGCTTAACGCACTGGCGCATTTGTCGCTCTCTATTGGAACACTGTCTAAAACACAGGGAGAGTCGCCAAGTTTTGCTGATTACGTTGATCACTCTGACGTCACCCACCCAAATATCTCCGATCACCCGTTTGTTGTGCTCAAGGCACATAACTCGACCAAATTGCGTGAATTACGCCAGAAATTTGAGAGTTTGGATCTGCCAGTGACCGACTTTACTCACCTAATGGCTCAAGGTGACACTAGACAGAGAATGGCATTAACCACGGAAACGGAAGAGCAAGATCTGACCTATCTGGGTATATGCACGTTCGCTGAGGCTGACGTGGTGGATCAACTCACCAATGAATTCAGTGCCTATCAGTAGAGTTCCTGGAATATGGCAGTAATGTCGTATTGATCTGGAAATGAGCTAGATAGATTAATAGGTAGAAATTAAATAGAGCGCCATAAGTGATAGGCGCTCTTTGTATAGAGCGAAGATTACTTCCAAATTCTAAGCAATCTCGCAGCGCAGTTACACCTGCTCTCGGATCACATCTGCTTTAATGTCAGCAATAGAGTTGTTCTCTAGCACCAAAATGTCGGAGTTAGCAAACATGTTGTGCACTACGTATGGTGAGATTTCAACGACAGATTGTGGCGGTACGATAATTTCTTTTACTTCATCAGACTCGACATGACGGTATTTGATAAGCGCTTCACCTTGCAACAATACGAACGTTTTTAGGTTGGTGCCTTTATTTTTTCCTTCGTGATAGCTGTTGCCGCTCAGCGTGCCCTGTTTACGAGTGATATAAACGAATTCGCCGTAATCTTTGACGGAAAATGATTTGGTTTCGCCGCGCTCGTCGCTGCCAATTGGGTTGAATTCTGTCACTTTGATCATAGTGTTGTTCCTTTATTAACGGCTTTATTTCTCTTATCAGATTGCGAAATACATCTGTTTTGATCACAGAGGATAAGAAAGAATATATGAGAAAGCACGCATAGTAACGTATCGGCTAAGCCTCAGTAAAGGCCTGATAACTCGGATAGCTTTGGTGGTTAATCAGAAAGCTTTTGTAGTTAATCAGGAAGCTGTTCAGCTAGGAAATCTAATAATAGGCGAACTTTGGTGGAAAGGTGACGACTGCTTGGATACAGTGCCCACACCCCTTCGCGTTCGCAGCGATAGCTAGGGAGCACTTCGATGAGCGTATTGGTGGCTAAATCCTCTTTGACATAATAATCTGGCAATTGCACTAGTCCTAACCCTTTTCGCGCCGCGTCGTGCAGCGCATAGCCGCTATTACACTTCACGCGCCCAGTAATACGCAGTGATTTTTCTCTTCCTTGTTCATTAAAGCGCCAATAGTCTACCGAGCCACGTAGGCACTGGTGCCGATTGAGCTCCGATAGAGTGTGCGGCTCACCAAATCGCGCCAAGTAATCATGGCTGGCACACACATAAAGCTGGCGGCTGGATAGCCGTTTCGCTTTCATACTGGAGTCTTCTAGTTTGCCTAGGCGAATGGCGCAATCGATGCTGTTTTCGATGAGATCCAATTTTTGATTGGTGAGAATAAGTTCAATTTCAAGCTGAGGATATTGAATTAAAAATTCGTTGATCAAGGGAGCGAGATGCTGCTCGCCATACATCACGGAGGCGGTGATTTTGATTAAACCTTTTGGCGCCGTTTGCATTTGAGTGACCGCCAGTTCAGCCAACTCCAATCCTTCGACTAAATGCTGGCATTGGTGGAAATACACTTGCCCTGCATCGGTTAGGGTGACGCGGCGAGTCGTGCGGTTAAATAGTTTCACCGCTAAGCGATCTTCTAATGCCGCTACGCGGCGACTGACTTGGGCGACCGAGGTGGAGAGCTGTTGGGCTGCTGCTGTAAAACTATGGTGCGCCGCCACGGCGACAAATTCGCTAACGCCTTCCCAATTTGCCACACGCTTCCCCTCTATCATCAGTTTTCTAGACTCGGCTTTCTATTCGCAAGTGTAGCAATTATTACAAATACGTAAAAATGATTTTCAATCTAGAGGGATTATCACAGCCCAGAAACAAACTATACTAGACCCACTTAATAAGCAGCGGCGAAAAGAAAACTTGTTGGCCGCTTAGATTTTGATAGAAAAGGAAACAATGATGGCACTTGAAATTAAACCAGGTCAAGAATTCATAAAATCGAAAGCAGCCGTTGCTTGGGCAGCAGGCGAGCCACTTAAAATGGAAGAAGTGGACGTGCAATTGCCGAAAAAAGGCGAGGTATTGGTACGTATCGTGGCAACGGGTGTGTGTCACACTGATGCGTTTACTTTGTCTGGTGATGATCCTGAGGGTATCTTCCCATCTATCCTTGGTCATGAAGGCGGCGGTATTGTCGAAATGATTGGTGAAGGTGTCACTAGCGTATCCATCGGCGATCATGTGATTCCTCTTTACACTGCTGAATGTGGCGAGTGTAAATTCTGTAAATCGGGCAAAACGAACTTGTGCCAAGCGGTACGTGAAACACAAGGCAAAGGCTTGATGCCAGATGGCACAACGCGTTTTTACAAAGATGGTCAGCCAATTTATCACTACATGGGCTGTTCAACGTTCTCGGAATATACGGTCCTACCGGAAATTTCTTTGGCGAAAGTGAATCAAGAAGCGCCATTGGAAGAAGTTTGCCTACTGGGTTGTGGTGTAACAACGGGTATGGGAGCCGTGCTTAACACGGCGAAAGTCGAGAAAGGCGACACGGTGGCGATATTTGGTTTAGGCGGCATTGGTTTGTCTGCGATCATTGGCGCACGTATGGCGGGCGCAAGTCGCATCATTGGTGTTGATATCAATGAAAGTAAATTTGATCTTGCGAAGCAACTTGGTGCAACCGATGTCATCAATCCACAGAAATTCGACAAGCCTATTCAAGAGGTGATTGTTGAGATGACAGACGGCGGCGTTGACTATTCATTTGAATGTATTGGCAACGTGAACGTGATGCGTCAAGCATTGGAGTGCTGCCACAAAGGTTGGGGTGAATCTGTGATTATTGGTGTTGCAGGCGCAGGCCAAGAGATTTCAACGCGTCCATTCCAATTGGTGACAGGTCGTGTATGGCGAGGCAGTGCATTTGGCGGCGTGAAAGGTCGTTCAGAGTTGCCAGAGATTGTAGAGCGTTACATGGCTGGTGAGTTTGGCTTGCAAGAGTTTATCACTCACAACATGGGCTTAGCAGATGTGAACGAAGCGTTTGATCTTATGCACGAAGGCAAAAGTATCCGTACCGTTATTCATATGGATAAGTAGTTAGCGCCGTTAATCGGTTTCGTTAATTTCCATTAATTGGTTTATGAATTTATGAAGTACGCGCGCTGCATGGTCAATTGCGGCGCGTTTTTTTGTGCACATATCATTTGAAAATTTGTCGAGGAAGTATCATGTCGATAGACAATATTAGCCAAAATAAGGTTTTTGGTGGCTGGCACAAACAATATAGCCATCAATCTACTGCGTTGAATTGTTCAATGCGCTTTGCGATTTTCTTACCGCCAAATGCGAAAGCGTCTGAGCCTGTTCCAGTTTTGTATTGGTTGTCTGGCTTGACCTGTAGCGATGAAAACTTCATGCAAAAAGCAGGGGCGTTTCGTATGGCGGCTGAGCTTGGCATTGCGATTGTCGCGCCCGATACCAGCCCGCGCGGCGAGGACGTTGCCGACGACGAAAGTTATGACTTAGGCCAAGGGGCGGGATTTTACATCAACGCAACTCAAAGTCCTTGGGCGAGCCATTACCAAATGTACGACTATGTCACTGAGGAGCTGCCTGCGATCATCGAAACGCATTTTCCCGTATCAAAGGTGAGATCGATTGCTGGGCACAGTATGGGCGGGCACGGCGCTTTGGTGATTGGTCTGCGCAACGCTGACAAGTTTCGTTCTATCTCAGCTTTTAGCCCAATTTCGCACCCAATACAGTGTCCTTGGGGCCAAAAAGCATTCAACGCGTATTTAGGGAGCGATGTTGAACAATGGCGACAATACGATGCGGTAGAATTGCTGAACCAAGGCAAAGCATCGCAGCCTCTTCTAGTCGATCAGGGTGACGCCGATTCATTCCTCACAGGGCAACTTAAACCTGAATTATTGAGCGCTGCGGCAGATAAGCATCGCACAGACCTGACTCTGAGAATGCAACCGGGTTACGATCACAGTTACTTTTTCATCTCTAGTTTTATTGACGATCACTTGCGTTTTCATGCTAAGAGTTTATTGAGTTGATTCTCATCATTTACGCCACTTAGTTAATGCAAGCTATCTAACTGCCGTTTTTGTTCGAACAGAGTATCTAGGTTTCGTAGCAGTTGCCGTGTGAGCCATAAATAGCCATACGGGCCGAGCTTGAAGTTTGCTTGGTCAAGATCGTCGCTGTGGGCGAGCTTTTTACCCATATCTGATAATACGAGTGGCTCGGGGATGGTGACATCGTCGAGCTCTCCTTTATCTAGCTGGATAAATAGTTCTCCAATACAGTGCTGGTAGTGCTTCAGCTCCTCGTTGTTGAGCAACTGCTGGTGGCCGAGAGAAGAGCTCCAGTGCGTATCGACCAGTTGCTCAACTAAGGCGATTAAGGTTCGCTGGGTCCGTAAATAATCAGTATAGAGTTCGATACAGGTTGCTTGCTCTTTTCCAATGTTTGCTGTCAGATTCGACATTTTTAGATGATCTGTGATCACTTTTTTGCGCAGTTCAACGAGATGGTAGTCGGAAGGCAGGTGGCTAGAGCAGTGCGCTAGGTAGAGCGTTTTGAGGTTCGTATACATTTGTCCAATGAGGTGCTTCCATGCACTGGTAGCACGGATCGGAAATAAGCGTGAAAAAGCCATTGCAATCAGCGCGCCAATCAAAATATTCGTTACTCGCCAGAGGGCCACTGCCAGTTCAGTGTCGCTGTCATCTTGATAGCCGACAATAAGTAATGTCAGTACACACAAAAAAAACAGATAACTGTATTGGCCTTGCATTCTTAGTGTGAGCAGAAAGCAAGCTAGCAAAATCCACATTGGGACCAAGTAGGGCATCTGGCTTGGGAATAGGAGTGTCACTAGCCCTAGTGCTGCGCCAACCAAGGTGCCAACAATACGTTGAAAGCCTTTGTGGACGATGGCGCCATCGTGCGGCTGGATCATCACGACTGAGACGGTGATCGGCCCCCACAGAGAGTGTGGGATCTGAGTGAGATAATCAAAGGCCATCGCGAAGGCCAGTGCGGCGGTGACTCGGATAGCGTGGGCAAATTGTTGGTGGCTGAGTAGGTATTGTTTCACGTATGTCATGAGTGGGTCTTGAATTTTCGTTGGTATCTAGCAAGCATGCTTTGGTTTCCTAGTACGCCACCTTGGTGAATATACAGCAAGGTTCGGTCAGTATTGCTTGGCCACCACGTTTGCAGGCATTGCCACATCATGGGATCGTACAACAAATCAAATTCTACCTCAGTTTCTTCGAGCAACTGTTGCCATACCTCAAAATCTTGTCGATAAAGTTTGCCGAAATGGTGCTTTGAATCGAGTTGCAAAACCTTGGGTTGTGCGGCGTGTTTGCCTAACAGTTCAGTAAATTGCTCTTTCAGGTAGTCGCTACCGCCGACACAAGCGCAGGTAATGAGCTCAATATCGTTATTAAGATGTTTACGCAGAAACGCCGCCGTCGCACCTGTACCGGATGGTAGTGCCACGGTGAGTTTGGGTATCGATTGCTGTTTTGCCCAAGTTTGAATTTCTTCGGCGAGTTCACGCACACCTAGCTCCGCTTGTTGGGAGTAACCACCTTCGGGTACAAATTGGTGCTGATCACTGAGCTGGCAGTGTTTGAGGATATAGTCTTTAGGATGAACGCCGTGAGCGTGCTCAGACACTGTGATGATATTGGCGCCGAGTTCTAATGCAGCTTGATAATTGCCGATGGGATTTTGTTTAAGCCATTCAGGAATGCGATCTACATAGTACTCAAGTTGCCAGCCTTTTAACTGGGCCAGCGCCGCGAGAGAATACAGAGAATTGGCTTGCGCTGAACCGTAGCTGACTAGGGTGGTTATATTAGAGTTCCGCTGGTCGAGAAGCGACATAAATTTGCGTGCTTTATTGCCAGAAAAGTGATGGTGTAACAAGTCGTCACGTTTCAAGAAAAATGTGAAGTCGTTGAAGCGATGCTGGGTTGTCGGGCTGTTGGCGATTTTCATGTGCTAATGCTAATGCTAATGCTAATGCTAATGGTTTGTTTGGTGCGCCCCTGCACAGATAGATAGTAAATGTACTAGGTTATGGCTGCGCTCATGCTGGAGCAAACCTACCTCGATATCAAGTTATTTAGGATATATCAAAGTGAAAATTCAATTTTCGCCACGCAGCCTCTGTTTACGTTCTCTTTAAGGCTAAAAGCCCATCCATAGCGGCGACATAAGTCATCGACAATGAGCAGGCCTAACCCATGCCCATCTTTGTTTGGGGTGGGAAGTAAGCCGTGTCCCTGATCGACGATAGTCAGTTTTTCGCTATCGACGGTGAGGACGATTTGCCCCTCAGGAGTGGCTGCAATGGCATTTCGCAGTAGGTTACCCACCAGCATGTTCATGACGGAGGTAGAAGCGCACACTGTAGGAAGTGAGTGGATTTTCAGAACTATCTGCAGCTCTTTTTGTTCAGCTTGTGCGGAATTTTGTGTAATGATCTCGAGTAACTCATCGTTACTGAGTTCTCGATCTGGGCTGCTATCTTCACTCCGCTCATAGCGAACTAGGCTTAATAAAGCGTCGATCATCGTCTCCATTTGTTGTGACGCCGAATCGATGCGAGTCATTTGTCGAAGTTGGAACGAACTGTGTTCTTGGCGAGAGAGTAGCTTGCTTGCACCTTTGATGATGGTAAGAGGAGTGCGCAGTTCGTGGCTGGCATAGCGCGCGAATGCTTGCTCGCGTTTTATGGTGGTGTGCATATCCTCTCGGTAGCCGTTTATTTTATCCACTAACACCTGAAACTCCTCTGCGGCTTCTGGCAGCATGGTGAAGGGTTGTTGCACATCGCCGCCGAGCTGTTCTAATTGCGCGTGGATATCGTTGAGTGGCGCAATCAGCTTCTTTGATAATCGATTGAGCACGATAGCAAACATCAGGATCAAGCCAAGGATCAGCGCTAAGACTATGGCGCCAGCGTCCGCAAGCTCTGATATGTCGAACTCAATGCGATCGATTTCGAGCACCATCACAATTGGGTACTTTTTGCCTTTGACGAAATAGTGTCCGACGTACATCATGTAGTCGACAGGCAGAGAATCAAAGGCAACTTCATCGAGATAATAGTTTTTGCTCTTGGCGAAATCGCGAAAGGGCTCTGGGATATCGGCATAGTCATTGTATGCGGTGGTCAGGCTATCAATTTTAATTGGCCCTGTTGTGCCATGAGTGAATTTATAAATCGCTTCATCTCGATCAACCATTAGCATTCGCTCACCCGCTTTATCTTCAGACCATTGAAGCGCAAAGATAAAGATCAAAAAAGTGAATAACCCAATGATCAGTGCGATACCCGTAAAAAATAGAGCTAATCGGCCAGTTAAGGTTTTGGTGTGACGAAGCAATCGGCTGGGCATAGTTAGTGTTCCTCTAAACGAAAGCCTATTTTGGGGATTGTGGTTAGCATAGGGATAGGAAAAGGTTTATCGAGCTGGTTACGCAGTTGGTAGATGTGGCTGCGCAACACGTCATTGCTGGGTTCATTTTCCTGCCACAGTTTTTCTGCTATTTCTTGGCGGGTGACAATATCAGGTGCTTTTAAACACAATAGTTCTAGAATCGTATAGGTAGTGGGGTTAAGTGCGAGTGGCTTATCGTCGCGGTAAGCTTGGCGAACTTTCTGATTAATCTTTAAACTGCCAAATTGAAGCATAGAGTGGGAGACCGTGCCTTGATAGCGTTTAATGAGCGCCGTCATCCGCGCTTCTAAAATGTCGAGATCAAATGGCTTGGTCATATAATCGTCCGCGCCGTGTTTAAAGCCGTCTAACATATCTTGTTTGTTGTCTAGGGCAGTGAGCATCAAAACGGGGGTACTATTTCCGGCGTCCCTGAGTTGATTACATACCGTCAGCCCATCCATACGTGGCAGCATTAAATCGAGCAAAATAATATCAAACGGCTGCTCTAGCGCAAGTTTGAGCCCTAACTCGCCATTATCGGCATAATCAAGCTCCATTCCAAGGCTTTCAAAGTAATCAAATAAAATCCCAGCAACTTCTCGATTATCTTCCACTAACAAAATCTTTTTCATCCAATGCTCTACCTTAGTGTTGTGGGGGATCTTCCCACGTTAACGTGAAAAAAACGTGAATCACATTGTTTCGACATCCAAGTTGTTAAAAAGGTCACTCCAGCGACCCCTTTGTCGCAAAAAAATTTGTCATGATATGAATAAGAGTAGTTTGTATGAGCCGAGTAGCCCTATTGCCGAAATCCACAGACAGCCAAGTCGTGCTGTCTGTGGTTGTCCCTTATTACAATGAAGTGGAAGTGCTGACCGAGTTCCATAGCCGATTAATCAAAGTATTGGATGCGCTTCCAGATAGTAGTGAAATCGTGTACGTAAATGATGGCAGCACGGATGGCAGTTTTGAGCTGGTGGAGTCTTTGCCTGTGACAGGAAGTCATGTCGTGAGTTTAAATCTGAGTCGAAATTTCGGAAAAGAGTCGGCAATGAGTGCGGGCCTAGAACATTGTAATGGTTTGGCGGTTTTGTTGATTGATGCTGATTTACAAGATCCACCTGAGCTTATCCCAAGTATGCTTGGCGAGTGGCGCAAGGGATTCGATGTGGTCAATATGCAGCGTATTGAACGTAATGGTGAAAGTTGGCTAAAGAAAAAATCGGCGGCGGTTTTCTATCGTCTCCTAAACTCTTTGTCGGAATCTGATATTCCCGAAAATGTGGGTGATTTTCGCTTGCTAAGCCGGCAAGTGGTAGATCATATCAACAGCATGCCAGAGCGTAATCGTTATATGAAAGGCATGTTTGTGTGGCCGGGTTTTAAACAAACGACCATAGTGTTTAAGCGCAGAGCTCGTCATTCTGGCACCACGAAATGGAATTACTTCAAACTGTTCGGCTTAGCGATAGATGGGATTACGTCGTTTTCAATTAGTCCGCTTCGCTTTGCGACCGTCGCGGGGGGATTAGTGGCTGCCAGTGCCTTCTTTTACGGGTTAGCGATCGTGATTAAAACGTTGGTTTTTGGTGAAACCACCCAAGGCTATCCATCAATGATGGTGGTGGAATTAGCCTTGGGTGGTATTCAGCTGCTCAGCATTGGTTTGCTCGGTGAATACATTGGTCGCATTTTTATAGAAACCAAGCGCCGACCTCTTTACATTATTCAGTCTGTGTCGGAGCGTGCGAGCAAGGCGCAGAGTGTGGGGCAAGATTTGCCAGTAATGGAGAAACGCGCATGAGGACTGGGCGCTATTTCTTATGGGGCATAGTCGTTACCACCTTCGCCATCCGGTTGATCTCATTGGGGCTGTATCCACTGATGGATACCACGGAGGCCAGATATGGTGAGATGGCAAGGATCATGGTGCAAACTCACAACTGGCTAACGCCACAATTTGATTATGGGGTGCCATTTTGGGGCAAGCCGCCTTTATTTGCCTGGATGAGCGCCATCGGGATCAAGCTGTTTGGGCTGAGCGAATTTAGCGTGCGGTTTCCTCATTGGTTAGCCGGAGTCGCCGTACTCGGTTTGATGGCCTTTTTCTCTCGTCGCGTCGGTGTCGATGCGCTGCGTACCGCTGCTATTTTGGCGAGTTGCGGTATCTTTGTTGTTTCAGCTGGCGTGGTAGAAACGGACATGGCGTTGACGTTGGCAATGACTATGGCCATGGTCGGGTTTTACTTATGCTGGAGCGAAGGTAAGCAAAGCTGGGGCTATCTAGGTTTTGTTGGGCTTGCGATTGGTTTGTTGGCGAAAGGGCCACTAATTATCGTCTTAGTTGGTCTTTCTGTTATGCCGTGGCTCATGTTAGAGCATGGCTTTATCGGCTCCTTTAAAGTGCTTTGGCGGCGTTTTCCTGTCGTTGGCGGCAGCGTGCTGATGTTGGTGATTGCTTTGCCTTGGTATGTGATGGCCGAACGCGCGACCCCAGGATTTCTCGATTATTTTCTATTAGGGGAATACGTTAAACGTTTTCTTGATAGTGGCTGGAAAGGCGACTTGTATGGTACTGCACACCAGCATCTGCGCGGCACTATTTGGTTATACTGGCTTTATGCTGCTCTGCCATGGTCGGTCATTCTGCCGATTGTATTATGGGTGAAGCGGCGCTCTGTACGAACTAAGCAGCCTGAAGGAAGTCGTTTAGTGAGCTTTTTGCTTTGCTGGATATTGTCGCCGTTACTGCTGTTTACGTTGGCTGGGAATATTTTGCCTGCTTACGTGCTGCCGGGTATTCCTGCGGTGGGGATATTGATGGCTGCGCTGCTTTCCGATAGCGATCTGGAAAAAAAATGGTTTAAATCTGCGGCAAGCCTAGTCCCTGTGTTGCTGATTGGTGCCTTGGTTTACATTCATTATGATGTTGGCCCAGTGCGCAGTGATAAGGTGATTTTTGAGCATGCAAATAACAAACTGCCGACTTATTACGTCAGTCATCGCACTTTTTCAGGCCAATATTATAGTCATGGTAAGGCGTTACAGCTGACATCCAAAATTGATTTATCAGCTCTGAATCAGTTTCAATTAGTCGGGGAAGGGCAACAAATTGAGCGCTTGATCAAACACGATAAACTCACCTGTGAGATGAAGTTTTCAGCGCCGAGTCATCGTTCACTGTATTTATGCAGCAATGCTTATGTCAGTTAGTCGATTGCCAACAAATCCGCTGTTTAGGTTTGCTTTGGTCGGCAGCATAGGCTTTTTGGTCGACAGTCTGGTGTTTGCGCTGGTTTTATATGGTGCTCACTGGAGTTTAATGCTGGCTAGAGTCGCGGCGTTTGTTTGCGCCGCGACCACCACTTGGCTAGGTAATCGACACTTTACCTTTTCTGCCAGCATGAAAGAGGGGTGGAAGACACAATGGCTGAAATCCTTTTCGAGCGCTCTGTTTTCGGCAATACCGAACTTGCTGTTTTTTCACGTTACGGTTCAATTATTGGGGGAACGCGGACTAGCGCCAATGGTTGCTCTCGTGGTGGGCGTGTTGGCGGGAATGATCAGTAACTTTACTTTGAGTAAATTCTGGGTGTTTAGCGTGCAGAAAAGAGGGCTCTTCGGGCGGATTAATTTATTATAAAAGAACCGTCATCTTGCACAGTATCTTATTCAAGGGGACGGTTTACTCGTATACCTGTCTCTATACTCAAGCGTCTGATTGACCAAGTTTTTGTTTCTCTCCTAAGAATTGTGAAAAGCGCAACAAATAACCATCTGGGTCTTGGACCAAAAATTCTCTCTGTCCTGAAAAGCACGTGCCTTGGTCGTACCATTCATCTTTTAGATCGCGAAAAAGTAAGACGCCTGCCGATTTAAGACGTTGGTACACGGGGCTAATATCGTCTAACTCAATCTGAAAGTTGACGCCTCGGCCTAAGGGCGCGCCAGGCTCTCCAGTATCCCAACTGCCAGTATGTACCTCTTCAAGCATTATTTGGACCTGTCCGCTCTCTAGGTAAGCAAAATTAGGGTCGCTACGCTGGTTTCGGATGTCGAATCCAAGAAGGTGGCAATAAAAAGATAAAGACAGGTCAAAATCACGGACCGATAGCTCAGGTACCATAGGGTTCCAGTAGACGTTACTCATAATATCCTGATTTAAAGCGGGTTTGATGTGTCAATGTTATAGCACGACGGAACGCGCGCGCAAAATAAGTATTAGAGATATGTATGTGTAGCAGCGACTAGAGAAAAGGCAAAAAAAAGCCCAGAATGAAAAGTTATTCTGGGCGGATACAAATATAGGAGTTAAATAAGAAAAAGCAGTGTAAATAGTAGTTACATTAAGGACCGAAGATACATTCAGCCAGACTCTCATTGCTCTTGCTAATTACAATAAATCAGACTCTGCCAATTCCAAACAGTTCCATTTTTTTTATAAAAACTTCATCTAATTTTTTTCTTTTGTCATTTTCTATGTCGAACGCCAACAAAATTAGCCTGTTACAGCCAAAACTGTGATGTTAACCAGTTGTTAATCTTGGTCGGTGGGGTATATTTCAAACATATGTTTAATACGGCTGATTGAAATGGTAGTACGCAGTAATACGAAAGAGAAAGGAACCAAGAACAAAATCTTGGATGTGGCAGAAGTGTTGTTTGCCGAGCATGGTTTTAATGCTACCTCGTTAAGAACCATCACGAGTAAAGCTGGCGTTAATTTGGCATCGGTGAATTATCATTTCGGTGACAAGAAAACCTTGGTGCGCGCAGTGCTAGATCGATACTTAGAAGCGTTTATGCCAGCTGTCGAACGCACCCTCGGCGAATTGAATCAGCGCCAAGATTACACAATGACAGAAGTTTTTGAATCTTTGCGTGAACCGTTAGAGATGCTAAATACGGTTCGCCCCCATGGAATGAGCCGGTTTATGTTGCTGATTGGGCGCGGCTATACCGATGTTCAAGGGCACTTACGTTGGTTTATCACCACGCGTTACCAAGACGTATTGGCGTTGTTTACCCAATCTGTGATGATCGCGAACCCTAAACTGTCACCAAGCACCTTGTTTTGGCGTTTGCATTTCACCTTGGGTACTTGCGTATTTACCATGGCGTCCAGCCAAGCACTACTAGAAATCGCGGAAAGCAATTATCAACAGTCAATGAACGTAAATGCTGTTGTTGATCAACTGATTCCGTTTTTATCCGCCGGAGTGGCTGCAGACTAGGTCGCAATTGCCATTTACCGCCTAAACTTACTTAGTAAAGTCGTCCTCTGGGTGACCATTCGTGAACAAAAGGATCTGAACATGTGCTCTTTGAGAAGAAAATGGGTTAGTGACCCTGCTTTTAAGACATTTAAGAAAATCTTACCGCCGCTTTCCAATACCGAGAAAGAAGCGATGGAAGCAGGGAGTGTCTGGTGGGATGGTGAATTGTTTTCTGGTAGTCCAGATTTCACTAAGCTGCATCAATATCACAAACCACAATTAACTGATGAAGAACGTTCATTTATGGACAACGAGTTGGAAACCTTGCTCGGCATGCTTGATGACCATCAGATCGTGAAAAAGGATAGAGATCTACCGCCTGAGGTGTGGGAGTACCTGCGCAAGGAACAGTTCTTCTCTCTGATTATTTCTAAGGAATACGGCGGACGTCAGTTCTCGGCGCTGGCGAATTCGACGATTGTTTCACGTATCGCAACGCGAAGCATCAGTGCCGCAGTGACCGTCATGGTGCCTAACTCTTTAGGCCCGGGCGAGTTGCTCTCTCACTATGGGACGCAAGAGCAGAAAGACTATTGGCTACCGCGATTGGCAGACGGCACGGATATTCCGTGTTTTGCTTTAACGGGGCCGGAAGCGGGGTCTGATGCGGGCGGTATCCCAGATGCGGGAACAGTTTGTTACGGTACTCATGAAGGCAAAGAAGTACTGGGCGTAAAAGTGAGCTGGAATAAACGTTATATTACATTGGCGCCGGTTGCGACTGTGCTGGGATTAGCCTTTAAAATGTACGATCCTGATCACTTGCTGGGCGACAAGGAAGACATCGGCATCACGTGTGCCTTAATTCCAGCCTCTCATGAAGGTGTTGAAATTGGCGAACGTCATGATCCACTTAGTCTTGCATTTATGAACGGGCCGACTCGCGGTGAAGATGTGTTTATCCCGTTAGAGTGGTTGATTGGCGGGGCAGATTACGCCGGTAAAGGTTGGCGGATGCTGGTGGAATGTCTATCAGCAGGGCGTGGTATTTCATTGCCAGCATTAGGTACAGCGATTGGCCATCTCACTTCTAGAACCACTGGTGCGTATGCGTATGTGCGCAAGCAGTTTGGCATGTCAATTGGTAAGTTTGAAGGCGTGGCACAGGCGATGGGCCGCATTGGTGGATTAACTTATCTGCTAGAAGCAACCCGAACTCTGACCACAACGGCGTTAGACCTGAAAGAGAAGCCGGGGATCGTGACAGCGATTGCTAAATACCATATGACGGAAATGGCGCGCACTATCTTGAATGATTCGATGGATATTCATTCTGGTCGAGCAATTCAAGAAGGGCCAATGAACTACTTGTCGTCTCACTATCTTGGTGTACCAGTGGCGATCACGGTGGAAGGGGCGAATATTTTAACCCGAAACTTAATGATCTTTGGCCAAGGTGCAACCCGATGTCACCCTTATGTATTGAAAGAAATGACTGCGGCGGCGAACCCAGACCTTGCTGAAGGAGCGGAAGATTTTGATGAACTGTTATTTGCGCATATTCGCCACGCGATGGGTAATACCGCGGGCAGTTTCTTCGCAGCGCTGACGGGCTCAAAATTTATTTCTTCACATATGTCAGGGCCGACTCAGAAGTACTACAAGGACTTAACGCGTTTGAGTAAAGCATTGGCGGTGAGCGCTGACTTTGCCATGCTAACGTTAGGTGGCGACCTTAAGCGTAAGGAGATGATCTCTGCACGTTTGGGTGATGTATTGAGCTACCTATATATGGGCTCAGCAGCGCTGAAAAAATATGAAGATGAAGGGCGTCAGCAGCAAGATCTTGAGTTTGTTAATTACGCACTGCAGCATTGCTGTTATCACGCTGCTAAAGCGCTACAGGAAGCCTACAACAACTTCCCGAAAAAATGGGTTGGGCCGCTTCTTAAAGGACTTGTCTTCCCAATCGGTAACCACTTTAAACAACCTTCGGACGATTTAGCACTTAAAATTGCCGATAGTTTGATGACACCGGGGGCGCAGCGCGATCGCTTAACTCACTTGTGCTACATAGGGAAAGACGATGACGACAGCATTGGTCTAGTTGAGAACGCCTTTCTGGCTATGTATAGCGTGCGTCCACTTGAGCGGAAACTACTCAATGCGGTGAAAGAGGGCAAAGTGGATCGTAAAGGCCCATTACAGACTCGTCTAGCACAAGCACTAGAAACTGGGGCACTGACTGAGCAGGAAGTCGATCAAGTGTTAGAGGCAGAGAAGCTTCGTTATCACGCGATTCAAGTGGATCACTTCAGCCATGATCTTTCTGAGGTGAAAACAGGTCACCCTGAAAAGCCCAAATTGAACAGCGTAGCTTAAACTACAAGTTGAACAGTGTCGCCTAAACTAATAGGTAGGGTGTAGAAGCTAAACTTGAAAAAGCATCACGTTGTGGTGCTTTTTTATAGGTTTTGGTTAGCACTTTATAGGTTCGAGTGGTCAAACCAGAACCCTAGATATGTGAAATTTGAAGAAACTAGATGAGATTTAAGCTCGAACCTTTTATCCTTACAAAGTTTTTTTAAGGAAGTTGAATATGATCATCAAACCTAGAATTCGTGGATTCATTTGTACAACCACTCATCCAGTCGGTTGTGAAGCGAATGTCCAAGAGCAAATTGCTTACACTAAAGCAAACGGCCCGATTAAAAATGCGCCAAAGCGCGTATTGGTTGTAGGCGCATCTAGCGGCTACGGCTTGTCTTCTCGTATCGCTGCAGCATTTGGTGGCGGCGCTTCGACTATCGGTGTTTTCTTCGAAAAAGAAGGGACTGAGAAAAAGCCAGGCACTGCGGGTTTCTATAACTCTGCAGCTTTTGAAAAGCTGGCGAAAGAAGAAGGCTTATACGCAAAGAGCCTAAACGGTGACGCTTTCTCAAATGAAGCGAAGCAAAAAACCATTGATTTGATCAAAGAAGACTTAGGTCAAATTGATCTTGTGGTTTATTCATTGGCTTCTCCTGTTCGTAAGATGCCTGAAACTGGCGAAGTCATTCGTTCAGCGCTTAAGCCTATCGGCGAAACTTACACCGCAACGGCTGTTGATACCAACAAAGATGCAATCATTGAAGCGAGCATTGAGCCTGCGACTGAGCAAGAGATCCAAGACACTGTAACTGTTATGGGCGGTGAAGATTGGGAACTTTGGTTAGCAGCGCTTTCTGAAGCAGGCGTTCTGGCTGATGGTTGTAAGACCGTTGCCTATAGCTACATCGGTACTGAGCTGACTTGGCCAATTTACTGGGATGGCGCACTAGGCCGTGCAAAAATGGACCTAGATCGTGCAGCTTCAGCTCTGAACGCTAAGCTTTCTGCTACTGGCGGTAGCGCAAATGTTGCGGTACTTAAGTCGGTTGTTACTCAGGCAAGCTCTGCAATTCCTGTAATGCCACTTTACATTGCGATGGTGTTCAAGAAGATGCGTGAAGAAGGCGTGCACGAAGGCTGCATGGAGCAAATCTTCCGTATGTTTAGTGAGCGCATGTACAAAGAAGATGGCTCGGCCGCAGAAGTGGACGATAAGAATCGTCTACGCCTGGATGACTGGGAGTTGCGTGAAGATATTCAGAAACACTGCCGCGAGCTTTGGCCTCAAGTAACTGCAGAAAACTTGAAAGAGTTGACTGATTACGTTGAATATAAAGAAGAGTTCTTGAAACTATTCGGTTTTGGCGTTGAAGGCGTAGATTACGCAGCTGACGTAAACCCAGCGGTTGAAACTGATTTCATCAATATCTAATCGCTAGATATTAGTTAGGTTTGATGCAGTTGTAATAGAACAATTGGTTGCAATAGATCAATGGTAATAAAAAAGGCACCTTTCGGTGCCTTTTTACGTTTTGAGTGTTTCGTCCTAAAAGACGTTTATTGCTAACTAGTTTATTGCTAACTAATTGCTAACTGCTAGTTGGTTACTAGCTGATTGATAGCTGGTTACTAACTGACTGCTAGTAGCGGGAAAGCGGTCAACTCAAGATAATCATTACAGTACCCGCTAGAGTCATCAATATATTGGCGATGGTGTAGGTTCCGGCATAACCTAGAGCAGGGATGGTCGATTTCGTTAAGTCGTTAACGATATCCATCGCTGGCGCGCAGGTTCTTGCCCCGATAATGGCGCCAAATAGCAACGCACGGTTCATCTTTAACACATACGCGCCCACTAGATAGGCTAAGACCACCGGGACTACACTGATCACTAAAGAAAGACTAATGATCTGTAGGCCATTTTGCGAAAAGTGATCAAACATCTTACCACCAGCACTTAGCCCCAGCCCCACCATGAAGACCATCAAACCGAGCTCTTTGACCATATTCAGTGCCCCTTGGGGAACGTAGCCAAAAGTCGGGTGGTTCGCTCTTAAAAATCCAAGAGTGATGCCAGACAGTAACAGGCCAACGGCATTACCCAAACCAAAGGAGACTTGGCCAAAGGTCATGGTAATAAGACCCAACAAAATACCGAAAATGAAGAAGCTGCAGAAGGCAAACAAATCAGCAAGTTGACTGTGAATCGCGATGAAACCAATTTTTTCCGCTAAACCATGGACACGGCTTTTCTCACCACTGACCTGAAGTACATCGCCTTTGGCAATTACAATGTCTAGATCCATTGGCATTTCTATTTGGGCCCGCACGACTCGGTTTAAGAAACAGCCGTATTCTGACAAGTTAAGATCTGATAGGCGTTTACCCACCATACTATCGCTTTTAACCACGATTTCTTCTTCAACAACACGCAGGTCGAGTAGGTTACGATCGAAAACTTCCTTGCCGTTGCGAAAGCTAGGGTCGAGTCTAGCGTGGCTGTCTGGAAAGCCTACTAATGCAATTTCATCGCCTTCCTGCAAGATGGCGTCACCGTCAGGGTGGGCGAGGATACCATTACGGCGGATACGCTCGATATAGCAGCCAGTTTGGCGGTAGATACCCAATTCACGCAGGTTTTTACCGCCAGTCCAGTCGACTAGCTCTGGGCCCGCTCTATAGGCGCGAATGATAGGTAAATAGACTTTACGCTGCCCTGAGCCGCCTAAGCCACGCTCTTTGGCAATCTGCTGGGCAGAATCCGATAAGTTTTGTCGTTGCAGTTTTGGTAGCAGCTTGGCGAACATGATCATACTGATCAAACCGACAAGGTAGGTCATCGCATAACCGACGGACAGGTTCTGCATCACCACTGCGAAGTTGGTGTTGTGCGGAATGGTCGCGAGACCAGAGTTAAGGGCGTCTTGTGCACCTACCAACACTGGGGTCGCGGTCATGGCACCGGCCATCATACCCGTCATCATACCTAAATCGAGGCCAAAGAAGTGACCAGAAAAATAGGTTATGGCAATGGAGGTGACAATTACCGTCATGCTCAGGATGAAGTAGTGCTTACCATCACGAAAAAAGATACCGAAGAAGTTAGGGCCTGCTTCAATGCCTACACAATAGATGAATAGCATGAAGCCGATGGTTAGCGCTTCTGCGTTAAAAGAAAAGCCTAAGTGACCTAAAATAAGTGAGGTCAGTAGAACACCAATGGAGTTACCTAATTGGAAACTGCCAAAGCGGATTTTACCTATCGCTAAGCCAATGGCCAATGCGACAAACATGAGTAGGATAGGATTTTGTTGAAGCAAATGTACGACGTCTATATTCACAGCACGGCTCTGTTTTATGCCAGCAGGTTAAAAAAACACACTATAACGTAATAGTGTAAATGAAGTATGAGGATTGTATCTGAATCGTGCAAAAACGTAAGGGGAATTTGAGTGTTTTACTATGAATTATTTTGACGCGTGGGGAGTAGTTTTTCTAATAAAAAAATCCGCGGCAATAGCCACGGATTGAATTGATACCTAGTGATCGGAAGGCAATTCACCAATGAGATTGGTCGCCTTACCGATTTGGGAGCTCAGCAGGTGCTTAAGCGAAAAGGCCTAGGTTTTCTTTTGCGTATGCTTCAAATTCGTCACAGCCGCCAATATGATCTTGATCGATAAAGATTTGCGGCACAGTTTCAACAGGTTTACCGACTGTTTTTTCTAGATCGGCTTTGCTGATACCTTCAGCGTGAATATCAACATAGCGATAGTTGAAGTCGTCGCGATCTGCTTTAAGTGTCTCAGCGTATTCTTTCGCACGAACACAATATGGGCAACCTGGGCGTCCAAAGATGACTACAAACATAAAATTCTCTCCGCTTGGTAATTTGACTGCAACTATGCCTGATCCCGAATAGGAAATAAAGCCACAATTACCTCTTAGTACAATAGAGAAAACCTATCAAATGAGAGTAAATCGGCTTATTTTGGATTACAACTGGGATAACTTGTCGTAGCGAGAGTCTTTTAGAGCATCTTTGACTCGGCGGAGATTGCGTCTAAAACCTGAGCCTCTGCGTAGAGTAAAACCTGTTGCCAGTACATCAATGACCGTCATTTGTACAACTCGGCTGGCCATCGGCATATACACGTCTGTGTCTTCTGGTACATCCAAAGTGATAGATAGTGAGCTCGCCTTATCGAGTGGTGAATCTTTCGCGGTGATGGAGATAACCGTGGCACCATTTTCTCTCGCTAAATTCGCGATCTCAACTTGGCTTTTGGTTCGCCCTGTATGGGAGATCAGCACAATCACATCGTTGTCTGAGCTGTTAATGCAGCTCATCCTTTGCATCACAATGTCTTCAAAACACGTAATCGGGATGTTGAAACGGATAAACTTATTTTGTGCATCTTTGGCCACAGCTGACGATGCCCCAAGGCCAAAGAACGAAACACGCTTCGCTTGGGTGAGTAAATCCACCGCGCGATTAATTTGCATGGAGTCTAGGCTGTTTTTCGCCACATCTAAGCAGGCCATCGTGGATTCGAAGATCTTATGCGTATAGGCATCAGGGCCGTCATCTTCTTCCACGTTGCGGTTCACATATGGCGTTCCATTTGCCAAGCTTTGCGCTAGGTGCAATTTAAAATCGGGGAAGCCTTTAGTATCGAGGCGACGGCAAAATCGATTGACAGTAGGTTCACTGACATCGGCCATTTTCGCCAAGGTGGCAATACTGGAGTGGATGGCCGTTTGAGGGGAAGCCATGATCACCTCAGCCACTTTTCGCTCAGATTTGCTAAAGTTTTCTAGGTTTTTCTGTATTTTTTCTAATGTATTCATAGAGTTCACAATAGCGAGACACAACAACTTGTTGGCGATCTAAATTAAATTGATTGGAAAAGGAAAAAAACTGTTTCCGAAAAAAGTGATATCAAACCAACATCGTGTGGTCAGTATAACGCAAGCACCGATTTACAGTAATTTTTATACAAAACAAATATTGAGAATATGATTTGCTTCAAACTAAATTCTCAGAAAACTACACTAACTGTTATCGAGGCGTGTTCGAAGGCGAAAAGGTGATCCGATGTGATAGCTGGCTTACAACATGAAGAAATAAACTTTCAGTATGCTGTAAGCCAGTAGGCGAGCACTTTAACCGACGACGATTTGTTCAGTCAAAGCACTAATTCGAGCCATAAGGTTCGGCGCTTGCACGGCGATCTCTCGTTGCTCATCCAGTACCGACTGCAAAATATCCAATGTGGTAAGAGGGTTAGCAAGTACAACTCGAAATACAATGACGTCTATATGCTGCCAGCGTTGTGGAGTGAGTTTGGTTCGTGAGACAAACGATTTCCCCGTTTCGCGTTGGCGCTTTTGAATGAACTTTGTGAGCTCATTTAGAAGTTCATTAAGCTCTTTTTTCTGTCCATTTGTTGCCAAAGAAAGTGCTCTAGCAACCTTCTTAGGAACATACCGATACGTTAACAAACATAATTCAGGCTCAGAAACGAGTTCAAAATCATCTTGCTTTTCAATCAGCTCTGCAAAGTATTGCGCTTTTTCTATTCCTTGATTGATGAGTAGCTCATAGCCTGGTCGGCTAATAATATTCATCGCGGCATAGACTAGCATCGCCATTCCTGAGCGAGATCCTTCCAGAGTTCGACTGCCTAAATCTTTTGAACCTTGACGCAGGATATACTGTGCATGATGCTCAATTGCGTCCATGGCACATGGATCTTTAAATAGAACCATGCCAGCGCCCATCGGTATATAGAGCTGTTTGTGTGCATCAATGGTCACTGAGTCAGCTAACTCTATTCCTTGCAGCAACTCTCTATACTGGTTTGACATCAAAGTCGCGCCGCCCCAAGCCGCATCGACGTGGAAGTGACACTGTTCTCGGTGACAAATCTCCGCAATGTCTTGCAGTGGGTCGATGTTACCGGTTTCTGTGGTACCCGCGACACCGATAACGGCAATAGGCTTGATATTCTGAGCCTTGAGTTCAGCCAGTTTATTTTGCAAATCGGCAGGGCAGAGTCGATTATTGTTGTCTGTTTTCACCGAGACTAGGCCTTCTTGACCAATGCCAAGGATATCGGCCGCCTTTTTCAGTGAGTAGTGACCTCGCTCCGACACGACTATCGCTAATCCGTTGTAGCCATAGTGTTTCATTGCTTTGAACAAGCCTTCTCGCTCAACACCTTTAAAATCGTTATTGGCTTTTAGGACATTGTTTCTTGCCACCCATAGCGCAGTGATGTTGGCTATAGTCCCACCTGAGCAAAATGCGCCGAGTGAGTGGTTAGCACTGTGCATCCAGCTTTGATAAAAGTCGTCTTTTTGATCGTAGATTAAGCGATGCAACATCCCGAGCACTTGGCGCTCTAGCGGCGTAAAGGCTTTCGACGTTTCGACTTTAACCAAATTCTGATTCAACGCAATCATGATTTTAGACAGCGGCATTAGGAAATACGGTAAAGCCGACGTCATGTGACCAATAAAGCTTGGTGAAGACGTATGCACCGAGTGGGCAACTAATGTATCTAGCAGATATTCGGTGTGCTGTGAGACAAACTCAGGTTGCTCGGGGATCGCCGGATTGGAGAAATTCTTCTCTATTTCTTTAAGTGGTTTTTCTTCGGCTACGATATGCTCACGCAAAAACTCATTTAGGTTTTGTGAAAGCTTTTGCTCAATTTGAGTGAGCGTGGAGTCGGGTCCTTCGGGAACGGTGAAGATACGAAGTAGACTTTCGAAACTCACGTCAGCCGTTTTTTGTTCTGATACCATACAGCGTCAAAGTTGTCGTTATTCTGAATAAGGCCGACAATCTAAACGAAAAAATCATCAAAGTCCCGTATTTATTCGAGAACTGGCGAAGAATAAGAGCTAAACCCAATTATTTACATAGGGTTAAGTCTATTTTTGTGATGGAAGTATTATATTTGTTTAAGGCGGTCCCAATGATGTTTGGGTTGCTTAAAATTTGGCTAAACGCGGAACGTAACTGGTAATTTTGTTGATTTGGCGCTTTTTGACGGTCGTTGTAGGTCAATTTCGCTGCTTTTCCGAGCTCATCGTCCCGTTTTGCAAGCTGTTTGACATCTTGTTGGCTCAGTTTTAGCCAATGCTCAACGGGCTGCTCGAGGGTGACTTTACTTGGGTCTGTGTAGAGGTAGTAGTTAAATGCAACGCCGCTGAGATCAAAGTGGTGCTGTCTACTGATAAGAAATTGTTGGCCGACTTGTTTGAGATCTGGGTTTCTATCGGTGGTGATGTTGATGAGATCTCGGTACCAGTCTAGTGAAGCGTCTAGATAGGCATGATATTTATTTTGTAGGCACTGGTCCATCTTTGTACCTGCTTGGGCAAAAGGCGCTAGAGAGCAAAGCAATGTTAGAGATAGGTATCGCTTCATGGACTGTCCTTGTCGTCGACGGTGGGCGAAAGCAGGTGCTCTCGAATAGGCGGAGAGCACCTTAACTATAGCGTAGAATGAATACGCTAGCAGCCCTGAGACCTAGCCAGCAAGTGACACAAAAAATAGCATTAATACAGGCACTAATAAGCTCAAAAGAAAGCCGCTGACAATAGCAATGGGTACGCAGCGTACGCCGCCCGTAGTTTGAATAATCGGGAGGGTGAAGTCCATTGCAGTAGCTCCCGCGTAGCCAATGGCTGAGCAAGGCTTACGCGCGATAAGCATCGGAATAATAATGAGCGCGACTAGCTCTCTAGAGAGTTCGAGCATAAAAGAAGCTCCGCCGAAAACAGGCCCAAATGCGCCGCCCATCAAGATTCCAGAAAGAGAATACCAACCGAAACCTGAAGACATGGCAAGGGCCTTGTACAAGGCGATATGGAGAAATTGCGCGGCGATAACCCCGCCAACCAGTGAACTTGCCACAACAACTAGAGCAATGAGCATTCCTTGCTTATTAAGTATGATTTGTTTTAGCGTCAAGCCACTATTTCTAAGTTGAATCCCGATAAGAAAAAGTAATAGGAAAAGGATCCATTCGCTGAGTTTGTCTACCCAATGTGCGTCAACTGGGAATAATAGTCCAACGACCAAACCACCGGCGACGACCACGATGAGTTTAGAAGACTCTAATGCCATGCGCAGCATTGGCACTTTATTCTTCTGTGCGTCTATTTCCACTTTCAGAATTCGATCGATAATGGGTAGGCAGACTAAATTACATAACCCGATACACAGGAAAAACACGCTTGTGTATTCGACGATCAATTGCAAGTTCTGACCTAGGTTATCGAGTGAGGAAAGGCTCAGCCCCATTAAAGCGAGTATAATGTAGACCAATCGAGAGGTATTGGTGGTGATCTGTGTGAGTAGCGTTTGGTTTGAAATTGGAATCAAATAGCCGACGATGAGCGCCGCAAATATGAATAGCATCCCTGAAAGCATAATTAATGTCGTGATCCTGTTGGGCAGTGGTGGTAAACAGAGGTGGTAATAACTTACATACTAACGGTTTTTATGCAGTGAAGCTTGCACAATAGTAACTTGGATACGAGGTGATATTGAGTAGTAAAAAGTGTTTTAAACGGGATGATTTAAAGTAAATGCTACAAACCGCTTGTGCTGATGATGTCATCGATTTGTGTTTGGAAATCATGGTCGCTGAGCTGGGTTAGTTTTCCCAATATGTTGGAGGCTTTGACGTCTGTAGGCATAAAACGAGTATCGGGATCTTCTTGTTTACGGACAGTCAGCAATTGGTGTGAGATTCTGGCAATGTCTAAGTAGGATACTCGCTCGTCATCAAAATTACTCTTGATATTGGTTGCGACTGAAATAAAGTCGTCATCAAAACCCCAATTTTTAAGCACTAGCTGGCTTGCCATAGGGCAGAGGGCGCGAAATACTTGTAGGGCGATATCTTCGCTCAGATAATTACCATTTTCCAAATATAGATAGTATTCGTTAACGAGGCAAAATAAGCCAATATCTGCAAGCAGCCCAACCAACAAAGCTTTATCTTCAGCTAAATAGCGGTATTCAGACGAGTCTTCTTGGTAGGATTTTACGACTATAACCATAGTCGCTCCAAGTTCCCGAGAATAGCCAGCGCTGGTCTTCAGCATGGTGTTACATTGGACACTTAGGTTTACAGAACGTTTTAACTGTTCGATGGCTTGCGCGGTCACGATATCACGCACACGGGTTACACCAAGCCTAGCGACCGATGTATTGAGATCCGTGCAAGTAATATTTCTGCGATTGAATATTACTGAGTTAGCGACACGAAGTATGATTGCGGCAAGACTCGGGTCTTCAAGGAGGCATTCCGCAACGTCGGCAATCGTCGTCTCATCTGATGTGCTGAGTCGCTGAATTTTTTGCACAACTTCAGGAATAGGTGGCAAAACAACTTTACCTGTACTGATTGAACGTTCAATCAATTGGGCGAACTCTCCCTCAATGCCACTGATTAGGAGCTCACGGTTGTCTGGGAGCCAAAAAAAAGATAAATGGTTCATTAATCACACACTTTTACATTTCGTTAATCATATTATCGTTCAGTGCCCAACCACTAAATTGCGTCATGATTTACGACATGATGGCGCGGCCTTTTAAGTCTAGACTGAGATTCAAAATTAGTATGTACTTTACGGGCAACTTTATTGAGAAACACATCGCATATATTATATTGGAGCTATTGCTCTAAGTTTTTGTTGCTGACATCGTACAACTGATTATTCTATTATGGTGACTGCATAAATAATAACTAGCTGATTCAACGAGAATATTGAAATTTTTGTTAACAACCTTTTTCGCTAGATTTAGGGCGGAGAAAGGACACAGAAAGGGTCAAGGAAATGACAAAAGTGAATTTGACGAAATATATATCGCGTTTTGGTGAGTTTGAGTGTCGCTCTATGTTTGGTGGGACAGGGCTCTTTCAAAATGGTGCGATGTTTGCGGTCGTGACCGATCAACACCTGTTTATTCGAGGTGGCGATGAATTGGATGACGATTTCTCTAGCATGGGATGCGCGAAGCTCGTCCACATTAAAAAGCACAGCCAAGCCACAGTTAACTACTATGACGTTACCGAATACTTGATGCATGATGAGGTAGCCGTCGATGCTCTCATTGAGAAATCTATCCAGAAATCAATTTCTCAGCGGATCGATCAGCAATATAGCGAGCCCAAACGGTTAAGGGATTTACCCAATATGCGCTTAACGTTGGAACGTATGGTGAAAAAAGCTGGGATAAAGGATGTGGATACGTTTTGCGATTTAGGAGCACCGGAGGTGTTTTTCCAAGTGTGTAAAATGTATGGTTCCCATACCGATGTGACGTTGTTGTGGAAATTTTCAGGGGCGATAGAAGGGATTCATTGGGAGTTAATTCAAGAGCCAAAGAAGCGTGAACTACTCAATGCATATCGCGCTATTGAAAACAAAGAGCTTGAATGTAAATCGGTGTAGGTCTTGGGGTATCAGCTTTGGTCGATAAGGCTGATACCCCAATACAATGTGGCTTAGAAGTTAAATCTTGTGGTGAACATTAGCTGATCGCCATAGAAATCGTTGAATCGAGCTTCAGCGCCAATCGAGAACAGTTCCGTAGAGTGGAACCTTGTGTACACAGAGCCAACCCAATCATCGTCATCATCGATTGATACATAGCCCATTTTTCCGCCGACTTCTAGCTGAGGACCAAGCCATTGGCGCACGCCTAGGTTTAGCTCCATGCCAGTATCGGTGCCCTTTACAGAGTTGCTCTTGTTGCCTTCGTCTTGCATTTTAAACAACATTTCGCCAGTTAGATCAGACCAGTTGTTGATTGGCGCATGAAATCCAAAGCCGCCGGCAGCATCGTAGTCGCCATCAAACTCTGAGTCGACTCGTCCGATCACGTGAGCATTTGGGTGGATTGAGTGGCTTATCGCGGCACCGTAGGTTACTGGGCTAACCCCAATTCGTGCTTCGGCGTAGTCGTAGCTAAAGTTACTCATTGTTGACAGAGAATTTGGGTCAACTTGAGCAAAAGAAGGGCTAGAAGCTAGCAACAGAGCTGCTGCAATCAATGTTTTGCGCATACTTACATAAACCTATATCTTAATTATTTCCATGATCTTAGGTGATCAGTGTGTTATACCAATTCCACTAACTATTTAACTACGTTGCGAGTTAACTTCTCTAACCGCGAGGTTAGAATTGTGCTCTGTAGTATTGCCTGCGGTTTCAAACTTCGCCTTGCACTAGGTAGCTTTTCCTATGTACAAACGGCTCTTACACTTAATGGCATTAGTATTATCACTTCGCGTGCCGTCATCATAAACCATTTTTTCCTTTACTATCTAATAATTTAACCGCGTTTTGTCACTGTTTGACAAATAAAGCCTCAAATCTGCTAGTTTCTACTCAAATGAACCATTTGTCGGTGGTTTACTGGGGTGATTTTGGTGCAATTTCCTAAGGATTATATGCATTGAGCTAAAAGCTTTTAACTAAGATGTGCTAACGTATAGCCTAGGTTCCAAACCACAAAGCTTGAACGGTTTAGTTGTATTATTGAGCGTGACTTTGTGGCTGTGTGTTTATATCCAACTTTACGTTGCGCTAGGGAAAATAAAACGATTATGAATAATGTAAAGAAATACGGTGCGATTGCTGGTGGCGTTGCACTGGTTTTGTGTTGGCCACTGGCTGTGGGCAAAATTGGCCAAACTGCGATGGAAAAATTTGTCGGAAATCTGAATAGTTCATCGATTAGTGCCAAAATTGTCAGCTATGATCGCGGTTATCTCTCGTCAGTTGTAAAAACCGAAGTAGATATTAAAAACCCTACATTGCTGCGACAGTTGAAAGCTGATGGTATGCCGACTTCTTATGTGATCACCAGTGATGTGTCTCACGGCCTTTACCGGTTAACATCTCATTCTATGCTGGATGGCTATGCGGACTTTCCAGTTACGCTAGATACTGTGACACAGCTAAACGGGAATACGAAATACAAAGTTAACGTGGCTAATTGGCACGTGAAAGGCAAAGATAAAAGTAACGGTAATTACTCCATTTCTATGTCGCCATCGTATTTATCGGGCGATGTCTCTGTGCTAGGCAAGGCGAGTTTTAAGCTTAATATTCCGTCGATTGAATTGGATTTCGGATCAGGCGAAAAAATGCTGATTTCGAGCATTACAGGACAAGGTCTTGGTAAGCGTGACAAAGGTTTTTGGTTAGGCGAGCAGACTCTTAACTTAGGTGAACTAAAGGTTATCACGAATAAAGTCCCTCACACGATCACACAGGATCATCATTCCACAACTCCCGTTAGCATGAAAACCGTGAGTAGTGTCGACGAGGGTACTGACAAAGTTGCAACACAGGATCAAAAGAATACGGTTCCAGCAGTCTCTACCCAGCACACGACCTTCGATCTTAAAGACGGTAAATTGCATTTCCGCTCATCGCTAGGTGATAAAGGGGAGCGTATTGATGCTCACCATACTTTATCGGTGAAAACAATAACGATGGCAGATGGCACTCAAGCCTCGGATCTTATGCTCGACGCAACGCTGGGCAATATTGATAAGTTATCGTTTGAAAAAATCACAGAATTGCTGCAAAAATCAGAAAGCATGACTAACGACGATATCCAACATACTGTCCCTTACGTGAATAGTTTGTTTGATAAAGGCTTCTACTTGGCCGTGAATCAATTGTCTATGAAGGTGGGTAAAGGAGAGTTCCGCTCTGACCTTAAGTTTGTGATTCCTGCTGGTACAGCCAATGTCGTTAAAAATCCAATGGTTTTACTGACAGCGCTACAAGGGCATCTCAATACTTTCCTAAACACCGCGATGGTTAAGGATTATCCGTTTATGCAACGTGAAGTTGACTCGGCGGTTGCGAGTAAAATGATGACCAAAACCGATAAAGGCTACGATGTGAAAGCAAAAATTGAACAAGGTAACCTAGTGTTTGAAAATGGGCACAAGATACCGCTATTAGGCTTGTTCATCGGTAATATGGTTCATTAACGGCGACAATTTATCTGTGTTAATGACGCCCATTAGTTAGAAAGGGATACAGAAAGAGGCAAGAGCCTCTTTCTTGCTTTTTATCGGTGTAAAAAAGTGCTATTAATCAAAGCACACCATTTGTGAGTAGGATCAAACATTCATGGAGAACTTAGTGGATACTGTTTTCAATTTCAGTGCAGGCCCTGCTGGCCTTCCTCAAGCGGTAATGCGCAAAGCGCAGGCCGAGTTTATTAACTGGAATCAATGTGGGACTTCGGTGATGGAAATGAGCCACCGTAGTGCTGCTTTTATTCAGGTTGCTAAACAAGCAGAGCAAGATTTACGTGACTTATTGTCGGTGCCAGACAATTACAAAGTGTTATTTTGTCATGGCGGAGCTCGAGGCCAATTCTCAGCAGTACCAGGGAACCTGCTTGGAGAGGCTAGCAGCGCGACCTATATCGATGCCGGCTACTGGGCGGCAAGTGCCGTACAAGAAGCAAAGAAATATTGTACGCCCGAGGTTGTGCAGGCCAAAACCGAAATTGAGGGTAAGGTAGCGGTTTTACCAGCGTCGGAATGGAACATTGCCTCAGAGAGTGCTTATGTTCATTTTTGCCCAAATGAAACCATCGATGGGATTGAGATCAACGATTTACCTGTGACCAATAAGCCGATTGTTGCGGACATGTCGTCGACTATTTTATCGCGTCGAATCGATGTATCGAAATATGGCGTGATCTACGCAGGCGCCCAAAAAAATATTGGACCTGCGGGCATTTGTATAGTGATTGTGCGAGATGATTTGTTAGACAAAGTCAGTGCGACACTGCCAAGTATTTTAAACTATCGAGAGCTGGCAGAAAAAGAGTCGATGTATAACACGCCGCCCACTTTCGCTTGGTACCTTTCCGGCCTTGTTTTTCAGTGGCTAAAAGAACTTGGCGGCGTGGAAGAGATTGAACGTATCAACCGAGATAAAGCGCAGCTCTTGTACAGCTGTATCGACAGTTCAGACTTCTATCTCAACAATGTTCATTCGAATAATCGTTCACTAATGAATGTCCCTTTCACTCTTTCTAAGCCTGAGTTAGATGCTAAATTTCTCGAACTAGCGCAAGAAAGAGGCCTATTGGCACTAAAAGGTCACCGCGCTGTGGGTGGGATGCGTGCGTCAATCTATAACGCGATGCCAATTGAAGGTGTTCAAGCGCTGACAGAATTTATGCAAGAATTTGAGCGAGAGTTTGCCAAATAACCGCATTAATGGGGCACAATGTGCCCCATTAAACTAACGTTGTTTACGCCCTTTCTACTTTAGTGACCCAAGTAATGTGGAATAGGTCGATAAAGTAGCATAGGAACACGGTAATAAAGATAATCGCGATTCGGTCTTCCACGTAGCTTATGGTATTTACTTCCACTGCATTGATAATGAAAATAGCAGTGATTATTGCCACTAATCGGTTAAAGACGAATTTGGTGTTTAGCCATGTGATCGCCAATAGAACTATGAAGTAGAGTGCGCCACTATTTGCGTGAGTTAATGAAACGGCCGCTAGAGTTATTGCGATTCCAATAAATGAACTTTTTATTCGATCCCACAACACGCGTTTGTTGGCCGCAAAATCTAGCGGATCTTGCTGCAGCGCGTAAGTGGCCATCACGGACATGACGGCAGTCAGAGTTTGCGACTGATAGTCCAGTAGGTTGGCCACGATGTACGCCATAGATACCGCAAAAGGGATTTTTAGAGTGTTGGTATTATTAATAAACATATACTGCTCCCTTGCCTACTTCGGTAAAACCCTTAACAGCCAACGCATAAAGTGGAAAACCTGATTGCTCATGGCACCTGTATCTATGCCTACCAATGCCGAATAGCCTTGTTTGAAGTAACTCATGTCTTCTTTGGCCAACTGCGACTTATCTAGCTCAATGATTACCGGTACGCGGGCAGGAGAAAAGAATTGATTGTTGATTGAGCTAACCACTTGCAAACTGGTTGTCGAACGATTGACTCTTGATATTCCCGAGTTGATCTGTAGTACTTTCCCTAAGTATTTCTCAGAATAATGATCTACCCTTAAGCTAACGAATGTCTTCATTCCGACTTTGACATGTTTCAAATCCGACTCTGACATATTAATTTGCACATACACTTTATCAGTGTTGATAAACGACAGGATCGGTGAATTTGCAGTGACGGGTGCGCCCACTTGATATAAAGGGTTACTGATATAACCACCGGAACTTGCGTATACGGTGGTGTTGTTCAAATTGAACTTAGCAGTATTCAATTGGCTTTGAAGTTGTTTGATCACCTCTTGGTAGGTGCGGTGCTGAGAATGAAGTAAAGTGATGGAGACTTTGTCTTTTTCAATTTCACTCCTCAGGTTCGATGCGGTAGTCTTTATGTTTTTTAGATCAAGAGCACTAACATATTTATGTTTGGAAAGTTTGAGCTTTTCACGATAGAGTTTTTCATTGTATCGAAATGTACGGATATCTTGTTCTAGGTTTAGTTCTGACCGGCGAATATTTAATTCAGACTGTAATAAGCTTTCTTTTTTTTGTTCTATTTGGCTTGCTATACCATTTACCGTGTCTACATAGATAGTGTCGTCAATGGAAAATATAGGATTTCCATTCTCGATATGTTGATTTACTTTGGGGTAGAGGTGGTTAATGATACCAGATACTGGGCTTGCAAGAGTTTGGATTGGGTATTGAATAAATGCATCGTTTGTTACTGGGACCGATCGTATGACGCTATAAAGTATGTAACATATGGTAACAACCGATGCGGATAGTATTTTATTTTTAGATGGCTGAATGGAGTTTCTAAATTTTTTATAAAAATTCATGATATAAACCTATGCAAAGAGTTAAGATTGTGAGTTGTCAATTGTTACTACTTAATATTAACCCACTCTCTTCTTTCCAAATTTCTGAGTGTCTGATAATGTAATCGATAATTTTTTGTATTGCTTTAGGTTGATATTTTCTTTCCTTGTAAACTAAATATAGATTCCTATCTATCCGAATATACTCGGGAAATAACTGAACCAAATCTGCATGCGGCTTTGCGAAAGAAAAAGGAAGTGAAGCGATACCCCGCCCAGATTTAACAAAATCGATAATCTCTCGGATGTCGTTGATAATAAATTTGGGCTCTACCACTATCGTTTCGTGCTCCGAGTTTTGTTTAATGAGAGAAAGAGTTTTAACATGATCAGGGCAAATCCAATCTAGGTGAATTAAGTCTCTCACATCACTAGAGATCAGATTGTTATCAATGAACTCTTTACTAGCGAATATCCCATGAGGAATATTAAATAGCTTTCGAGCAATCATGTCGTCTGCATTTTGTAGATCAAACGTAAGCAAAAGGTCATATTCGGTTTCAGGGAGGAAATTCCCGAGAGTGAGTACAATATTCGCAGAGATATTAGGGAATTCATTGAGATATTCGTCTAAAGCTTGTCGAACAAAGTAGTGATACCAGATCTGCGGGACAGTAATCCGGATTCGACCAGAAACTTCACGATTTCGGTTTAAGATATCATTGAAATATTGCTCGAATTGCAGCATATCATCGTGAATCAAGTCATATATTTCACTCCCAGTCTCTGTCGCGGACAGTCCTCTCCCTTTCTTTTCAACTAAACGTGTATTTAACTTTGATTCTAATACAGACAATCTTCTCGACATGGTGGAGACTGGAATTTTCAATTTTTCGGAGGCAGATTTTAATGAGCCTTGCTCTACCACTGAAAAAAATAAATATAAATCGTCAATCGAACCGAATATCGAGTTCACAGTAAGCCCCTTGTAGAGACAATGAGTTTTATTTTTAACATATAAAATATGGCAATAGAATTCCGTGGGGTCAATGAGGAGGATAGGTGCTAAGTTACGGGTTACGTAGGGCGCTGTACGAATGATGATATTGAAGGAGTGATAATTCGATCGCTCCTCCTATCTATCTTAGCTATCTTTTTTTCGATATTTATCCTAGTTGATTGTTTCTAGAGATAATTACAAGAAAACACACTTCACCTTAGTTTTATTGAAGGTGTACTAGGAACGTTCTCTCGAAAGTAAATACCAGAAACTTAGAATGATAGCGCTGCCCGATATCCAAGTCATCTGTGGCCCTGGAGGCGCGGCAAACCCGCCTAAATCGACAAAACTAAAATACCCTAAGTCGCCTAGACCGCCGACGAGTGCACATAGGTAGATAGCCATCCGACTCTGACGCCAAACAAAGATACTGCCAGTTAGTACCACTAGGCCAAACCAGCCAAGGTTATATGTATGCTGTTTTAAGGCGGCAACTACCGCGGCTGGGTAGTTAATTTGTAACGTTTGTGGGTCAGCGCCAGCCGCAAAGTTTTGCATGGCGGTAACGGGGTGACCTTCTATCAGAAGAGATGTGAGGTAGAGACCGATAAATAAGTGAAATGCGCCCCAAATTGCCCATAGGATAGACGAGATTTTCAATACAGTAGATGATTTCATTTTCTCTCCGCAGTTTGATGATAATTATTGTAAATATTATGTATTTTGTTTTATGGGCAGCATCCTACCTAGTTGCGAGCAGAATAAAAGAACGATTTATAAAACAGACACTTCCATATATGGAAGTGTTTTCTTAGCACTAGAAATAGGGAAGGAAGGGGGAATCAATAGATCGGCTGTCAATGTAGCGCACATAAAAAAAGAGAGCACTTAGTGCTCTCTAGATTAAGGGGGTTAGCTGTGGGCTAAAAAGTGTTTAGCGAGTAGCTTTGCTCTTTGGTTTTCCAGAATGACGGCTATTTTGGGCTTGAGTTGGTTTACCTCGGCCCTTACTTTCGCCATTCTTCTTGCCATTGCCATTGCCATTGCCATTGCCATTGCCATTGCTGCGTTGATGGTCACCAAAGCCAGGTTGGCCTTTACTGTGTTTGGTAGCAAATCGATTGGCCCCATGGCGACCTGACTTACGTCGTTGTGCAGGCGTAAGCGCATCATTGTCTTCAGCAGGGATTAGGCAACTAGGCTTGTCACCGATTAGATAAGCCTTACCCATATCAGTTAGTGCTTGACGCAGAAGACGCCAGTTCTCTGGATCGTGGTAGCGCAGTAGCGCTTTGTGCAAGCGACGCTGTCTTTCACCCTTCGCAACAGGGAGCTCTTCCCGCTTTTTGTACTTAACACGTTTCAGCGGGTTGGTTTCTGAGTAATACATAGACGTTGCATTACACATTGGCGACGGATAGAAGTTTTGTACCTGATCGCACTCATAGTTGTGTTGCTTCAGCCACAATGCCAAATTCAACATGTCCTCGTCTTCCGTTCCGGGGTGAGCGGAAATGAAGTACGGGATCAGATATTGTTTTTTACCGGCTTCTTTGCTGTATTTTTCAAATAATTCTTTGAATTTGTCATAAGTGCCCATACCCGGCTTCATCATTAAATTGAGCGGGCCTTTCTCGGTATGTTCTGGGGCGATTTTTAAATAGCCGCCCACATGGTGAGTCACGAGTTCTTTGACGTATTCCGGTGATTCAATTGCCAAGTCGTATCTAACACCTGATGCAATCATCACTTTATTAATGCCCGGGACTTGTCGTGCAGAGCGGTAGAGATCGATCGTATGTTGGTGGTCAGTATTTAACTTGTTGCAAATACCGGGGAACACACAAGAAGGGCGGCGGCAGTTCGCTTCTGCTTTTGGATCGCTACAGCCTAATCGATACATGTTGGCCGTTGGGCCACCTAAATCGGAAATGGTGCCTGTAAACCCAGGTACTTTGTCGCGTATTTCTTCTAACTCACCCAAAATTGATTCTTTTGAACGGTTTTGGATAATGCGTCCTTCGTGTTCCGTGATGGAGCAGAACGAACAGCCACCGAAACAGCCACGCATGATATTCACCGACGTTTTGATCATGTCGTAAGCAGGGATTTTAGCTTTGCCGTACTTAGGGTGCGGAACACGAGCGTAAGGTAGGCCAAAAACAAAATCCATTTCTTCCGTTGAAAGTGGGATCGGAGATTGGTTGACCCATAGCTCTCGATCGCCGTGCCTTTGCAATAGAGCTCGCCCAGAATATGGGTTAGTTTCTAGGTGCATGATTCGGCTTGCGTGAGCGTAAAGAATACGGTCGTTGTTGAGTTTCTCAAATGCTGGTAAACGGACTGCCGTGGTTTTCGCGTCATGGCGAGAAGGCTGAACTGTGATTGGTTTTCTTTCTTCGACAGTTTGTTTTTCTTCATCAGCTTTAGCGGCTTTGTTGGTTTCACATTGCTCTTCAACCTGATAAGGGTTTTGGACCACGAACGCAGCTTTGCTTGGTTTCTCAATTCGTGAAGAATCTACCACCTTATAGCTTTCAGGCTCTGACGGAAGAATCACGGCCGTACCACGAATATTAGTCATATCAGTGATCGCGTCGCCATTCGCTAATCGGTGCGCAACTTCAATTAAAGCGCGTTCAGCGTTACCAAACAGCAAGATGTCGGCTTTCGCATCAAAAATGATAGAGCGACGAACCTTATCCGACCAATAGTCGTAGTGGGCAATTCGACGTAGGCTGGCTTCAATACCACCTAAAACGATAGGGGTATGTTTATAGGCTTCGCGGCATCGCTGTGAATATACCAGGGTGGCACGATCTGGGCGTTTTCCGCCCTCATTATTCGGCGAATAAGCATCGTCATGGCGCAGCTTTTTATCTGACGTATAGCGGTTGATCATCGAGTCCATGTTGCCGGCTGTGATGCCGAAAAATAGATTCGGCTCGCCCAGTTCCATAAAGGCATCTTTATTTTGCCACTCAGGCTGGCTGATAATGCCAACACGGAAACCTTGTGCTTCAAGAAGACGACCGACGATGGCCATACCAAAGCTAGGGTGATCGACATACGCATCACCTGTTACAATAATGATATCGCAGCTATCCCAGCCTAACTCATCCATCTCCGCTCGGCTGGTTGGTAAAAATTTAGACGTTCCGTAACACTCCGCCCAGTATTTTTTGTACTCGTTGATCTTTTTTACGTTCATAAACTCAAATCTTTTACGCTTATTCAGGGTTAAAATTTAGCTAATGCGTTGTTGCAAGCTCATCCCCTGAAGGCAGCCACCACAAGCTCATTGTCGTCTCGTTATGAGACTCGCTTTGTATGTTGTGAGATATTTATCTCTCACTGCACCTCATCATGCACCGCCAACAGCTGGCTATATTCGAAGACAATATAGACCAAAAATAAATAGCCGCGGATCATAACATGTTTTCACCCAGTTCGCTTCACTTCTCAGTTTTTACCACATAATCAATGATGCGGTCGCCGTGATTGTATGAGCGCACTTGGGTCTGAAAAATTAAAACACGATTTGTGAACCTTGTATTTAATGATTATTTACACAAAGCGTGTTTTCGTGAGGCTGGTTAGATCAGAGAGGGTGATTAGATATGTTATGAATCCCTAGATATGAAAATAGTCAGAATAGCTTCATCTTGGCGTCGACAACTACGCCAATAATTTTGCAGTTTCCGTTAATAGGTACGGGAGGGTAGGCGCGATTTAAAGGCATCAATAACTTTTGACCAGCGTCGACCACGAGTTTCTTAAAGGTTGCTTCATTGACTTCCATGAGTTTGGCAATGATCAGTGATCCGTTTTGTGCTTCTCGTTCAGTATCAACCAATACCAGCGTATCTTCTGGAAAGCTTACACCCGTTGGGGATGTCATGGAGTCACCCTGAACACGCAGCCAAAAACTGCGACTGCTAGTCCGTTCTGTGGTGTTGTACCACTCAGTTATTTCTTCTCTTAAGTAGGGCTCACATGCTTCCGTCCACGCGCCAGCCTGTACTGAACTCAAAATTGGGAAAGATTGGTGATAATCCGGCTGAATGTCGAGGCTTCTGACATTCTTCAGCTCAGTTAACTCTTTAGCGTCAAACAATATTTGATAGGGCTTAACTTCTAAATGATGGGCTAAGGTTTCTGCATCATCTAGGTTAATACTGCGGATTCCGGACTCGTAGTTACTTACCCTTGAAGGCCCCCAACCACATAGCTCGGCAAGATCTTTTTGGCTAACGCCTTTGTCAATGCGGATCTGCTTTAAGCGCAACCCGACTTCCGTTTTTTTATCCATAGGGGATTAAAATAACACAAAACGTGAACCTTTTAGTACACTAAATGTGAATTGTTATTTGATTGCTATACACGAATTGTGTATATTTTCGGTGGTTGAGGGATATGAACTCGGTTTCCTTGGTTTAATGAATCCGCCTCCTATCCCTTTTGTCTTCAGTTCGATTTAGGAGTCAATATGGATAGATTATTTGATGTTATTCGGGAATTGTCAGGCGTGCTTGAGGCAATGAGTATTTTCCTCCCATGTCTGCATCGCTGCCAAAGTAACTTATTCATCAAGAGTATTCGCCAATGGTAGACAACAATTTAGTCCTGAACGCGTCCGCTGAGATCGTGATGAGAGAAAATGGTTTTGCCAAATCTTTGTTAAGTGCTTCATTCGCACAAATGATCCATGGCCATTTCTATTGGCAGTTGTCCGATATCTTGACGTTAGTGTGCTCAACAATAGTTATTGTTAATTTCATTCTAGCCCGCCTAGAGAAAAGGCGAATTCGTCGGAAGATTCGGGATCAAATAATCAACAGGAAAAAGTGTGAGTGACGCAATCAAAGCGGGCGATTATCGACGAGCAAAACAAACGCGGCTTAAATCAGTTTCTGAACATCGAGAAGGAAGGGAAACGATCTATTCCGCTGCTCCATCATCTATCTAAATCTCACGCTCGTTTAATACAGAATACGATGAAGAAGGTGTTGTTGGGGAGCTGTGCCCGAAAAGAGCGGTCTCACATGCTGTGCAAGCTATGTTGGAAAATCATTCAGGTGGAAATAGTACGATTAGTTTCTACCATAAAACGATTCATGACGAAATAGAGCGTCGAAAACGGCTGGAAGGCGTTCTACGCCATTCTATTGACCATGATGAAATTGACGTTCACTACCAACCGATTGTAGATACAAAAAACTGGAAAATAGTAAAAGTGGAAGCTTTATGCCGATTTAAGAGCAATGGTGAAACTTTTAGCACGCAAGAAATGATTAACTTGTCAGAAGAGCTGGGAGTAGTAAGCCAAGTCGATAGCACCGTCAGTCGGATGGCAATGCAAGCCATTGACACAATCAAAGCTGAATTGGGCTTAGAGGTCGGAATTACTATAAATCGCTCACTAAATACTGACTTCAGTGCAATTAAGGTTTTGCAGGACGCACAAAAGCAAATCACAGACTATGTAGACAACCCAAAGGACGTGACGATTGAACTTACGGAAAATGCATACTTTGATAATGAAGTTGCCCATTCAAGAATATTGGCGGCGCTGCGAAAATCTGGTGTCAAAATAGCAATTGATGATTTTGGGACTGGTTATGCGTCGATGAACTATTTTACCAATTGTCAATTTGACTTGCTGAAAATTGATCGCCAGTTTGTCCAAGATATTAGCGAAGGGACGGTAAAGTATACGGTCGTGAAAATGCTGGTGGAGCTCGCTCATCATTTAGGTATTCAGGTGATTGCAGAAGGTGCAGAGTCACCAGAAGAAGTATTGGTACTGCGTTCATTAGATGTAGATTTTATTCAAGGTTATTTTTTCTCAAAACCAGTGCCTCTTTCAGATCTCGCTAACATGCAGAAAGAGCAATCTAAGCGAGTATACGCACTGAGTGTACGAGCTAATGTATCCAGTGAAAGCTCTAGTCAAAAGGACTTATACTCACTTCGTTCAGAGTCATCCTATCGACTCGACCCCAGTGAACCACTTTCGCTTGCCCATCAATACCTGAATATAGAGCCTCAAGCGACTATTCCCGTTTTAGACGGTGCTAAGTGTGTTGGTGTAGTGACGAAAACTCTAATAAATTTGCACTTAACGGTGAGCATGGGCACTGACCTAGAGACGATGAAAGAAGCGGCGTTGTGGTATAAACCAATGAACCAAATCATGTCGCCAAGCTTCGCTACGGTGCCATCTTCCACTCCGATTGATTCAATAGCAGAGTTAGTCACAGAGGGCAATCTTCCTCCATGGGTATTGCTTGATGATGAAAACTTTCAAGGTGTTATCGAATCAGAGTCGCTATTTAGATGGTTCACTGAACAACGCGATGCGCAGGTTGGGTAGGTGTTCTGACGATTTTGTCCTACTGTTAAGGGAGTGGAATAAAGAGTCGGTAGAAGGGGCAGTAAGCCAGCAATAACTGGCCAATAGGAGGGCCGATATTCATCAGTGATGCAAGTGTAACCCTGATGTTTGAGTGCGTTCCAATAACATATATGCAGACTATCCACTCTAAGATAGCCAGATAGATGGTTTCTCGCTGATTGAAGTGACTTCACTTGATAAGAAAGCCTCATGCCGGTCCTTAATTCTTTAGCTTTGAGTTGAGCAATCTCGAAGCGTACCTGTAATTAGCGTACCTGTAACAAGGTGACAGGGCCGACAAATATGCGACGGTGATATGGCAAGTTATGGATGATAAAATTGTCAGGGTGCGACAGGCCAATGGAGTGGCATTGCAATGGCTCTGGAATAAAAAGCGCAGAGAAATAGATGTAGACAAAACCCAATTTACCAAGGCGTTTAATACGGCTCTGCCTAAAAGTGAAGAAAATGTTATCCTATCGGCACTCAGTTTAGAGGCTCAGATAGAGCTTAACGAATGCCTTGACGCCTGTTCTGAAAGAGGGGCGCCCGCTACTTATTGTTGTGCTTTATTACTCGATAACCAAAGGGTGTGTTATGTCGAGTTTGTGATGCGGCAGCACCGCGACGGGGAGAGTGTCTGTGGGTTGATGTACCCACTGTTTTTTCTTCCAACCGCTGGACATGATATCGGTACTTTGTTCCATCAAGTGTTTGATAATCAACATCACGGAATCATCATTACCGACAGTGAACACCATATCCTCCTCTCCAATAATTATTTCTCCGAGCACACGGGCTATCCGAAAAAATATCTGATGGGTAAGCCAGCCAGCGTGCTCAATTCTGGCAAGCATAGCCCAGAGTTTTATCGTGCTATATGGGAACGAGTGACCAGCGAAGGCTATTGGTCTGGGGTTATTTTGATTCGCAAAGCGGGTGGTCAAATCGTGCCACAGGAACTGACTGTGCAACGTTTGTCTGTGCGAGATAGGATCTATTACTTATCTCTATATGTCGATTTATCTAACCATTTATATCGAGTTAAAGATGTGGAAAGAGGTGGCGTTGAGCTGTTGACCCAATTACCAACGGAAGATCAATTTACGCGCCAACTGGGCAATCGTTGGATGGATTCAAAAGATGAACCAATCACACTGGTTGTCGCGTTTTGTCCTGAATTTCCGGCTGAGAATGAATTTGATTTAAAAGCCAAACTGTCGGAAGACATTGCCAACAATCGTATCGCGAAACTGGCAGGGTATCTGGGTCACAACCATTTTGCTGTTTGTATTGAGTGCCCCAAAACGGTGGTCAGCGAGCAAACTCGTACTATTCACCAAGCGATACGACGTTTTTTTGCTGTATTAAATCGTCAAGGAGGTAAGTTAACCCATCAGGCGATATTGGCTGGAAAAGTAGGGGTTTCGGTATTAGGGCATGATGCGCATAAGCCTAAACTTCTTGTTCCTCATGCCGTTCAAGCAATGCTTGAACAATCTCCAGACTCACAAGGCATGATCACCTTTTATCATGGAACGATTCACAAAGAAATTTTGCGACGTAAAGAACTCGAAGACTTAACCGTAAAATATATTAAGAATCAGCTTATTGAAGTTTTCTATCAACCGATCGTCGACACCAAAAGTTGGGACGTGGCCAAGTTTGAAGCCTTATGCCGTTTTAAAGCCCCTAATGGTCGATACCTGAATACCCAAGAAATGGTCTCAATTGCCGAAGATCTTGATTTAGTGGCAGAACTCGATTGGTGCGTTGGTAAACGTTCGATTCAAGATTTGGAAAAAATTCACCAGCGATTTGGGTCAAAACTTGGAATGACGATTAACCGTTCTCTCAATACCAAATTGGGGGTTGATAAGGTATTGAAGCTCGCGGAAGACATGATTATTAAATACGCTAAGCGGCCTGACCTCATCACACTTGAGCTGACAGAAAGTGCGTATTTTGACAGTGAATCGAGCCAAGCAGCGCTTATAAAGAAAATTCGCCAACATAACGTTAGTGTGGCCATTGACGATTTTGGTACTGGCTATTCTTCGTTCACCTATTTAAGTGACTGTAATTTTGATGTTCTTAAGATAGACCGAGAGTTTGTCACTGGTATTAAAACGGGTACTCATAAATTTTATATCGTGAAATCGATTACAGATTTATCGCATACGCTTGATGTAAAGGTGGTCGCTGAAGGGGTGGAGACAAGGCAGGAACTGGAAGTGTTGTGCGGAATTGGTGTCGACTTTATTCAAGGTTATTTTTTCTCCAAGCCCTTACCACTGTCGGAGCTTGAAAAGGCCTGGAGTTATCAAGATCAGTTGGATGATTTTTTAAGCCGAAAATCTAGCCAACTCAGCATTGGGGTGCTAAATGTGTGTCACAGCCATATTCCGAGTTTGGCGCCTGATAATACCGTAAAAGAAGCAAAAGAATATTTTGACTCGAGATCTTTTAATTTAAGTGTGATTCCAATTTTGCATGACGGGCGCTGTGTGGGAATAATAGACAGAGAGATATTGAATTTGTATCTTTCACCGACATCAGGCTCTAAGTTAGAAACAACTAAAGAAGCCTCAATTTGGAGGAAAAGGCTGAATATAGTTATGCGCACTGACATGTACCGTCTGACCTATGATACTAAGTTGTCTGAAATATCAGATTTGATTAGCAGTGGTATCAATACACCGTGGGTGGTCGAAGATGGGGTTGGCAGTTACATGGGCTTGGTGACAGAACACGATTTGCTGGCTTACTTCGCTAACCGCTAGTGCTATGATAGCGAGCTTCATATTTACTTAACTCAAATTATCTAAACGTTCATGTTTGACCAAATAATTTCTCTCATTCCTGCTATGTGGCTAGGTTGCTTGGCTGTTCTTGTTCTTATTTTGTGTAAAGGGGACATCTGTCCGGGTCAAAGAGGCCGCATCTACAAGACGTTCCCGATACTTGGCATTTTTGCTTTACTCGCAGCTTGGCATTCACTATCTATGATCGTGAGCGCTGTCTCGATAGGCTATTTCTTTAGTCGGGTAAAAACAGGTAAGACTCGGCAGCAAGGGCCTAAGTGGGCACTGAATGTTGCTGTCGTCGCTGCGCTGATTACCGTCGCGTTAGACGTAGTTTCTCTGCCTAACGTGACGAGTGCGGTGGGCTATCTGCTTTGTGTACCTTTGCTTGGTGCCGCTTTGGTCCATGTTTTTCTACTGATTGCACGCTCAAGGCTGCAAGCTTTCCATCGGGTATTACCCTTTACTGGAACTGTGTGTGCGTTAGGCTTAGTTTCACTTTTGATGGCGTGTGTCTATGTTTGGCCTCAAATATTGTTGTCTAGCCACGCTGAACAAGCAGTTATCTCTTTCCTATTACTGATCGCAAGTGTTGGCGTGTGGTGTGGGCATATATTTGTCAATAAGGCACCACAAAAATGGCAACTACAGCTGTCTTTGCTGATGCTTATTGCTTCGATCGGTTCAACGTTTTCTCTTCTTCAGCTTTAATTCGATCCAGTGTCCACTTTTTAGATGCACCGATACATCGACCTTTCGACTTACCGATATGTCGAAGTATCAAAGCGTTGTCAGAGTACAAAAAGTTTGTTCATAAATTGCGCTATTTTGAGCGTTTGGCATCAACATTGATGTTAAAGTTTGATCATTTTGGAGAAGTTTTCGGCTTAATTCTGGACGACAACTTACTGCAGACGATAAGAGTGGTGTCTAGTTAGCTCTTGTTTACTAGTGGATACAATTCTCAATCTCTATTGAACATTCCCTAAGTTCTTCCCAACATGGTATGTAACTAGAAACGCACAACGACTTCGACTTCCGATAGTTCATCGATTAGGTGGAACTATTCCTTGAATTCATCATGAAACCTGATGTATAACTTCTATCACAACTGCTAAGTCAATAGAAGATAAGGAAATCCTTTGAAAGCGCTCTCTCTCATTGTATGTTCGATACTGGCTACATCTGGCTGCGCAAACTCAATGCACGATTCTCTCTGGATTAAGTCAAAATATGCCGAAGACTACCAGCTGAATAGTAGCTGTTATTCAGAAGCGACTCGCTTTTTCTATGCGACGACGTGGAATAAGCCCAGTAGAAATCGTAACAACCTCGATGAGTTCCATGATGACATCCCGTCATCGCCAGTTGCTTCAGTTGGGCAAGTATCTTCGGTCATTGGCGCGGTTACAGGCAGCCTATCTCTACTCACAGCCGCTTCGTCTATCGTGAGTTTGGAAGGCTCAAAAACGCAATACTCTCAATTTATGGGCAGAACTGTTCTTTTTACTATCAAGACATTCGATAAAGACAAAGACTGGCAATCCCAGAGTGATGGTCTTAATCAACTCAGTCTCAAAACGGTTAGTAGTGCTTTGGGAAGCAATGCGGTCATCGCCAAGAATATCACCGAGTACTATACTCTTAAGCAATGGTACATTCATGACTCCTCGAATCCTCATTGCAGAGGAACTAAGCCTGATGACATGAGCAACCTTTGTTATTCTTACATGGCGAATACTCCGCTTATAGATTGGGACAACGACGGTTACATTCCGTGGCTTCCTAAAGGGGATGTTATTACTTCAGCAGTGGGCCTCGCTCCGGGGTTTCCGATTGAGAAAATCAAACCACTCAAAAACAAAGGTGTCGAGCAATACTTGTACGTGCCGCCACTACGGCTAAGCACAGTGCTAGCCTTATTCCTAAAAAAGAACCTTAGTGATACGACTAAGTGGTACAAACTCAATCGATTGTCGATCAACCCTTATATAAAGCGTCTAAGTGATGGTGAAATCATTTACTTTAATCCGTCAATTACTGCGAAACAAAAAGACAAACACTCTCTTTATAAAACGTTTCACTTGTCCCCATAGCATTAATATAAAAAGTTAAAGGCTAATTTAACAAAGGAACATGCAATTATAGTGGCGTTGATGTAATGGACGCCATTCAGAGATACCGCTGTTTGGAATGTAAACGAAGCTTTCTTCTTGATTACGCTTATGAAGCCTGTAAGCCGGGAATTAAGGAAAAGATTGTCGATATGGCCATGGATAGATCAGGACTTCGAGACGCAGAGCGAGTGCTGAAAGTGGGCTACCACACGGCGTTGTTGAACAAATCAGGTTGAAGGCAGATCTTACCTATGCTTAGCTTCCGTTAGTGTCTAACAGGCATACCTAGTCCTATGACTTTGTTCATGGCTTTGACATTAGCGAGTGCCTCACCGACTTGAGCGTTGTAATGCCTTAAGCTCAATTGACCGCTAGTGAGTCCTTTGTATCGAGACATGGTCGTCTCAGACAGGGAGCGGTCATGGTAACCAGAGTCGATTTTCCATTGGGTTAACGTGTCATTTTTTAACGCTTTAACCGCTTCGTTTCTTGGGTGCCCATCATCCCAAAAGGCCGCATTTTTACGTGGGGGTATTAATGGCGTTATCCCTTTTTGTTGCAACACGTTATGGCACTCCTTTGTGTCGTACGCTCCGTCACCCGATACCGCTTGCACCTTTCTTCGAAGAGGGTTGAGGAGTGTGGGGAACACTTCACTGTCTCCGACATTAACGAGGCTGACTTCAGCGCTGATGACTTCATGGGTATCCACATCAACAGCGAGGTGTAATTTACGCCAAGTTCTCCGCTTTTCATTGCCATGCTTTTTAACTTTCCACTCCCCCGGTAATCCCCCCGAAAAATAACCGCATGAAAAAGTAGAATTTTCTCGTATGATTAATGCAGGAGGTTCACGATGAAAACATCACGATATACAGACAGTCAGGTCTTATCAATTCTAAAACAAGCGGAAGCTGGAGTTCCCGTCCCTGAACTTTGTCGCGAGCACGGTATGAGCTCTGCCACATTTTACAAATGGCGAACGAAATACGGCGGAATGGACGCGTCGTTAATGACTCGGATGAAGGAGTTGGAAGAAGAAAACCGACGACTCAAAAAAATGTACGCGGAAGAGCGCCTAAAAGCCGAAGTCATCCAAGACGCCATGACAAAAAAGTGGTGAAGCCCTGTGAGCGCCGAATCGTCGCTCAGCATTCAGTGGCCACTCATGAAATTAGTATTAGACAAGCGTGCCGGTGGTTTAGAGTCAGTGAAACCTGCTATCGATATCAACCGCAGCGGCAACCTGAAAATGAACAGATCGCCCGTTTAATGCTAGACCTCACAAAGCAAGAATCCGATTGGGGTTTCGGGCTTTGTTTTGATTACCTGCGCAATGTGCAGAGGCATCCATGGAACCACAAACGCGTCTACCGCATTTATTGCGAACTGTCTTTAAATCTGCGCATTCGGCCAAGAAGACGGTTGCATCGTCAGGTACCGGAACCCTTGAAAGATCCTCTCAAATCGAATCAGGTATGGTCGATTGATTTCATGCACGACCAGCTTTCAGACGGCAGAAAGTATCGTTTGTTGAATATCATTGATGATTTTAAACGTGAAGGTCTCGCGATTGAAGCCGACTTTTCATTACCGACACAAAGAGTCATTCGAACATTAGATAATTTGATTGAACAACGTAAGAGGCCGATGGCCATTCGTTGTGACAACGGGCCGGAATTTATCAGTGGTGATTTTATTCAGTGGGCTAAAGATAACTCGATCCGCATCGATTACATTCAACCCGGAAACCCTCAACAAAATGCTTACGTCGAGCGATTTAATCGGACGGTGCGTTTTAGCTGGGTCAGTAAATACTTGTTTGACTCTCTCGATGAAGTACAGGATATGGCCACTAAGTGGCTTTGGTTCTACAATCATGAAAAGCCTCACAAAGCCAATAATGGGAGGCCTCCTTTACACTAAACAACAAACGTTCTACTCGACGGTGCAGTTATTAAAGGGAGGATTACCCCCCTCCCCAAACACCTTAAGGCCTGTAGAATCAATCGCGATATGACGAATACTGCCACGAGATTTATTGCGGTACTGAACCTGGACTGTCTTGGAGCGCTTGCTAATGCAAGTGTAATCAGGAGAAGTGAGCGGCACATCCATCAGCTTAAAGATCGAATCGATGAAGCCTTGAAGAGCACGAAGCGGGAGAGAGAAGATACCTTTTATCATTAGGGCGGTTTCAATCGCCGCGTCGGTGTATTGAAACCCTCGACCTCGCTTGCCGTGATGGGTCATACATTTCCAGGCTTTCACCGCTGAATCGTCAATCCAAAAAGTAACCCCGCCACGCTGACAGAGTACTTGGTTGTATGCTCTCCAGTTCGTGATTTTAGCTTTCGACTTACCCATTTTTGTATCCCAATAATCATTCTCAAAAGATCAGATCGTAAGGATGGAAAAAGGTTCAATCGATTTGGGCAACAACGCCCTACCACACCGTTTTGCGCACTTTAAAAAACACCAACCAAGGCAAGTAACCACGATCCCATTCGACGTCGAAAATATTGAACTGATGTGTGAAGTCGATGAGCAATGCCTTTTGTGGGGAATAAATAGAATCAATTGGCGTCATGACCCATTTTTATTCATAACTCATTGATTATCCGTTAACTATTTCCTGTTTGTCCAACAAAACGAGCAAGCTCGAAAGATAAGTTGCCTACTTTTATCAAACTTTCAGGTCTCAATTAAGAAATAATCTGTATAAAACAACAGTATTATGATTTTTAAGGGGAGATGACCATGGCCAGCTTACATAGCTGGTTCACTTTGGGAAAAAAACATTTATCGCTAGGCCAATTATGCCGAATACAACCAAAGTCAATGTGATAGGGGACGTATTGATATTCGGGTGTCAAACGAAATTATAGATAATTGGCATTACGAACATCGCTCTCAATTACCCTTAACATAAGAGCTTTATTTCTCTCCATTTATCAATAGTTAAACAAAATATCAATCACAAAAAAAATACTTTACATGTGGCACAATTTCAGCGCCTGTTATCAGAGTGATTGAGGCAGCAGTTGGACTGACAATAATAAAAGGATATTCATGAAAGCTAAAGTTTTAGGTAGCGCTATAGCCATGCTTGTTATAGCTGGGTGCTCAAGTAACAAGATATCTCAAACAAAAAAAACAGACGCACCAAAAATACCTCTATACGCATTACTAAAAAACACCTCTAATGGCTATCAATTTGCGCAGTTTTCAAATGACTACGTAAGAGGGAAACCATGGGTGCGGCTATCCGATGGCAATCCAATGTGGGATACAAGGAAAGAGGACTGTACTATTGGACTCACCCCGGTTGAAAGCGAAAGATGTTCAAAAATGGATGATACCCTTTTTATGTACAAAGGTTCGGATTTTACAGCAGAAAAAACTGCTCAATATGCAGTACTGTCGGTCATATCTATTGGAATTATGTCAATTGCTCCTCCCGGCTCTGTTGAATTTGATAAAGGCAAGTACAACAAAGCACTAGAAGAAGCGAACACCACCTTCAAAGACAAATACCCCAATTATCGAGCCTATTTGGAACGATTTGACTTTGTCAGAACAAAAATGGAAACGAAAGTTAAAGAGATTGGCAGTGCCTACTATAACCACCAATCCAAACCAGTAAAACTAACAATTGTCGATAAATCTGGACTTTACAAAAATAATACCGTTAATACTAAAACCTTCGAAAGGGGAGTGAAGTTATCTAAGGCCAACTTCACTCGCTGGGAACACTTCAGTGATGATAATTTGTATAAACTCGTCGACAGCATAAACTCTTACGAAAAGCTCAGATTGGATCAAATACGATTAGCTGCTGAGAACTATCTGTTAAGCTGTAACCCTAAATACTTGCGTAATATACACTTTAAGTATCAATGTGCTCCTTCTGTTGGTATCAATAACAAATCAGTATCGGCTAAAGTAATCATATCCTCAGTAGACTATAACGATGTTATCCCTAGCTCACTAAAGGCTTCTGATAAGCACTTAAGAGTCTGGTTGGAAGGCCGAAAGGTTTACGTAGAAAACAAAACTAGCAAGTATATTGTTGTAAGCTCTATTGCTTTTTATTATCAATCCAAAATCGCATCTTTATCCAATTTAGACATAAATTTACCACCGCATGGTTTGGTTCAAGAAAAAACATTGAGTGACTTTCCGGTTGACTGGGCTCTAGTCAGCTTTAAAAATATGACAAAATATAAAGTAAAACGTACTAAGGTTCATTATGGTTGGGCCATAAAATATAGCTCGGAAGGTGGTTCAAATAAAACGCTCTACAAAGACAGGGATATTAAACTAGAGAATCTTATATAAATATAGCAAAGCTATGCGCATTATCATGGCCTATTTAACATGGCTAGCAGACTTTTGAGAAATGCCTTTTTCTGAGACTGCTCAGAGAATCATAGGCGAAAAATGTCTATTGAAGCCTGAGCAGTCCCAAATGGATAGTTCGTGTTTAGCTAATCACGCCCTCAAAGCCAAAAAGTGATCAAACTATTTTGTATTCCGACAAGCATCGAAGCGTTGATATATAGAAACGCAGGTTAAAGCCATTGGCGTTTAGAGGGATCGCATTAGCCTCTCCTGGCTGGGTCGATATTACTACTTTTTCAGGCAATCTTGTATATGCTTAACATAGGTGAAATGCATAGACTTCGGTAAGGAGTGGTCGTATGGATTTAAGTAATGTAAATAGCTTGGATAGCGCTATTTTATTAGGAATAGTGAACGAAAAGCTTCGCCTGGAATGTGATAGTTTATCTGAGTTGATTGTGACTTACGAAATGGATGAACATAACGTGACAGGGAAACTTGATGGCTTAGGTTATCACTATGACGCGACCACCAACCAGTTTAAGGCTGGTAAACGTTAAGCCGATAGCTTGCGCTGGTATGAAAACATCTTACACCATCTTGATCCCGTCAAGGTGGTGTTTACATTGCTGTCTAGCGGTAGAGAAAAAAGCCTGTAGATAGCGCTTATTGTGCTCGCCATGCCGAGTTGCCGCAAATAGCCTTCGCCAAAGAGCTTGTCCTAGTGGCCGGCTGGCAATCAATCCCTGTTTTGTAAATTCACTAATGGCCCAGTTCGGGAGCGCGGTGACGCCAAGCCCAGCTGATACCATCTGCACTAACATAAGCGTGTTATCTGCTTGCTTCCACTTTTTCGGTTCCACGCCCGCAGGTTGTAGGAAGTGTTTGACCACATCAAGTCGATGCTTTTGAACTGGATAAGTCAGCATAGTTTGATCGGTGAGATCGTGAGGTTCGATAAACTCTTTACTTGCTAGGCTATGGGTTGTCGCAGTGACTAAACGCATTTCAAAATCGAATAGAGCTTCATAGTGGATATCGTCACGAGGTTGAATGTCCGAGGTGATAACCACATCGAGCTCTCCGGCAACTAAGGCAGGGAGAGGTTCAAAGCCAAACCCTGAAGAAAAATCCAGTGATACACTAGGCCAGCCCACCTGATACTCTTTTATTGCGGGCATCAACCAATGAAAACAGGAATGGCATTCGATCGCCATATGCAGTTGACCACTTTGCTCCTGGTTCAGTTCCGCGATCGTGTGCTCTGCATGAGTGATCTTTGGCAAAATTTCATCGGCGAGAGCAAGCAATACCTCTCCTTCAGCGGTGAATTTTACTGGGCGAGTTTTTCTGAAAAACAGGGATTTCCCGAGCCTAGCTTCTAAGTCTTTGATCTGATGTGATAGAGCCGATTGAGTGAGATGTAATGTGGTTGCTGTTGCCGTTAACGACCCTGTATTTCTCAAGCAGCTTAAAGTGCGCAGGTGCTTTAGCTCTATCATGACTTCCTCTCATTCCATCCATTCTCCTGTATACGGTTAAGCTACCTTGAAATAGTAGAGCTGTAAACATCTAGACGTCTAAAGTGACTCAATAAATACTTTAATTATGAATTTTTTTCATGCTGGGTTTGAATAAACGTACATTGCTCATGATCGGGATTAATACGATATTTTAGCTATCTAGACGCCTAATTAGGGCGACATGTTACCAGACAAGGAGCAGGGAAAATGACAACAACGCACGTGCTAGGATATCCAAGAATCGGAGAAAAAAGACAGCTTAAGTTTGCATTGGAGAAATACTGGCGAGGTGAAATAGAACAAGGCGAATTGGAACAAGTCGGCGATACGATACGTCAAGATAATTGGCAGGTTCAGTCTGACGCTAATCTAAGTTTTTTAACTTCCGGAGATTTTGCTTGGTATGACCATGTATTAGCGACATCTTTATTGTTGGGGCACGTCCCGAATCGACATCGCGATCAAAACATTGAATTGGATACCCTATTCAACATCGCCAGAGGCCAAGCTTCTCAGTCGTGCGATTGCAGCGGCTTAGCCGCCTCTGATATGACTAAATGGTTCAATACCAATTACCATTATATCGTGCCAGAGTTCTCATCCAACGACACATTTTCACTGAGCTGGACGCAGCTGTTTGACGAAACTAAACAAGCGATTGAGTCTGGGCGTCAGGTAAAACCGGTGTTACTTGGCCCAGTCAGCTATCTGTATCTTGGTAAAGAGGTAGAAAGTAATTTTGACCGTTTGTCCTTGTTGCCAGACTTACTTATTACCTATCAAGAAATCCTAGCTCGATTTTCAGAACTCGGTATCGATTGGGTACAAATCGATGAACCGATCCTGGCTTTGGAGTTGGATGATAAGTGGCTGGCGGGTCTGGATACGGCGTATGCTAACTTAACAGGCCGCTGTAAATTGCTGCTGACAAGCTACTTTGATTCATTGACTGAGTATTTAGATCGTATCGTTACTCTGCCAGTACAAGGCTTACACATTGATTTAGCTGCGGCACCTGAGCAGCTTGATAAAGTATTAGAAAAGCTACCAAGAGATTGGGTACTGTCGGCTGGGATTGTTAATGGCCGCAACGTGTGGAAAACGGATTTGGACCTGTGGCTGAAGGCGTTACAACCCGTTAAGCAGAAGCTCGGAGAACGCCTATGGCTAGCGAGTTCTTGTTCTTTGCTGCATAGCCCAGTCGATCTGGATTTGGAAGGTAGCCTGAGCGACGGCGTAAAAAGTTGGTTTGCATTCGCTAAGCAAAAGGTGGCCGAGGTTACCTTGCTAGCCGAAGCGCTAGATGGCGATCAAGCAGCAATTGAGGAATGTGATACGTATAGCCAGCCCATCGCTGAGCGTCGTCAATCAGATAAAATCCACAAACCAAAAGTTCAAGAACGAGTATCTAAGTTGGATGCACACTCGTCGCAACGTACTCAGGCCTACCCAGATCGTGCCCTGATCCAAAAAGAGAAATTGAACTTACCTTTACTACCAACCACAACGATTGGCTCTTTCCCACAAACACCACAGGTTCGCGCCCAACGTAGAGCATATAAGGAAGGGCGTTTGTCTGAAGGGGATTACAAAGCTGAGCTTGAAAAACACATCGAAGATGCGGTGCGTCGCCAAGAATCGCTAGGATTGGATGTGTTGGTGCACGGTGAAGCTGAGCGTAACGATATGGTGGAATATTTCGCCGAACATTTACAAGGCTTCCAAACGACTCGGTTTGGCTGGGTACAAAGTTATGGTTCGCGTTGTGTCAAACCTGCGATCGTCGTTGCGGACATTGAACGAGCGGCACCGATCACAGTGCAGTGGTCGGCTTTCGCCCAGTCATTAACCAATAAGAAAATGAAAGGTATGCTTACGGGCCCTGTAACGATTTTGTGTTGGACTTTCCCTCGTGAAGATATTTCGCGTCAGCAGATTGCCCAGCAGTTGGCATTAGCGCTGCACGATGAAGTGTGCGATCTGCAAGAAGCTGGAATTGATATTATTCAGATTGATGAGCCAGCATTGCGTGAGGGGCTACCACTGAAACACAGCGATCATAAGCACTACTTAGATTGGGCTGTTGAGGCGTTTAAACTGTCGGCATCTGGCGCGAAATCTGCCACTCAGATCCATACCCATATGTGTTACAGCGAATTCAATGAAATTATAGAGTCGGTAGCAGCCTTAGATGCTGATGTGATTACCATCGAAACATCACGCTCTAACATGGAGTTGTTGGAAGCATTCCAAGAGTTTGAATATCCGAACGCAATTGGCCCAGGAGTGTATGACATCCATTCACCTGTGATTCCAAGTCAAGATTGGATTAAAAACCTATTACATAAAGCTGCTGAAAAAATACCAGCTGAACGCTTGTGGGCGAATCCTGATTGCGGCCTAAAGACCCGAAATTGGCAGGAAACCGAAGCCGCTTTATCTAATTTGGTCGCGGCTGCCAAATATGTACGACAGCAGTGGAGCCAACAGCTTGACTTAAAAGAAGATCAAAAAGCGACGAGTGAAGCGTAGCAAATGTTCGCTAAATGGAGGCTGGCGGTATAAAAAGTGCGAATTAACGGCAGGCTCTCCCCCTAACGACAAGCCATCCCCTAACGAAAATGGCCCTAGCTAAATGCTGGGGCCATTTTCGTCCAACCTATCAGCAACACACTGGTAAACGCAATCCAAGTAAGTGTGGAGAAAGCCAATGTTGAAACGAGATTATAACGGAAGCTGAAATAATAAATGGCCACCAAATATGCGGCGTAGGGAATGAGAGAAAATAAGCCGAACAAGGCGGTCGTTCTAAGGTCTTCCATGCCTCTTTCACTGCCAACAATGTAATGGGCAATCAGAGCAAAAGTGGGGAACAGTGGCACTAGGCCAGCGATGTAGAAGTTCTTGCTTTTGGAAAGCAAAGCAATCAGTAAAACAGCGGCAGCGCCCAACTGACTTTTTAAGAGAAGCGAAATCATTTTTGAACTGAGTTATTTGATTGAGAGGTGAAATTTGCCTTAACGCGTATCGTAGATCAATTGAGAGGCTCAAATCTTTGAAGCCAGTCGTTAACTAGACAAAGATAACGATAGGTAATTGACCGTCTTGCTTAATTTGTCTCAGCTTTTCAAGCATATGCCTATTGATGATTTGTCCTGAGGTGAGCATGAGTTTGCCGTTAGGCAAATACAGGTCTTGTTTCAACTTCATACCTTCGCGTAACTCATCTACGCCAATACAGGCATCGACGTCCAGTTCTGTGGTTTCATTTTCTACTACATGTCGGAATGCCTTCACAACGTGGGGGTCGAATAGCTTGCTGGTATTTCGTTTAATATAAGCGCGAGCCATTTCCGGAGTCATACGCTGAGAAACGTCAGGGTTGGAAATAAAAAACTCATAGCTCTTCGCCACTCTTAATATTCGCGCGCCTATCGGAATATCAGATTTTACGAGGTGGTTGGGGTAGCCCGTACCATCGTAGTTTTCATCTTGGTGGCGAATGATTTTCACCATGGGTTCAAATCTGGCAATCTGGCTGATGATGTCCGCCCCGCGGATTGGGTTGGAGATTGGAACTGGCACATCCATGCTAGAGCTGGGCTTAAACACGGGTTTGTTGTCGTTGGCATCGGTTTCGTGAACAAGGCCAATCTGGTGTACCAACCCCGCGAGATAACACAGTGCAACTTCAGTATCTGCGAGATCTAAACGTTTAGCGACTGCTTTGGCAATGTTGGCGATACGTTCGCTGTGGATTTGTGGTTGTCCGGTGCAGTGTTCAATGATTGCCCTCAGAGTTGCCATCATATCTTTAAACGCGAGATTTTGATTTTTAAGTATGCTCTGCAATTTTTTATTGGTTATGTGCAATTGTTTTGTGCGCTGGGAGACTTTTTCTTCTAGCTTTGAATTGAGTGTTTCCAATTGCTCATTTTTCACTTCTAATTGGTTCGTTAAGTGCAATTTGTCTTCTTTTAATTGGAAGATTTCAGCGGCGTTCGCCACAATTTTTTTTAGGGTGTCGTTGTCCCAAGGTTTATCTATATAGTTGTGTATGCCACCTAAATTGACAGCGCGAACGGTAGATTCCATATCGCTGTATCCGGTGAGAAGTAGTCGCGCTGAATCTGGGCTAATTTCTCTAGCTTGAGCTAAAAACTTAGCCCCATCCATTTCTGGCATTCTCATATCAGAGATGATGACGGCAATGGTGTGGCATTTTAAGTGCTCGATCGCTTCTGGAGCATTATCAAATGAGGTGACATGGTATTCGAGCCGGAGGACACGAGTCAGTGATTTTAAAATGTCTTGCTCGTCATCGACTAACAGTATGTTCAACTTAGGTGGTGCGCTGGACTCCGAGCCGGTGTTACTTTCGTGCATTGATCGTCTCCTAGGAATCCCATTATTTGTCGCTGCCACCTGTATTACCAGCATAGTGTAGGATTGGTTGACGCGCTTATAATCAACACGTTACTTATAGCATAAGTGTAAATCTGGCGACAATAAAGCCAAAGAATTCTTATTTTAAATCAATTTATTCTAATGCATTATAATAATTGATTGTTTTGGTGGTTTGTTAGCCGTTATTCCAGTGCTTAGCTGATTTTATGTAAATTTATTGTCATAACAATAAAAATGATGAACTTTTGTGGTAGAAGAGGTTCCAATAATGAAATTTTCCACTAACGAATAGATGAGCCATGAAAAAGACACTTCTTTTTACTGCGATTGCTGCAGTAGCGCTAGCGGGTTGTAGTGCGCAAGACACCAACTTTTCAACCAACCAGAAATCAGAAATCGAGAAAATTGCTAGCCAATATATTATCGATCACCCTGAGGTGTTGGTGAAAGCCTCACAAAACCTTCAGAAGCAGCAACAAGAGAAACAAGAAAATCAAGCGGCTCAAGCAGTCATTCAACATTCGAATCAACTGCTTCACGACCCTAAAACGCCATTTGTTGGGCCAAAGGATGCAGCAGTGAACGTCGTTGAGTTCTTCGATTACCAATGCATTTATTGCTCGAAGCTTTCACCTGTTGTGCGTGAGCTACAAAAAGAAAACCCAGATGTAAAATTCATCTACAAAGAAACACCAATATTCGGTATGCGTTGGGCACCATCTCTTTATGCCGCTGATATGGGTAACTGGATCTTTGCTCAGAAAGGTAGCTCAGTGTTTAATCAATACCATGACGCTATGTTTGAAAGTGGCCAAGTAGAAGGCAAAATGACGAAGCAAGACGTCGATGCAGCTGCCAAAAAAGCGGGCGTTGATGTAAGTAAGTTCAAATCAGATAAGAGCTACATGGAAAACCTACAATTGTTCAGCGAACTTGCGTTCCGCGGCACACCTTCATTGGTTGTAATGCCAACAACCGGCGCGACTGCTGAAAATGTAAAAGTGATAGCTGGGTACGATCCTGCAGGCTTGAAAGCTGCGATTGCAAGCGTTAAAGCGCAAGCGGCGAAAGTGCCAGTGAAAAGCGCAAAATCGGCAACGAGCGCTTCGTAGTTCTAACTCGTCATTCTTTGACGTCATGAATGTAGCCCCTATTTTTTGATAACTAGGGGCTTTTTTATTCTAACTGGATACTTAAGTCCAAGCACAGGTCTGCGATGCTCTGAACTTCACTCTAAGGCTATCAAGGGCAGCGTATCAATTTAGGGAGAAAAATGATCAAGCGAGGGGTGCAATTTCGATAGCGAAGATGCCGTGCACGGGGATCATTTCTTTGTATTCATGGAAGCTGTTTAACAGCTCAATACCTTCTTCTACGGTATCGCAAAGGTTAGAAAGAACTTCCATACCTTCTGTTTCAAGCAATGCTCTAGCATCTGGGTAGCAACGAACTGCCTTAATCTCAACGGTGAGTGCGTTCGGTTCGATTACATCTAAACCCACAAATGGAGGACCTGCGATGATCTGAAACTGGATACGATCGCCGACATTCAGCTTATCGTATTCAATGGCTTCGTAGCTATTATTCGTACGGATTTCGACTTTTTTAAGCCCAGAGAGGATAGATTCAAGAGGCTTGCGATAAATTTCGAGTGGATAGGTTTTCATTGTATGGGGTCGCCCGAGGTAAGATATTGAGTCTTTAATCACTATAAGAGCTGGGAATAGTACTCGGTTACGCTCGCCTTGCCAATACGGCTCCCGCTTCAGAATAAAAAAGGGCATATAGACTCTAGTTAGGAGGCCTATATGCCCAGACTTGGTGAAGTAACAAACCTAGTAACTAATTCACCTTATACAGTATTTTGACACTGTCGTTTACTGCAGAGCTATCGGTATAACCAATAACATTTGATGCTCCGCCGACCATGCTCACCATATCTGAGGAACCCCCTACGGATTCTGGAGTTTCCCCTTCACCGGTAAACATCATTTTGGTCCAATAAGATTTCAGCTGTTTCTCTTTTTTACGTAAGATTTTCTTGTTGAATACCTTCCGAGCTGGGTCACTGGCATCTAAATAAAGTATGCTGACTTTACCTACACCATCAACATTGCCCAGTTTACCGAGAAACAAGTTTTTTACCTGAGACTTGGATAAGTCCGGCATGCTTTTACTGCCAATCACAACCACTTCGGCCATGGCGATGGAAGGCAACAACAAACTTAACACGAGTAGTGCCCACGTTTTATGCTTCATAATATTGTCCCTCCATTAGAATGATGCATCTACTGATATAGTATAAACCAGCACATTGTCTGCGGTACTAGCACCAGTACTCTTACCAGCTAGACCACCGTTAGTGTCACCAAAATTGCTTGCGTAAGTAACATCTGCTTTTAGCGCCAAGCCCAATAATACGTCCCATCTTGCCCCTAAGGAATATGAGGTTCGAGCTATATTAAAAAATGCAGCAGAGGATGGGTTACTGGCGCGAATATAATCATCGGTAGAGCGAGTTCTAGCTATAGTGGCGTATGGGGTCACATCTTCTAAATGATAACCCAAGGTTAGGTAAGCGGCATCTTGGCCTGGGAACTCCGAGCCGGGTGATCGACTTCGTACTATTTCGGTGATGACCATATAATCCCCATCATCAAAGCTAGCACCGACGCCGGCAAACCACGCATTCATATGATCGATGGTAATGATACCGCCGAATGTATTTGTTCCGTCTGCTGCTGTTAAGTTTATGTCATTTGACTGAGCGTATACTGCTCGAAGTGTAAGATCGTCGTAGAAAAGAGAAGTGTTCATCCCAAGAAACTGTGGAACTGATATATCACCAAATCCGTTATCTCTTACATCACCATCTATCTCACCAAAGAAGGGCTGGAATCTCAACGTCGCCCAATCGATGTCCCAGTTGTAGATTACGTCTAAACCTGAGAAGGAACGAGAAGGTATTATGTCATACACCTCTGTCGGTGGTCTTACCCAAGGCTGAGCATAACCGACTTCTATATAGTCCGCATATAGAAATAGGGGCATTCCTAGTCGACCAGCTCTAACCGATATCCCAGTATCAAACTCATGTTTGACATAAGCCCACATAAACTCAGGCTCCCAGTTTTGGTAGCCTCTTGCGGTCATTTGTACGCCCACACCCGTACTGTCGGTAAACTTGTAGTCCATTTGTAATCCGACAATGGACCCGCGACTGATGTCCATTTTGGTATCAGTCGGCATTCTAGCATAACCAACATATTGAGTTTCATAGGCGAAATCGGTTGACAAAAAACCGCCAAATCGAACCTTATCGCTTGTCATTTTGGATTTGCTGACCTGTTTCTCCAGCGCCTTAATTCGATCCTCTAGGCTCTGCTCGGCCATTGATGGAGCGGCAAAAAGCAGCGGGATCAACAGTATGTATCTTAGTATTTGCTTCATCTCTTCCTCCTGAAGATCAGTCCTGTTTCTTCAAACCTTAAATTGGTTTAGAACAGTTTGTAATTTCTCAGAGACTTCCGTTATGTAGTTAATGGACTTGTCCATTTCTTCTGAGTTTTCGGTAACGTTTTTAGACGCGCTTTCAATTTCAGAGACGCTATTTTCAAGGCTGTCTGATGCCCTGACTTGATCTGAAGTCGTCGAGGCAATTCTCTGATTGATTTCCATAATGCTCTGCGCGTTTAAGGTGATTTCTTGTAGTGATTCTGAGGCTTTTTGTGATTGTTGTTGTGTTTGGTCGGCTTTATCCGAGCCTCTAAATATGGCGTCAACGGCTGACTTCGAGGAGTCTCTTAACTTCTCGAGTACTTCTTGTATCTCTTGAGTGGAAAGCTGGGTACGGGAGGCAAGGGTACGAACCTCTTCTGCAACGACGGCAAAGCCCCGACCTTGTTCGCCCGCCCGAGCAGCTTCAATGGCCGCATTTAAGGCCAGCAAGTTAGTTTGCTCTGCGATGCTTTGAATAGTTTCCAATATCTCGCCAACATTGCTGGTGTGTTGATTTAAATCTTGGATAATTTCCGCGGTCATTTTCACTTCTTCAGCCAGTTCAGACACTTCTTTCAATGTTGATGAGACGGTACTTTGTCCAGATTGAGCGGTTTCATTGGCATTATTTGCCTCGGTCGAAGCGCTGTCGGAGTGTGAAACCACTTCTTGTACGCGTTCCTTCATTAACTCAATGGCAGATGAGGAACTAAGGATAGATTCCTGTTGTACTTGAATGAGCTTTTGTGTGCTTGAACTCGATTGTTTAAGTGAGGAGGTGACGGAAACCAACACATCCGTACTCTCATGTATTGATTTGATATTGTTTTGCAATTTTTCAATAAAGGTGTTGAACCAAGAAACGAGCTCACCAATTTCGTCGCGCCCTTTATAAGAGATTCGCTCTGTAAGATCGCCGTTGCCTTGCGCAATATCTTTGAGAGATGCACTAACGATTTTTAATGAACTGACTATTGAACGGATACTCCAAACGTTAACGCCCAGCGCTAATACCACCACCACAATGCCCATCCAAATACTCATAGATTTAGCGCTGTTGGAGCTGTTTAATGAATCGTTGATCACCTCATCGAAGGAGCCTTTACTGTTTTCCACGAAGTTAGCAAGGTTCTTAACCAAATCAACTCGAGCTTGTTCTAAGCTACGACCTAGTGGGGTTATTTCGTCAAAGTCTATGGTTTCATCAATCATACCTTGAGCGAGTTTAGTGCCTTGGCTGACGTAGGATTCCGCATTGTTTTCCAGCACGGTGACTTGTTCACGTTGGGCGATATTCACTTCTTTGATACGAGCGAAGGCCACATTAAGATCTTCGTGCAATGATTTTGCATTATCGATGTATTCTTCTTCTGCAAGCGTGACTGCAGCCTGAAGGTTCTGGTCAATCTGTTTAATAATCCCAGTCGCTACGGTCGCGGATTCCACGGTTGGGAAGTAAATAGACTTTATTTCTTGCAAACGTAGTTCATTGTTAGTTAATGCATTTCGGTTAATTCCCGTAATAATGATGAAACCAAGAAAAAAAGTTAACGTGGAAATTCCAATTTTATTGCTTATTTTCATGAAGCTATAACCCAGAAGTAATGAAAATAATGAATTTTGATTACAGAGATTTCATACACGAAAATTAGATGTGAGTCTGAATTTTGTAAAGGCTTATTTGGACCTAATCTTATTTCTAAGACACTTTATATAAAACAAACGGTTCTGATTGAAATGTTAATTAATAAAAATATCAATAAAAATTAACCCCTTAGAGGAATAGTGTGAAATTTAAGAAACTGGATGGTATATCAGGGTCACTTAGCGGAGATCGCAAGGGTAGTAGAGAAATTTCAAATGAATCTCGCTCTTTGCTCACCAGTAATTTGTAATTTTTTCATTAAGTATTAGATTTTTAATAGGTAATCTTTTTGTTTTCGTGGCTAACACTATCATGTGGTGAGTAAATTATGTTTATATTAGAAAGGCTTACGCTAAAGCTGAGAATTATATTGGTCCTCTCTTTGTCTGTTTTGATTATTCTAGGGACGTCATTATTTCAGTTTGCGAAGTTTCGTTCAGTTGGGGAGTTAGTCGATAAAATGTATCGTCACCCAGTTTTCGTTTCGAGTGTGGTCAAGGATATTGATTACAATATCGTATTAATACATAGAGAAATGAAAGATATAGCGCTAGGGAAGAACATCTCAACTGCGCAAGGGATAGTAAGTAGCTTGCATAATGATACGTTAAAGAAATTCGATTTGTTGGAAGAACGTTTTTTGGGTAATAAGAAGCAAATTACAGACCTCAAGAAGCTCTTTGTAGATTGGAAACAGATACGTCAGAAAGTCATTGATTATAAGATGAAAGGCGATCAGAAAATGGCGTCGAAAATCACAATGACTGAAGGTGTTGATCAGCTTAAAAAACTCTCAGATGGCATCGCCTATATTAAAACCTTTGCGGCAGGGAAATTAGAGACGTTTTACGGTGGTGTTAAAGCAAACGTAAACCAAGCTTCTCAAGTGGTCATTTGGACGGCAGTATTATCGACGGTGGTGTTTATCATTATAAGTTTTATGATTGTCGCGAGCATAGTTAAGCCACTTGCTTCTTTGTCGGTGTTCTCGAAGCGAATTTCAGAAGGGGACTTAACGGCTGACCTTTCTGTTTCTAACAACAATGAAATCGACAATCTTGGGCAGCAGATGCTGGTGATGAGAGATAATTTCCGCTCATTACTGGGCCAAATAAAAAGTGTGGTTGAGTCAGTTCGGGGAACCAGTGTTGATTTAGAGCGTACGGTAGAGCAGTTTAGCGGAGTGAGCGTAACGCAAACAAACAGCCTAGAGCAAGTGTCTACCGCGGTGGATGAAATGTCTGCAACGGTGAGTGAGGTAGCGAAGAATGCTCAACTTGCATTAGATGCCGCGACTCAAACTTATACCCATGCCAAAGAAGGCAGTTCAGCAACGTCTCAAGTAACCACTAAGGCCTATGATCTGGTTACCAATACCACGGACATCAGCAATACGCTTAAACAGTTGAAAGATGAAACGCGCAACGTAGAAAGTGTTTTAGAGATGATTCGTGAGATTTCAGAGCAAACCAACTTACTCGCCCTAAACGCCGCGATTGAGGCAGCCCGTGCCGGGGAACATGGTCGAGGTTTTGCGGTGGTGGCAGATGAGGTTAGAAATCTTGCTTCTAAAACTCAATCTAGCGTAGAAGATATTCATAAAACGATAACCAAGTTGCAAGTTGAGTCTGAAAAAGCGGTGGAAAAAATGGGCGAAAATTTCACCATGTCCGAGCAAACATCCACTCTCGCGGATTCGACGAATGAAAGGCTCAATCAGATTATTGAGTCTGCCAACCATATCCAAGATATGAATACCCATATTGCTACGGCTTCTGAGCAGCAGAGCATTGTGGCAAATGAAATCAGCCGAAATGTCACCGAGATTTATGGCAGTTTTAAAGAAGTGACGAAAGACATCGATACCATAGAAGAATCGGCGAAACAGCTCAATACCATGTCTCAGCAACTGACCACCGAGCTAGGCAAATTTAACATTGATTAACGGAATGCCAAGACTAGTTCAGGCTATTTCCCAATATAGCCTTCAAAGATTTTGTTTAACGTTCCGTCTTCTTTCATGCTGTTTAGCGTTGATCTTAGTCGCTCTTCAAGCTCAGGGTCTAATACTTTATTGGATAATAAAAGCATGACATCCATGCTCTTATAGATAAACGGTTGTGAGAATTGGTCACGTGTTATGTTTAATTTCTTCATCGCGTAATAAATACTCATATCAACACCCACCAAAGCATCGATCCGCCCTAGTTTGAGTAGCTTTAATCCCTGTCGATTGTCTTTTAGAATGGTAGGGATAATTTCTTTATGGGTGTATATCTCTCGAGCAAAGGCGCTATTTCTAATCCCGCCAAGCTTTTTGCCATATAAATCGCTCAAAGACTGGATTTGGTTCATATTATGCTTGAGGATGATGACCTTTATCGTCGTAACTTTGTCTACCACAATGACGTGTTCGATTAGATCAGGGTGTTTCAAAATGATGGTCATATCAGCCTTGCCCGAACGAAGTTCATGGATAACTCTGGTATATGGCTTTAATTTGTTAACGTAAGTGAGGTTTGCACGTTTGGCAATCTCATTGCCGATGTCATAGAAAGCGCCAGTCACCACACCATTGCTCTTATAACCTGCTGGGACAATATCGATCGTTGCGATATTCAGATTTTTTGTTAGACCGGATATTGGAAGGATGAGCAATATCATAATGATGTGTCGTCTTAATATCATCACTATTTCCCCTCTAGCTTCACAAACACATCTGAGGGTGCTGAATACGGGTGAAAGTGCGACTCAATGATTTTTCGATACTCACCAGATTGGCGCAGATTGTAGAATCCTTTTGTGAATCTTTCTTTCATTTCTTTGCAGCGGGGAGTGAAAATAATGCCAAGTTGTCCTATAAAGAGGGGAGTCTTTGCATAGTTTATCTCGTCGATATAATTAGGATATTCAGCCTCGATAAATTTGAGTGTTGGGTACAAAAGGGTGGCGACGAAATCTATTCGACCTAAGATTAGCTTTTTCATGTTTTGATGTAAGCTTGGAACCAATTGAATGTTGTTAATGAATCCATTGTTAACGAAAAACTTATCAAGAGCCCCTCCGAGATAAGTTCCAATTCGATACTGCTTTATCTCGTCCAATTGATTGAAATCGAAACCATTGGGGAAGTTTTCTTTGAGATAGAATAGGCTCGCTCGTCCGTAGTAAACATGCTGTACGCTTATTTCTATATTAGTCTTGGCGAACCAGCGTGTCGTGCCTATGGCTGCACATTCTTTGTTTTTCTCTAGTGCCCAAGGAATCCGAGTCAGAGGGTAGAGATGGTATTCGACGTGGATATTTTCAAGTTTAAATGCTTGCCGAACAATCTCAGAAACTAACCCATTTTTATATGGCGTGAGGGGAGGAACATCAATGGTTGCAATGGTGATTGTATTGTTGTCGTCTCCCCAAGTGTAGGTTGGGCACAAAACGAAAAACGCGCTGAGAATCAGTGCGGTGATAGGGCGTTGAACAAAAGGTGCTGCTAGCCACATAGGATTAAACGGTTTCGTCAGTCGCTCGGATCTTACAAGTATAGAATTGATTTATCGTTTACGTTGTAGTGAAAGCACATGAAGACTTATTATGTTATTTAGCTCTTTTTACCTGATATGTTTATTAGATAATCGAACCTGTCATACTTTCGGTAGAAAGCAGAGATAAATAGAGAGTTGGCCTTCAGAGCGCAACTCAATGAAAAGCCAACGTATCTGACGTGGGTTGATTAGTTGGCTTTGCGGATAGAACAAGCAACAGGTTTTAACCTTGTTGAAGTAGTATTTGCTTCCAAATGGCGGTTTCGTCAAAGAGGGTGAACTCACGGCGAAGTCCCCAAGGACCAAACTCAGCATGGCTGATACCCATGACATAAACTTTGGCACCAGTTGGTTTGCCAAATGCTCCGTAGCCAGAATGAGTTCCCTCTAAAGACCAACGTAGCGCCGCGCGCGGAGCCATCATCGGATCTTCACGGCCAATGACATGATGCACTTTAAATTCTGCATCTGGGAAAGAAGAACGCAGTGATAGCCAAAACTTATCAATGTCGGCATGGGAAAGCGCAGAGAGCCCGGCCGTGTATTCACCGATACAGGCTCGATCATATTCTTGAGGAATCACTGAAAATTCCGCGTTCATAATACGATTTAAGATTGAGTAGTACTTTTGTCCCCATTCATTATCATTGCCGATGCCTTGATAGGGGCCGACGATATCCTGTTCTGGAGTGAATGGGAATGGACTTGATTCGATGCCACCTTCTCGCTCGATGAGATCTTGTGCATATTTTTTTGATGACATGCTGAGCTGGTGTGCAATCGCGGCCTGATCGCGAATCAACCATTCATCATTGATTTGATTATTGATTGCGTGGCAATCGGCGATGATTCGGTAGCGCAGTTTTTGATTACTCGCTTGTCCGTACACTCCGTTACCCGTATGAGTGGCTGTGGAGATAATACGGTGCGACGACAACATTCCAGTTTCCGGTGTGCCGCTCCAGATAACATCTTCGCCATATAAAGTTCGGTCTGGGAACTCGGATAGGGTAGCCATCGTCGCGCTTATGACATCCTTATTACCAGTGGAGATAGCGCTTGGTGAGCGTACAACAATGTCAGGAGAGTAGTAATCTTCTAGAGTATGTAGTCCGCGTTCTTCCCATATTTCTTTGGTGATTCCAAGGATGTAGTCAGGGAAATCTTGCCATTTTTCATCAAAGCCTTGCATACTCATTAATACTCTCCATCGGGTTGTGTTGTGCTTGGTTTACAATTTGGGTACGTACCCAAATTCGTCTATCGCGATATTTTTGTCAACGAAATCTTGGAGTACTAAGCTGGTTTCGTGCTTGCGATCAGGTTTTGTGGGTAAGAATGGGGAAGGGGCGAGCTTGGCTACTTGATTGACGGAATCGGCGGGCAAGCGCGTAAGTTATCGCCTGCCCAAGTTGTATCGTGCTTGTCAATGAGTAAACCAGAGTGAATGGACTCGGTCAGCAGCTCGATCGCTCGACCATGGTTCCTGGTTGCATCAGATATTGGCCCGTTTTGGTTTCTTCACCATGAATCCGCGCCAATAAGTCTTCAACGACGACCGCCGCGATTTTTTCAGTGGGCTGTTGAATGGTTGTCAGGTTATACGCAGGCCAAGCAGCCATTTGCACATCATCGACCCCCAACACCGCATAATCGTCAGGGACGCGGTGGCCTTTCTGGCGTAAACCATCGATAAGCCCGAGTGCTAAAATGTCGTTGGCGCAGAAAACCGCATCGATTTTATGCGAAGAACTAACCACCTCTTGCGCGGCTTCTTGCCCAGATTCAAAGGTGTAGCAAGCTTCGATGAACTTGGCCGGAGAATAGCCAAGCTCATTAAGGGTTTTAGAAAACCCTTTCCACCGCTCTTCACTTGTCATTGAGCCTGCATCACCGCTGAGGTAGGCAAGTTGTTTGTAGCCTTTTGTTGTGAGGTAGTGCGCGGCCTGAACACCAGCGTCTAGATTGTCGAGCCCGACACTATTGGCGCTGAGGCCTTCAATGTAGCGGTTTATCAAGCACAGGTGCACGCCAAACTTATCACACTGGGCGATGGCTCGGCTGGTTAGGCGGCTGGTAGCGATAATTAGTCCGTCGACTTGGTATTCGATGGCACGTGAAATGGCGAGATCGAGGTTGCCTTCATCAATAGGGCAGAGGATTGCTTGGCCGCCACTTTTTTGGATCGCTTTGGTGAGCAAGCGAGCCAATGTGTCGTACATAGGGTTGGACTCGCTGTCGAGGGCAATCGCTATTAAACCTGAACGATTGGAAATCAGGCTGCGTGCAATAGCATTCGGGGTATAGCCCAACTTATTCGCAGCGTCCATCACCATCTTGCGTTTTTTTTCGCTGATGCTGGCTTTAGGGTTAAAGGCTCGTGATACCGTTGATTGCGATATCCCGAGCATTTTGGCTACATCTGTCGAGGTGATTTTGCTTTTAATTGTAATGTCCTCTGATTAAGTGTTTTGACCCATCGACAGCCTCTGTTGCTTAAAACCGTCAAGGATCATTTTGTGCTCTGACGCCACGCCGAAAAAAGATACGCCTAAATATTTCCAGTCACGAATTTGAGAAGCATCGGCTACAAACATTCCCACGGGCTTTTGATGTTGTTGTGCTGCGGCAATAATTCGTTTGCTTGCTTGTAATACGGTGTCATTGTGTACAGATTGAGTGCCATACGCAACTGCTAAATCGACTTGACCGATGAACAAGGCATCAACCCCTTCAACTGCTGCAATTTGTTCAACGTTTTCAACCCCTTCAATGTCTTCTATTTGAACGATGACTCTGGTGTTTTCGGCACTGGATGAAAGGTGTTCAGGTAACGTTTTATTGGTGTAATCGGCGGCGCGAGTTGAGCCTGCATAACCACGTCCGCCAGCACCAAAGTGGCTGCGTTTGACTATCTCTTGTGCTTGTTTAGCTGAGCATACATGTGGCACCAATACTCCACTGGCACCGCAATCAAGTGCATTAAGCAATGTCGAAGGGTGAGAATCAGGAACCCGAACCAGTGCCGGTGTTTGAGATAGTTTTGCAGCCATTAAGCAAAGGTCTAAAGAGCTGCGATCAAAAGGGGCATGCTCAGCATCAAGAATCAGGAAGTCTAGCGAGGTTAAACTCAGCACTTCAATGATATGTGGATGAGGCGTTTTGACAAAGGTACCAATTTGAGCGTCGTGCTGGGGGTGAGATGCGAATTTCATACTCTATTTCCATTAAAAAAGTGAAAACCAGTACGATAGCCAAAGGTCACGGTAAATAGCCAATACCGATGGTCACAAAACGGAGGTCAGTCATGTTATTTGATATTTATTGACAATTTTCCTTAATTTGGATTGCACCTGCTGGGTAAGTTGTTTAGTGTTTTTGCATTCGTAGTCATTTATGAAAACCCAACACTGACGTAGGTTTTTCATCGGTAGCTATATTTCAATAGCGATATATTTAAATTAAAAATGAATACGTAGTCACGTGCGTAGATAAATAGATAACTGGAGCAATGAACATGGCAACTTACCTTAAAAACGGAATCACCGAAGAAATATCTGCATCAAACGACACGCAAGTGCGACAAACAGTGGAAGGTATTCTTGCCGATATCCAATCTCGTGGTGATGCGGCAGTGCGCGATCTATCCACTAAGTTCGATAATTGGTCTCCAGAGCAATTCCGTTTAACGCAAGAGCAAATTCAAGCGTGTATCAATAGCCTAGACGAAACGACTATACGAGACATTGAGTTCGCTCAAGAACAAGTGAAAAACTTCGCTCAAATTCAACGTGATTCAATGAAGGATGTAGAAGTTGAAACGCTACCAGGTGTCGTACTTGGCCACAAAAATATTCCAGTAGATAGTGTAGGTTGCTACGTTCCAGGTGGTAAGTACCCACTAGTTGCCTCTGCACATATGAGTGTATTAACGGCGAAAGTGGCTGGTGTGAAACGTGTTATTGCTTGTGCGCCCCCTTTCAACGGTGAGCCAAACCCAGCTATCGTTGCCGCAATGGCGATGGCCGGCGCAGATGAAATTTACTGCTTTGGCGGCGTGCAAGCTGTCGGTGCCATGGCATTGGGAACACAATCTATTTTGCCTGTCGACATGATTGTTGGCCCTGGTAACGCCTTTGTTGCAGAAGCGAAGCGTCAGCTATTTGGCCGTGTGGGTATCGACTTATTTGCAGGCCCAACAGAAACATTAGTGATTGCCGACGAAAAGGGGTGTGATCCTGAACTTGCAGCTGCAGATCTGCTCGGTCAAGCGGAGCACGGCTACAACTCTCCAGCGGTTCTTTTGACCAATTCTGAGAAGTTTGCGCACGAGACGATGGCTGAGATCGAGCGTCAGTTGACTATTTTGCCAACGGCGGAAGTGGCGAGTAAAGCATGGCAAGATTACGGTCAAGTGATCGTCTGTGATAGCTACGAAGAAATGGTTAAAGTAGCCGATGACATTGCCTCTGAGCACGTTCAAGTGATGACTCAAGATCCGCAATTCTTCCTAGATAGCATGTCAAACTACGGCGCACTATTCTTGGGCCGAGAAACAAACGTTTCTTACGGTGACAAGTGTATCGGCACTAACCACACTTTGCCGACCAAAAAAGCGGCTCGTTACACGGGCGGTCTGTGGGTCGGTAAATTTATTAAGACTTGTACGTATCAACGTGTGACTGCGGAAGCGTCATTAAAGGTGGGTGAATACTGCTCACGCTTGTGTGCGCTAGAAGGGTTCGCTGGGCATAAAGAGCAAGCGGACATTCGTGTACGCCGTTACAGCAAACTTGAGAAAGAAGGTGCACTGAATGACTAAACGCGCGTTAGTAACGGGCGGAAGTGGCGGCCTTGGGGCCGCTATTTGCCAGTCGCTCGCCAATAAAGGTTATCAAGTGGCGTTTACTTATAACTCTAGCCAAAGCAAAGCGGATGCTTTGCTGAATGAGCTATCAGGTGATGGACACCAAAGTCTCCAGTTGGATGTGGCCGATACGAGCAGCATTAATCAGCTTGCGGCGCAGTGGTCAGCCGATAAATTAGGTTTGGACTTGTTGGTCAATTGTGCAGGGATGACCAAGTTCGTCGAACACGCTGATTTAGCTACGTTGGATGACGCGCTGGTCGATCGCATCTTCCAAGTCAATGTGCGTGCTCCGTTTGCTATGGTTCGAGCATTTGAGTCTCACTTGAGAAAGCAGCGCGGGTGTGTGGTCAACATTACGTCCATTGCCGCGCAAACTGCAATGGGCAGTAATATCGCTTATTGCGCTAGCAAAGCCGCGATGGAAAACATGACTCGTTCATTAGCAAGAGCGCTTGCTCCTGAAGTTCGGGTACTTGCAGTGGCTCCGGGGCTGATCGATACCGAATTCGTTAAAGGGTTGGACGAAGGTTGGCGCAATCACCAAGAACAAGCCACGCCGTTAAAACGTCTCGCAAACTGTGATGAAGTGGCTCAAGCCGTCGTGTTTGCCGCGGAGCAGATGACGTTTTCAACGGGTACAACGCTGACTGTCGATGGCGGCCGTCCGTTAGGTGTGTGATAGCTACGCCCAAGTAAGCTTTCTGTAAGGAATAATAATGAGTTTTCAACAAGATTTAGATGAACAACTAGTTCGTTATATGGAATTAAAGCCAGGCACGGCCGCATTTATAGATGCACGTACGCCGGGCAGCCATTTAAAAGACAATTACTGCATCATTGGTGCTGGTGTGGCGGAAAGTGACAAGCAACCCGTGCATATCCGTGAAACTACGGGCTTTAATATTGGCGCAGCAGGGCAACCACCGGGCATCAAAAACTCTCTTCACTCTCATACAACGGCAGAGATCTTTGTGGTCTTCAAAGGTAGCTTTCGTTTTTACTGGGGCAATGAAGGCGAAGAAGAAGTGGTGCTCACTTCTGGTGATCTGATTTCCATTCCGACTAACTTGTTCCGCGGCTTTGAAGTTGTCGGGCGTGACTATGGCTTCATGTACTCCGTTCTAGGTGGAGACAACTCCGGCGGTGGTGTGACATGGCATCCTGAAGTTTTAAAAGATAGCCAAGGACACGGTTTATATCTGCGTAAAGACAAAGTGCTTGTTGATACTCAAGCGGGAGAAGCCGTTCCTGAGCTGACTGAATTGATGCCGCTCCTGTCTGATGAAGAAATGGCTCAGTTTGACAGCTACACACCGGAGAAAATGCAGCCATTCGTTGTCCGCCGAGATCAATATCAAGCTGTGACGCCAGATTTTGATCGCGTCAACTTTAAGCAGTTTTCATTATCTGGAAGCCCTTTGGCGAGCTACGACTTCCAAGTAAAAAGTCACGATGAAGTGAGCGTACATGGACTTAGCCTAACGCATGGCGCTAAAACGCCAAGATACACCCGAGAAGAGAAGCAAGTGCTGATCAACTTTAGCGGCGACACTTTGGTTGAAGTGTCTCAAAATGACAAAACGGCACAAGTTCTATTGACGACTGGCGATGTGTTCAATGTGCCACTTGGCGCGCATATCAGTCTTGAAAATCGCCGTGGTGAGAGCTTCACATACTTGATTGTGGGCAGTGATACACCATCGACCCCTGTGGTTTCTCCATGAGCCAAACCATACCGTTACTTTGGTTACCTGGCCTGCTTTGTAATAACCAGCTATTTCAGCCAGTCAATCAGCATCTAAAGGGTGTGGAGCCCGTTTGCGCGGAGCTTACCGCGCAAAATTCAATGCAAGAATTAGCGAGAACCATTCTAGAACAAGCCCCTGAAAGTTTTATTTTAGGCGGTTTGTCGATGGGAGGGATTTTAGCATTTGAAGTGTACCGACAAGCTCCTAAACGGGTGAAAGGGCTGATCTTACTCGATACTAACTCTGCGGATGAATTTGCATTGCCGGAAGTGACGGCAAAACGTAACCTGTTGGTCGATAAAGCGATCAACGGACAGTTTTCTTCGATTACTCCAGATAGCTTAATGCCTGTGTTAATTCATATCGATCGCTTGAAGGATACGGAGTTGACTCAAACTATCTGCCAGATGGCGGAGAATATTGGCGTCGAACGTTTTGTCAATCACGCACAGGCCTTGGCAAGTCGTCCTGATGCTCGGCCGTTACTTGGTGATATTGTCGTGCCAACGGTGGTCATTTGCGGTAGGGAAGATGCACTCTGCCCTGTAACTAACCACTTATTAATACTAGAAAAGATCCCTAATGCTTCTTTGCATGTTCTGCCGAACTGTGGGCACTTGTCGACGTTAGAAAAGCCCACTGAGGTGGCAGGCCTCATTAATGGCTGGCTGAAAAATCAATTTTAATTATTTAATTTGGTAAGAGAAATGATGACTAATTATCAACAAGCGAAACAAGTGGTGCGCGGCTATATGTCGAAGATGGAAGAAGCACCACTAGGCGCTGAGATTGAGGTGCTACGCTCTTGCACGTCTGAAGACTATCTTTGGCGTGGAGTATACCCATTCCGAGAGGTGAACTCCTTAGAGGGCTCAGCCGAGAGTTTTTGGCGGCCGCTTAAGCAGTCATTAAACCATTTACAGCGCAGGGAAGATATTTTCATCGCTGGTGAGAATGAGCACGATGGTCAGCACTGGGTGATGAGTATGGGGCATTTTATGGGCCTTTTCGATCATGATTGGCAGGGTATCAAAGCCACTCATAAAATGGCGATGCTGCGCTATGCCGAATTTAGTTGCGTCGTCGATGGAAAAATCACTCAAACCGGTTTGTTTGTCGATTTATTAGGCTTTATGGAGCAAGCAGGTTGCTATCCTTTACCTCCTTCTACTGGCCGTCATTTTGTCTATCCTGGTCCAAGATACCATGATGGTATTCATCATGAAGATGCTCCGTCAGGCGAAAGCGTTAAGACGTTGGCATTGGTGAATCAAATGATTGATGATTTATCATCACTTAATGAATTTGATGATATTCAGCCACAGCCTGAACTGCTCGCAAAAACGTGGGCCAAAGATATGATTTGGTATGGCCCGTGCGGTATCGGTGCGAGTTACACTATCCCTCGTTACCAGCAGCAACATCAGTTGCCTTTTCGTAATAACTTAAAAGGTAAGAAGTTTAATGGGCATGTGTGCCGATTCGCCGAAGGGCAGTTTGCCTGCTTCTTTGGCTGGCCAAATCTTTCTAATACGCCTGCGGGCGGTTTTCTTGGTTTGCCGGGAGGAGGTGTTGAAGCTGATATGCAGGTGGTGGATGTCTATTATCGCCGCGATGATAAACTTTCAGAAAATTGGGTATTGATTGATATCCCATACTGGCTCCAGCAGCAAGGCCTTGATGTATTGGGCCGAACCAATCAGATCTTTAATCCAGCCACTTCCCAGTCATCGAGTACCCAGTAATCGATGACGTCTAATCACTAGAACTTTCCCTTAAACAATCACCCAACTCCATGGGAGGTTGTGTTTTATCTCCCTCCCTTCTATCCCACTATTTTCACCTCGCTGCAGCTAAACTTTCTCCAATTGCGAAATATGAACTATATTTATGTGCGCTAGGTTCCATAATAAGGGGTGAGCAAATGCTTAGTTCCATCAACACAGACTACTTACAACTATATTACGTCGCAAGGCTAGAGGAAGAAGAAGCCAACGTCGCGTATGAGCGTGCGATAAAGAGTTTCAAGCAAGAACAAATCGATCAGGTTGAGCTTGAGCTTTATTGGGTAGAGAAATCCCGAGCTAGTGACAGGCTCAAAGACCTGCGAATGAAAGTACTGGGGATGAATATTGGCGTTGCTTTCTAAAGCGCCTCACTAACCTCATTATGTTATCAAGCTCACATTGGCTGATGAACTGGGACACTGAGTCTATTGATTTTATTCATCGCTTTACGTTGGCCAAACTGAGTTTTATGAATCGAGAAAATTAGCAGAGCGATTTGGGAAATAATGCCGTACCCACGCACTGCCCATAGGATGATGTCGTCAGCGAATTGGTGATTTTTGCAGGAAGACTTAGTGAGTTACCGTTGCAATGATTAATCAGTGTGGTTCAAATGACTGACTTTGCAACGGAGTCTACCTTTTCGGAGAAAATCAAGTCAACGTCATTAAGAGCACGAGCAGCTATAGTTGTATTATGTGTCTATGAATATAGAAAGAAAATTTATGACGTTCTCTTCATTTCGGCTACTGCATGCCTTACTAATTTCCGCTTTTATCTCATACCCTGCTATGTCTGACACCATCCGTCTTGTTACGACAGATTGGGATCCTTATTATGGTTCCGAACTCAGAAATGGCGGTGTAATCACGGTAATAGTAAAGGCTGCATTTTCAAAGGCTGGAGTCGAGTCTACTATTCGCTTCGTCCCATGGAAGAGAGCGATACAGGAAGTGGAAGAAGGGAAGTCAGATGTACTTATGGGGGCTTATTACAGTCATGATAGAGCACGCAGGTTTATGTTTAGCCAGCCCGTATATGAAATAAAAGTTAGTATTGTTGCGTTGAAATCTCTCGGTATAACATCCTTTGGGCAATTAGAAGATTTAAAAAAATACAAAATTGGTGTAGGGAGAGGTTGGGTAAATAGTGAGGCCTTTGATAAGGCCACATATCTAAACAAAGAGGTAGCCTCCAACCAAATATTAAACATTAGGAAACTGTTCAAAAAAAGAGTTGATATGGTAGTGATGTCGAAAGGTGTCTTCCTTGCTGAGTATTCAAAACTTAGCCCATCATATATTAATAATGAAGAGTATATCTTTGTAAAACCAATGCTTGATGAGAAATTTATCTATATGCTATCTGGAAAGAAAAATCCAAAGGCGAATGACATAATATACAAATTTAACCTAGGGCTGAAAAGTTTAAAAGACAGCGGGGAGTATAACAAAATATTAAGTGAGTACGGGTTTGATTAAAACATCTTTTGAATCGGCGTTGTTTCCCAAATTACTTTGCTAATCTTCTCGCTTCATAAAGCTCAGCTTTGCTAACGAGCTGCATACTTAGGTGGTTCTTCTCCGAATCCCTGACTTCAGATAACCTGATTTCAGATAATAACTGCGACATTCATGGAAAGGTCGATGTATTAAGCTTAGGAAACCTAAGGCTTCATTTACTTTGACTTTAATGCTCAGATACGACCAAATGACACCAGTCAGAGTACTGACTGGTGCTTATATCTAGGCTGTTTTTTGTAGGTTAGAGGTAGTCGATGAGTCTTCTTTGCTTGAGCGTTTCTTGGTTAGGGTTTCAGGTAGCGTAGACCAAATGCAAGCGCCTAATATTACGGCTGCGATGGCCCATGTGAACACCACTGAGATATTTCCGTGTGATGAGGCTGCGATGGTCGGGATGGCAAATGATGTGGCCAATCGACCGCCGTTAAATGAAATGCCAGCCGCGATAGGGCGATATTTTTCTGGGAATAATTCGGTATAGTAGACTCCCCAGTAAGAGGTACAACCAAAGCCAAAGCCAATCATGAACGAAAATGGGTACAGCAGTGTAAGGTGCTCGGCGCCAAGATTGAGGTAACAAAACATAGCAATCGCGGCGATAAAAAATCCGACCAAGCCAACTTTTCTTCCTTTCCAGCCAGCCATGATTCCCCAGAAATAATAACCTATGAACAGGCCTAATCCACTGCACATGAAGACTTGACCGGCCATGTCGTGAGAAAGAGTTAGGGCGTCTGTCATGTAGTGGAGGGCGTTGTTGTTAAACAATGCGTAGCCAAGGAAGTTACATGCGGAAAGTAGTAGCACACTGATACCAATACGGGTGTGGTTACAATACATGGCAAAGTAAGAAATGCCGTCTTTGCTTTTCGATGCACTTTGTTTCTGTCTGATCGTTTGCATGTGGTTGAAGTCGTCTGGAACGAACAATGCTACAGCGAGCATTCCTATAATCGGGCCGACGGCGCAGACTGTAAGTAGTAATTTCCAACCGCTACTTCCCATGATGCTATACATGTAACCAGAAACTTGAATACCGATTGCGAAAGAGCTGCATAGTATGGATGCAAAGATGGCGCGGCTTTTCGATGGAAACAGATCAACCACTAGAGCAATTGAAGTACCAAAACACCCCCCGAGAGCCAATCCGGCGATGAAACGTGAGCCTAACCAAACGGTTAAACTGCCCGGCGAGATTAAAGGTAGTAGAGTAAAGCAGCCCATCATTAATGCCAATAACATCAATGTGCGCTTTTTGCTCGTTTTGGCAGCGATCATGCCAAAGAGTAGAGTGCCAGGAATCGTACCTAATTCAAGTGAGCTGAAAATCATACTGACTTGGGTAAAAGAAAAGCCATAAGTGCTGATCAATGAGTGGCGGATATTTCCATCGATCATCCAGTTCAGATCGTAAAAGAAGTACACCATCATAATGGAAATGAAGGCTAGTACGCGCCTAGAAAAAGACCAGTCTTTGCCAATGACAGGTTGAGATGGTGCGTTAGGCGATGCGCTTTGCGGCATGGTGAACTCCTTGATAGTCGATAGAATACTTATGTCATTCTCAATAGTGAAAATTCTCTTACTTCTATTTCCGTGCGCGTTTAATCTGAGCATGCGCATGCTTTGTCGCTTGGATAATGAGGTCAAACAGGTCGTAGCATTACCCTTGAGGTATTTTGCTAGAGTCATTTTTGACTACGTATCCAAAGTGATTCTGACTGAGAGAATTGTCAAGATAATGAGCAGGAGGATGTTTAGTAGGTTAATGTGGATCACGATATTTAACTCATCGTTAACATTTATCCTAAGATGCAACTGAAATATTGGTTGATGTAGTGGAAAGTTAAATTTTGCTTTCGAGGTTCAATGAAAATGAAAGGGAATTAGCTGAAACGGCGAGGATAATGACCGCCGTAATGACTGAAAAATAATCGCTGAAAAGTGATCATTTAAAAGTGATACTGAATGGTGTATATCATCGCGTTAGTGTTCACTGGAAGCAGTACGTCATTATAAATATATCGGTATTGAATGGCCATAGATAGCTCGCTATTGGTCAACCACCATATTGATAGTGCACCATTAAGCGAAGCCTTAGAGGTTTCTGCAAAGGTATCGGTGTAGGTTTGCCTGCGACCGAATTCGGTTTCAGACCAGTTAACTATTCGGAAATCTTCCCCGTGCAATTCAAACGTATAGCCAGCGGTGTAACCAGCAATCCCGCCATTGAAGCCAGTAAAGGAATCGCTTAATTGATTGACGGTGGAGAGTAGCGCACCTGTCCATGGTTTCAAAAACCAGCCATCACCGCTGAAGTTATAACTCATTCCGAAGGCGGTATCATCGATACTGAAACCGGGCCCGTCAATAGTATGGCGAAAGGCATACCATCTTGATTCGCCTAAGCCCGTTTTGTAGGCAAGATGGCCTTTAGTAAAATTTGTCCATCGATCAGAATCTTTATCAACGTAATACACGCCAATGGCCCCAACTATTTCACCCCAATCGAAATTTGCGCCGCCATGTACAGAAACAAGGGCTAAATCGACATACGGCGAGCGCTCTCTGGTGCCTTCAGAAGGGATGATAAAGTTCGCACTGGTAGCACCAAAGCCCGACAAATATTCACTGTACGTCGGCGATGCATAAAGTAGGCTTAAACATAAAAAAGTAGGCCCAAAAAGTTTTGTCATCATGTGATTTATATGTTTTGATTATTGATATAGTTATAGATAACGATCGGAGATTATTCAATGCTGCTCAGGGGGGGCGGCTAGCGGCGGATAAAAGGTTGGTTTAATATGTGGTTGGTGTAAGTATCTCTTTTTACAGTCGAACCAACCTATGACGTGGATGTTTAGGCAGAATGAATGAATCGTGATCCATTCACTCCAACCTGTTATCCAGTCTGAGTCTGAACAAGTAAATAGGGGCTATCGGCTCGTAAGCTCTTGGATCAACGCATAGTTCGCTTCGCTGTCAGTACTTAAATTACTTACTTTATACGAGAGTCTCGGTCTGAAATAAAAGCTTTCGTGACGGTTTACTTCGAACGTTTCTTGATCAACTTGAATCGATAACTTCCCTTCTTTTAGATATAAGTAATAGTTTTTATTCAAAAGGTTATCGGGCGGGTTTTCGAATGAGGTGTTAGCGCCTAGCGTTACTTGACTCCACTTGATGGTATGCCCATGTCTTGTCGGAGAGATAGTGCGACACGTTACATTGTCTTCCGTTTCCATTATTGGCTGATTTTCGACAGGGATCAGCAGCGCCATTGCCTTTTCAGGTGGTTGGATTAACTCGGTGAGTGTCATTCCCAGAGCGTGCGCGATGCGCGCAGCCACATCAATAGTGGGTTGAGTCTCATTACGCTCTATTTTGCAGATCATGGATTTACTGATTGAGGCAAGGTCCGCTAACGCCTGCATACTGAGGCCCAATCGAGCACGTTGAGTCTTTAACTGTGTCGCGAAGTAATTGGCTTCGGTCATCTATGTCTCTCTTTGTTTTCCATCAAGAACGGGTGTAGTAAAATATTAAACGAAAATATTGATCAAAATCAATCCTTCGTTTAATATCCGCAACACATGTTTCATTTAGTGAGCAAAGTTGCTATGGAAAACCTTTCGCAAAACCCTGCCATGTCGCAGCCGTCACCTAAAAATCGCTACTTTATCGCGTTGCTAGCGATTTTAGTGGTTCCTCTTTCTGGCTTAAGCACTGATATATTTGTGCCGAGTATGCCTGAGATTAGAGGAGTCTTTGATACCACTCAGGGTGCGGTTCAGTTAACCATTACCGCTTATATGTTGGGTTTAGGCGTCATGCAACTTTTTGCTGGTGCGATTTCTGACAGTTTTGGCCGTAAGAAACCATTTATTATAGCGACAATAGCCTATTTACTCGCGACTTTTGCTATTCCCCATGTTGCAACTATCTATCAGTTGATTGGACTCAGGTTGATTCAAGGTGCGACCGTTGCGGCAATGGTTGTGCCAATGCGTGCGGTGCTCTCTGATTTGTTTAAAGGCAAAGAGTTTGAAAAAATCACTACTTATATGGCGTTTGCTTGGACCATTGGGCCAATCATCGCGCCGTTTATTGGTGGCTACCTGACGCACTACTTTGGCTGGGAAGCTAACTTCTACTTCCTCGTGATTTATAGCGCGGTCGTGTTTGCTTTTATTTTGCTCAACATGCCGGAAACAACCAGCTATTACAATGAGTTTAAGCTAGGAGCGATCGCCAGCAGGTATCGTACAATTTTAACTAATCGAGATTTCCTCGCAGCTGGCCTTACCAATGGCTTTACCTATGGCTTAGTGATGATAGTGACAGCGGTTACTCCGTTCTTGCTGAAAAACCAATTGCATTTTAGCCCAATTGAATTTGGCTATTTCGCTCTGACTCTCGGGGTCGGTTGGTCGATTGGTAGTTTAAGTAATCGATTCTTGATGCATTATAGTCTCGCCAGTAAAATGCGCGTCGGCGTGACGGGGCTGATTGCCTTTGGTGCAGTGTTGCTTGCTTCAATGGTGTGGCTACCTCTGTCTATCTATAGTTTGGTCGTACCTTTATTTTTTATCTACACTATTGGCGGAATGTTAGTAACCGTGAACTTTTCTTTTGCGCTTTCGCTGTTCCCTAGTATGTCTGCGAGTGCGAATGCCCTGTTTGGTGGGACTCTATTTTTTGTCGCATCTCTGGTTTCAGGCATTGCGGCTCAGTTCCATTTCGAAAGTGCCGCGGCTTTAGGTTTCTCAGTGATGGCTTTGATTGCTTTGATTGCTTTAGCCCAAAAGCTGAGAAGCCCAAAAGCTTAGCGATGATTAGAATCGGATATATCTCTGGGGTTCTGATGTAGTTTAACCCTAGATCTCAACAATAAGCTAAACAGCTAAACAGCTAAACAGCGCCGCAATTTGGGCGCTGAATGATAACGCTTCTGCCCCACGGGTAGGAGCGTTTTAGTTTAATTGAAACGATACTCCGAGCGATGCCAGATTTTGAGATCTTTGCTTGAAGGCTTCGGATTCCGTTGCGACGCTTTGAGCGTGCACTAGGTTTTGATTTGAGGTATCGCTGATGTTCACGATGTTCAGGTTGATTTCTTGCGACACTTGGCTTTGCTGCTCAGCAGCGGTCGATATTTCGGCAGCTAAGTCTGAGATATCTGAAATAGCCAAGTAAACTTGAGTGACCAGCTCTTGGGTTTGTTCGGTTTCCTTGAAACATAGCTGCGCGGTCTTCTTCCCTTGTTCCATGGTTTTCGACCACTCCGCTAGCATAGTTAATATATCAGCAATGGACGCTTGGATTTGCTCCGTTGCAGTGTGTGTCCGGCTAGATAGCGCTCGCACCTCATCGGCGACAACAGAAAATCCACGGCCGTGTTCACCAGCTCGAGCTGCCTCGATGGAAGCGTTAAGCGCTAACAAGTTGGTTTGGTCAGCGATACTTTGTATTTCCTGCATTATCCCACTGATGTTTTCTGTTTTACTGGCCAGTACGCTGGCTGAATCTGCTGCTTTTTCCACTTCTTCTGTTAGCGACGACACTTTTTCCATCGTTTGTGTCATTCCTTGTTTGGAAGTTTCACAGTCTAGGTGAGCTTGATGAACTTTCTGATTGGTCGTTTCAATGTTGTGTGCAACGGTCCCTATGCTCTGCACCATTTCTTCGACTGCGGTGGAAACTTGATATAACTCTGACGTTGCTTGTTCGACCCCCAGTTCTGTCTGTCTAGAGACGGTTAACAGCGCGTCGGAGCCTTGATCGAAGCTGTGCAGGCTGTCTTCAATCCGACCTAAGATGGTCGAAACCTTTCCTTCTAAGAGCTTGATATGAAAATCGGCAATACTAGTGGGAGAATTCCCTGAGTAAACGAGCCTAGAGACGCTATCGTATTGTTTTCGCTGATTGCGTAAAAAACGTGGGGTTTGCACAAGTTCTGGATAGTAGAAGAGCCAAGGTAGAACAATAAGAAGTGTCGTGACCCAATAAAATTGCATGCCAAAGAAAAGAGTGACGGCAGCGACGACAAAAAAGACGAACGTTCTCATTTGGCGCATCAGTTTTTTTAAAGCGAGACGTTTACTTTTTTCGCGAACGCGTTTGTACAAAGTGTCGGCCTGCTTGAGCGTGTTTGCTTTAAGGCAGCGCCTGACCGATTGGTAGCCGACCTTGGTTCCGTTTTCAAAAATTGGGGTAACAAACGCATCAACCCAATAATACCGCCCGTCTTTACAGCGATTTTTTACGGCGCCACGCCAAGTTTCGTTTTCTTGCATATGCTGCCAGAGGTCGGAGAATGCGGTTTTTGGCATGTCTGGGTGACGAACGATATTATGATTTTTACCAACAAGTTCCTCTCGACTAAAGCCTGAAACTTTGCAGAAAGCATCGTTAGCATACGTGATAACGCCTCGTAAATCGGTGGTGGAAACGAGTTCCTCAGCATCGGAGAACGTCACTTCTTGGTCGGTAGTATAGGCGTTGCGTCTGTTCATGTAGGGTGTCCTCGGAGCATTCAGGCTCTAATCTGGTTCAGAATATGTTCTATTAATGGCTTGGTGATGCGCTTCGATTGGCGGCACATTTTGTTTAGGATCTTGGCACTGTGTTGTGGTTTATGGGCTTGTAAATAAGCTGTGTGTCCCCCATCTGTATTATTAATACAATAACCCGTGGTCGTGATGGTCTTAGTTTCGCAGTAACTTGATATGGAATGTGGGCGTATCATATTTTATGTGAATTCTTTGGTGCGGGTTATTGATCTATATCAATTTATATTAAGGGATACAGATGCCGTTGGTTGAATTAAGAGAATACAAGCTCAAGCCAAACAAAAAGAATCAATGGCTTACTTGGATGAAAGAGGAATTGTTGCCCTACCAAGTGTCGCAAGGCATGCAAGTGCTACAGACTTATACCTACCAAGATGAGCAGGGTGATGATTGGTTTGTTTGGTTACGTGCTTTTGAAAACGAAGATCAACGCCAAGCCATTTATAGCAAAACGTACAATGACTGGTGGATTAAGAACATTCGCCCGCAGGTGTTTGAGCACATTGAACAAGATGAGATTAAGGTTCGTATTTTAGAACCGGTGGAACTTATTCCAGCATGTAACGTGTGAACTATTTAAAGAGCCGAATAGTAAAAAGGCCAGCGGATTGAGCTGGCCTTTAGGTTGTTTATCGGTTTTTATTTTAACCGTAGTTACAGGCTAATCGTACTGATCCTTAATTGGATCGGTAGCCTAGTTGGAATAATCGTTTAATTATAGAAATAGTTTAATTATAACAATGGCTTAATTGGAATAATAGCCTAACCGTGTTGTTGCTCTAGCTGCTCTGCTCGAATCAAAGCAGGGTGAGTTCTGAGCTGTTCTCCATAGCGTCGAATGTTGGGGAAATCGTCAATCATGCCGCGATTGTTTAGTATATCGACGATAAAAGACATCATGATATCAGCGCCAGTCAAACGTTCTTCAACGAGATACGTCTTGTTTTCTAATGCTTGATCGAAGTAGCTGATCACTTTCATTGTCTCATCATTGGCATAACCTTCTAAGAAGCTCGTTTTTTCTGGCTCTTTTGAGACAAATAGTTTGAGCAGTAGCGGTAAAATAGCTGAGCTTTCAGCGAAATGGATCCACTGAGAATACTCGGTATAAGCTTTGCTACCAAACTCAGGGGCTAGTGCCTTTGAAGCATAGGTATTAATCAGATATTCGGTAATCGCGCCTGATTCTGCAATCACCGTCCCGTCGTTCTCTATAACAGGAGACTTACCTAACGGGTGTACTTGCTTTAGTTCTGGTGGGGCAAGGTGAGTGACGCTGTCACGTAAGTAAGGTTTGATCTGATAATCAAGCTTGAGTTCTTCGAGAAGCCAAATGATGCGTTTAGAGCGAGAGCGATTTAAGTGGTGTAGGGTTATCATCTTGTATCCTATTTCTAATTCTTTAGACGTTTTAGCGGGCTTGGTTCGTTTGGACGACGAGTTTGCCGAAATTTGTGCCATTTAATAGGCCAATGAATGAACTAGGGGCTTGTTCCAAGCCTTCGACCAAATGCTCTCGGTAGTGAATTTTCCCATCAGCTAACCATTGGGACATGTCCGTGGCAAATTCGTTGTAGCGATGTCCGTAGTCATCGAAAATGATAAAGCCCTGCATTCTAATGCGCTTTACAAGAAGAGTCGCTACGAGCTTCGATGTGCGATCTGGGCCATCTGGCAATGCGGTGGCATTGTATTGCGAGATCAAACCGCAAACAGGAATGCGTGCTCCGGTATTGAGAAGGGGCCATACGGCATCGAAAACTTTACCGCCGACGTTCTCAAAGTAGATATCGATTCCGTCGTTACATGCTGCAGCTAGTTGCGAGGCAAAGTCCTCGGCGGTGTGGTCGATACAAGCATCGAAGCCCAGTGTTTCTTGTGCATAACGGCATTTTTCCGCTCCGCCTGCGATACCGATAACTTTGCAGCCTTTTAATTTACCAATTTGTCCCACCATAGAGCCAACCGCACCAGTTGCTGCCGCAACGACTAATGTGTCTCCTTGCTTTGGTTGACCGATATCGAGCAGACCCATATAAGCGGTGAAACCCGGCATGCCCATGACACCTAATGCGTAGGAAGGATGAGCAGGAGCGTCACCAAGTTTCATGAGCCCCTCACCATTTGATACTGCGTAGTCTTGCCAGCCTGTATACGCCAGCACCCATTCACCGACAGCGAAGTTAGAGTGATTAGATTGCTCAACTTGGCAGACGGTTCCGCCAACCATGACTTCGCCCAGGGCGACGGGCTCAGCGTAAGATTCTGCATCATTCATGCGTCCACGCATATATGGGTCGAGAGAGAGGTAAACGCTGCGCAATAATACTTCGCCCGAGCCCAGAGCCGGTACTGGAGACGACTCTAAGCGGAAGTTTTCTTGGGTTGGAGCGCCATGTGGACGAGATGCTAATACGATTTGTCGATTTTCAGTTGTCATAATGATTCCTTTTCAATTAGACCAGTCGTCTAGAGTTGGGTCGAAAAAATCCCGCATCAGATGAGTAACTCATGCGGTGCGGGTGGTTCTTTAGATTTCAGTGCGTAGCAATTGCTCAGTGGTGACGAGTGTTTGCTGCAAACCTGATGTATCTTGGCTCAATTTACTTAATAAGCTTGCCCCAAGCCATAATTGATACAGCATGTTGGCTGTCACTTGACTTGGTTGGTGCGCAATCACGTTTTCTTGAATGCCATTTTCGATGCAAGACGCGATGGCATTGATCACTTGTTTTGCTCCTTTGTGCAGTGCTTCGCGCATCGGTTCCGACAGATCAGAGACTTCAGCGCTGAGTTTTACAACAAGGCAACGATGGGCATTGCAAGTTCCGTTTTCCATTTCGAGCCAGCGAGTAAAATATTGCATTAGCCGTTGTAAACTATCGCCTTCACCATGGTTGAACAAGTGATTTACACGCTCAAGGTAGTGTTGAAAATAGTCGTTGATTAGCGCCTCACCAAACTGCTCCTTTGATTTAAAGTAGTGGTAGAAAGAGCCTTTCGGGACATCGGCCGTTTTTAATAGCTCAGACAAACCAACGCTAGTAAACCCTTTAGCAACGGCTAATTGGTAACCAACATTCAGTATGTGCTGGCGAGTATCGTTTGTATCGTATTTCATGTGGGGCAATATAAAGTAAATTAGACCAGTCGTCTAGTGCTAATTTACTGACGTTGAGTTGTAATTCGAATAGAGCAGGAAATTAATATTTCATTGCCTGAGTGGACAGCGTGAAGCTTACTTATGTAGTCAGTATAAAAGATGTTGTCAGTAGAAAAGTTTTCTTTCAACTCGCTATACATTGTGGTTGAATGGGCTTATAGAAGTCTAGCCATTTAGGTGTCTAAAAATGAAGCTGACCATTTTAGATGGTGGTATGGGGCGTGAACTAAAGCGTATTGGCGCTCCGTTTTCGCAACCACTTTGGAGCGCACAAGCGCTGATAGAATCGCCTCAACATGTGAAACAAGCCCATCAAAGTTTCGTAGAGGCAGGTGCACAGATTATCACTGTTAACAGCTATGCCTGTGTACCATTTCATCTTGGGGAAGAGCTCTACGCTGAGCAAGGGGCGGAGCTTGCAAAAGAAGCCGCCAAGATTGCTCGTGATGTCGCCACTGATGCTCAACACGAGATATTGGTTGCCGGTTCACTCCCTCCTGCTTTGGGTTCATACCGGCCTGATTTGTTTGAAGCTGATAAAGCTTATGAGATTAGCGCGACTTTGTTTGAGGCCCAAGATGAATACGTCGATATTTGGCTTGCCGAGACGGTGGCTAGTCTCGCGGAAGCCAACATGGTCTCAAAGGTATTGGCGAACACGACCAAACCTTATTACGTTTCATTTACCTTAATGGATGAACTTAGCTCTAAGTCACGGCTTCGCTCAGGGGAGTCTGTGATTGATGCGGTAGACGCTTTATTGAAAACCAATGCCGCCGGTATTTTCTTTAATTGCTCGATTCCAGAGGTCGTTGAACCAGCGATTAGAGCCGTGAACAAAGCTCTAGAACGTGCAGGGAAGAGGTCAACAATCGGTGTGTTTGCTAATAATTTTACGCCGATTAAGTCTTGTCACCAAGCCAATAATACTTACCAAGAATTTCGAGGATTTTCACCTCAGGAGTACCTTGGGTTCGCGAAGACATGGCATCAATTAGGGGCAAGTATCATAGGCGGATGTTGCGGTATTGAACCTACTCATATCAAGGCGCTTGCGGCATATAGAGATAGGGCCGAGGCAACAGCTAGTTCAACATGTTGGCGTCGCGACCCAAACTCTTCCTTTACATAGGAAACAATTTGACGGGTATAGCCATCTAAGCTGAATCCTTAGAGTGTGGCTTTTCGAAGGTGGCTCATTAACAGGTGAAACCCATCCGTAAAGCAAAGAAAACAGCCGCTGATGCGTTACTACGTCAAGAAAAACAATCCTGAAAACCGCTTGGAAAGCGATGTGTGCGTGTTAAAATGCGCCACTTTGCTTCGATTAGCTGATTCTAAAAATATCCGCTAACCATGGAAACATAAGCCAAAACTGCGAATTAGCCTAAACTAAGGCGACAACGTATTTCATTACCTGACACCATACCGAGACCATCAATGCCATTCTCTAATTTAGGATTAAGCGATCCCCTTCTACTAGCCATCAATGAACTTGGTTACGATAAACCGACCGAGATTCAAGAAAAGGCGATTCCGCTAGTACTATCAGGGCAGAATCTGATTGCAGCAGCTCAAACGGGTACCGGTAAAACAGCCAGTTTTGTATTACCTATTCTGGAAATGCTGAGTAAAGGCGAAACGCAGCGTAAAAAGCGCATTCGCGCTCTAATCCTGACACCGACTCGCGAACTTGCGATTCAAGTTAATAATAATATTACTGAATATGGTAAGCACCTTAACTTAACATCAACGGCAATATACGGTGGTGTGAGTGAAAAACCGCAGAAGCAACTGCTTATTGATGGTATTGATGTTCTCGTGGCAACACCAGGTCGATTATTGGATCTTTACGGTCAGCATGCGGTTCACTTTGAAGAAGTTGAAACCTTTGTACTTGATGAAGCGGATAGAATGCTCGACATGGGCTTTATCGAAGATATTAATAAAATCATTGCTCGATTGCCGCAAAACATTCAAAACCTACTTTTCTCTGCAACGCTATCGAACCCTGTCCGTGATTTGGCAAAATCAGCGATTGACCAGCCTGCTGAGATTTCAATTGCGAAGCACAGCGCTTCCAAAGGCAGCATTGAGCAGTGGCTAATCACGGTTGATAAAGACAAGAAATCAGCTCTATTGAGCCATTTGATTCAAGACAATGACTGGGACCAAGCTCTGATTTTTATTGAAACAAAAAAAGGCGCAGCTAAGTTAGTTTCTCAACTAGAGAAACGTGGTATTCCGGCGGAATCTTTTCATAGTGGCCGAAGCCAAGATGTTCGCTCGCAACTGTTGACTGACTTTAAAGATGGCAATATCAAGTTCCTTGTTGCCACTGGCGTTGCCGCGCGTGGGATTGATATTGAAAATCTGACTCGAGTGCTGAACTACGATATTCCATTCCCAGCCGATGAATATGTTCACCGTATCGGTCGTACTGGCCGCGCAGGTGCTAAAGGGGAGGCTATCTCTTTTGTATCACGCGATAACTTTAAAAACCTTTGCATGATTGAAAGCCGTTTGGGTCACTTAATTGAGCGTAGAGAGATTGAAGGGTTTGTACCGACAAAAGATGTACCTGTTTCAATATTGAATTACGTGCCGAAACACAAACGTAATCAAGATTAACGTCACCTGTTTCATAGCGACGGTAGTGTAACAGGAAGAACCCAGTCATTGTGCCAATTAAGAATTTTGCAGTTTTGGCGATACGGTTGAAGCCTTACTAAAATGTCACATTATTTTCTTTTCTCTATCAGTAAGTAAGCGTGACTAAGCCCAGTTAGGGCGTATTTGTCTTGCCACGTAATGTGTCTAAAATGAGATCTCGCTCCTATAATTGCTTAACTAAGGTGAGCAGGGAGCAGAGACCAAATGAACGATACGCTGCTAAGTCAGTTGGTTGGTGAGCATGTAGTTGGGGTACTTGGGACTTATCCTCCGGGTAAGGCCGATATGGATGTGTATGTTTGTGGTGTCGACGTTATCGATGATACGGGTCTGAAGTTACGTTTCTCTGCTGGGCATCATTTGTTGCCAAATCAACTGGTCACTCTTCATTTAGATAACCGCTCAAACCATACGGCTTATGATGAAGATTTGCATGTGCATAGAGCGTCGTTTAAAGGTTTGGTGACGCGTGTTTCTGAATTTTTTGTCTGGGTAGAAGCAGAGCAGTATCAAGTCTTTCATGGGAAAGAATGTGAAAAAGAGTACCATTCTCTTTCTTACCAGTTCCCAAGTGACAGCCGTGAAGTTATCCACCTAGAGCACTCTCCGTTACAAAAAGTGCCAGTACCTGATGTGCTGTGCCACGAAAATAAAGCGGGAATACTACTGACTTATGCTCAGAGGCAACCCCACACGACAGTACTCGCTTATTTATCGACGTACGACGATGATATTTTTTTCGTGACCTTTCCAAGTACGTTTAAATCTGAGCTGCTTAAGCGCAATAACCAGTGTTACTTTGTTATTGATGGACGTTCTGCCTCTCCGGTAGAAAAGGCAACGGAATGCGAATACTGCATTATTCGGGGTGAGGTGTATGAAGTGCCACAAGCGTCGTTATTGTTTTCCCACTTGCAGCAGGTATTCGTGAATAAAAACCCTTACGAAGAAGTGTTTTTTAATCACCCTGAAGTGGAAATGTATCACCTGATTTCGGACCACTTAACCTGCCCAAGACTTTGTTAATTAGCGCCACCACGCACTTTACCCACCGTCCGTCCGCGCAAAGGGGATGTATAGGGGGTTTTCGTCGTTTTTCTAGGCGAATTAATGAGATTTAATGTTCTGATTATCATAGCGATATCATCGTTTATTCCGTCTACAGTTAATTTAGATAGTTTGGGATCGCAGGCAAGAGTTTGTGTTTACACTTAGCGTGATATGTCGAGGTGATTATGCCAGGTCAATCAGAGTCAGAAGAGCAGTTAGATTGGTTTGTATCGTTTTTAGATAGTATGGGAGGGGCCGACATCGACAATCCAAATGTCGTTAGTGAGGCCGAAGTCAGGAAAAACAAAGCTAAAGTTTTAGCTAAAATTAATCAACAGAAAAGCATGTCACAGGGTTTTCGTTTAGTGAACGACACCCAATACAAAGCTAAAATATTGGAGCTCAAAAGAAAAATTGAGTCCTACCAGTACACCAATCAAGACAATAAGAAACAAGACCAAGTCATGTTAGGCATCATGAGCCAAAAAGAGAAAATCTCCAATTATCTTGATCAGCAAACGAAACAGAGTGTCGCATCGGGTAACGTGGATTTTCGTTCGCGTAACCAATTGGCAAATGCGTCTTTAAAGAAAAAACAGCTGTTTATGATGTTTATGGAGATAACTGAAGCGCAGGCTGAACTTAAGGAATATGCGCGAAAAGTTGCACTCTCGACAAAAGGAATCGTTAAGCAGCCCCCCGGCGCGTATTTTGGTGTGAAAGACTTTCACGGTTCTTTAGACAAGATCACCAACAGGAAGCGCCATTACGATATTGGTGATTTAAAAGACGCCGCTAGGATGACGATTATCTTTGAAACCTTGGAAGATATGGTGGCCGCCAAGGCGATTATTCGCCTGACAGAAGAATTTAAGGCTTTACAACATTTTCAGTCCGCAATGAAAGATCGTTACGGTACGAGCCAAGGGGATGACGTTCGATTCAATTGCGGTGCGACGGATGCCGGCTATAAGGACATTAAATTCTTTTTGAAAATGAGCAACGGGCATATTGGTGAGCTTCAGCTCAACACTCGCAACATGATCGTGGCGAAAAAAAATGGTCACATTATTTATGATATTTTGCGTGATGGGGGAGCGTTAGATAAACCCTTTACCATCACGAACCATGAAGTGCTGGCCAAAGTGCAACGCAATATGAGCGGTCCTTGGTTTAAGTTTATTAGAGAGCGAGTGCCTAAAGCCAAAGGGGATGTAGAAATATTGGAGCGCTTAGTCGCTAGGCTTGCCAGTAATATGAGTAATGGAAATGCATCGCTATCAGTCAGTTTGGCGGAGATCGAGGCCTTATCGCGAGTAAGTTTATGTATTTATGAACAAGGTGACAATGGTCGGGTGTTATTAGATTAGCGAGAGGCTTATCGATAAAAAATGGGTAGATCTCTCGAGCTGCCCATTTTCATGTTTGGTATAAAGTGTTCGGTCGGGGTTATAAAACCGCTGCGATAGCTTTACATAGTGGCACCATATTGTCTTTGGTCATACCTGCAACACTGATACGGCCAGAGCCGACGATGTAGATGCCAAATTCTTGTTTTAGGCGCTCGACTTGTACTTTCGTCAGGCCAGAAAACGAGAACATGCCATTTTGTCTTTCAATAAAGCTGAAATCGGCCGTAGCACCTTGCTCTTTTAGCGAGGCAACAAATAAGTGACGCATTTCTTGGATACGATCGCGCATGTCTGCTAGTTCTTGCAACCATTCCGCTTTGAGCGCGTCGTCGTTTAAGATTTGTGTAACGATGGCGCTGCCGTGAGCTGGCGGGTTGGAGTAGATAGAACGAATGATGCCTTTGATTTGAGAAAAGGCCGTTTCTGCGGTTTCAGTTGTTGGTGCAACGAGGGTGATAGCGCCTACACGTTCGTTATAAAGGCCAAAGTTCTTGGAAAACGAGCTCGCAATCACTATGTGCTGGTTATGCTCGGCAAAAATTCTAAGCCCTTGCGCATCTTCATCAACGCCTTTGGCAAAGCCTTGGTAGGCGAAATCAAATAGAGGAAGTAGCCCCTTGTCTGCCGCTAATTTTGCAAGAGTCTGCCATTCTTGTTCCGTTGGGTCGATTCCAGTCGGGTTGTGGCAGCATCCGTGTAGTAACAGAATGTCACCCGCTGATGCGCTTTCGAGATCGGCAAGCATGGCATCAAAGTCTTTGCTTTTTGTTTCTGCGTTGTAGTAGCTATATTGCGCTGTTTCTAAGCCTGCTGCCGTGAACACGCCAATGTGGTTGGCCCACGTTGGGTTGCTTATCCATACTTTCACGTCACCTAATTGGCGCTTGATGAACTCACCAGCTACTCTAAGAGCCCCTGTTCCACCCGGCGCTTGTGCCGTTTTGGCTTTCTTTTGCATAACTACCGGAGAATTGGCACCGAAAAGCAGTTTTTGAACCGCTAATCCATACTCACTGGTGCCTTCAATCGTTAAATAAGACTTGGTCTTTTCCGACACGACCAGTGTTTGCTCAGCTTTTTTAACCGCACTTAAGACCGGAGTTTCTCCTGCCTCATTTTTATAAATGCCCACGCCAAGGTTAATTTTGTCGTTGCGTGGGTCCTTTTTAAATTCATCGTTGAGCCCAAGAATAGGGTCTGCTGGTGCGGCTTGAATGTGATCAAACATAATCTGTGTCCATGTCGATTGAGGATTTGAGTATAGTTATACCTGTCAAAGATATATGTGACAACCGCGTGATGCAACTTAAAAGGCAAATTACATGTAGAGTAAAACAGATAGCTAAGAGGCTTAGCTATCGTTTAACTTGTCTAAATGATGATTTGGACAAAGTTTTGTATTTAATACCTAATTTCCCCATGATTTCTATCAGCTAATACACCCATTTCTCTAACATAATTTTAAAAGTGGTGTTTTTCTACGCACTTTCCTGTTGCTGGGATTTGTCTTGATATCGAGCGGCGATGTCGACGAACTGAGTTTCGATAGAGAGGAAAGCATCGACCACGATAGGGTCAAAGTGAGTTCCTCGACCTTGTAAAATTATGGATTTCGCTTTGTCGTGACTGAATGCGGGTTTGTAGACCCGTTTTGATATGAGAGCGTCATAGACATCAGCAAGTGCCATCAAACGCCCTGATAGAGGAATCTCATCGCCAGAGAGGTGGTTGGGGTATCCGCTACCGTCCCATTTTTCATGGTGAGTTAAAGATATCTCTTTAGCGACGCGAAGAAATGAGCTGCTGCCTAATTGTTCTTCTGCCAACGATAACGCATCAGCTCCGATTTGAGGGTGGCCTTTCATGATTTCAAACTCTTCACCAGTGAGTTTGCCGGGCTTGAGTAGTACGTTGTCTGGGATGCCGACTTTTCCGACGTCGTGCAATGGTGCTGATTTGTAAAGTGTCTGAATATATTGTGGGGTAAGTAGTGACTGAAATCGATTGAACTGGCTCAGATGAATGGCTAATGCTTTGACATACTCTTGAGTACGCATGATGTGAGCGCCAGTCTCATTGTCTCTCGATTCTGCTAATGCCGATAGGCTTAGAATCGCGGCGTCACGTGTAGTTTGCAGTTCGTTGTTGGCAGATTGCAGACTGTTGAGCATTTTGTTGGTCAGTAGTGCAACCGAGCCTAGTTCATCGTGGGTGAATACTGGTAAACGCTGTGTCATATCGCCTTCGGTGACTGCTATTAAGGCGTTCTCGTGTGCCGTGAGGATCTTCTTCATTAACTTGCTTGCCAGAAGCATAATGAGCATCGCGTAGCCAGAAAGAAGCGCTGAGATGTACACAAACTCTTTGATAATACTTATTTTCCCTGAACCATCTAATATACGTTCGGGGTGCATTTCTAGCCATGTGAGATCTTTGATAGAAACCATGATTAGAATGACGGTCAGAGTGGTAATTAACATCATTACCAGTGTGATCATTTGTTTGACTAGCGAATGACGCTCACCTGAAAGTTCAAGCTGATTACAGCTATGTACTCGATTGTGTTCAAAATGGCGAATTTTTGAAGTGAGTTGCAATATGGTGCCGGTAAAGAAACCAAATAGCGTCATACCAAAAACGACTTTGAGGTTACTTTCGAGTGGGAAGTGGTAATGCAAGTTATAAAATATCGCCAGTGGGATACTGGCGATAAAGAAGATCGTGGTGTCGAGTTGAGCTATTTTTTGCTCTTTCAGCAGCGAGTGATTGGCTAGCAAAAAATGACGAAATAAGAACAACAGCAGAAAAGTGACAGAAACATGCAGCATTATCTGTTGGGCAGATAAGGTATCGAGCATTGGGCAAACGGTACTGCCGTAGAAGCCAAAGAGCAGGGCTGCGATAAGGTAAAGTTGGGAGGTGAGTTTCACGTCGTAGTGAGAATGTTCCATAAACGCTTCCTTGTTACGCGCCACTCTTTATTGCGCTTTGTCGCTGTGATTGTTTTCAGTAGGTTAGGCGATATTTCATCCTATTGCAGACACAGACCGCCCACAATTGAATTATCTTTCACGATTGTAATGAATTTTGTGCAGAGTATTTCAATGCTTTGAATTAACGACTATTTTGCCTTGAGTACATTGCCCATAAAAAGAAATAGAATTAGCAATGAACTGGCGGTATTACTGTGGTAGAACATCGGCTTTTGATTCTCAATTTGATGGGCGATGAGAACGAGTCGTTTTATTGCCGTAGCGCTGGACTGCGGGTTTTCTATTTTTAGGTCCTCTAAAGACGGATTTTTCTTGATGGCTTTCTCAAATTGTTGCTTGGCGATAAGCAGCATTTCTTTATTGGATTTGGTGATTTTACGTCCAATTACCTCCCACAAAAATGCCTCAAAATCCGAGTCTATTTTACCGACGATTTTATTACACTTTAAGTCGGCGTAAATGTTACGGGCTTCGTGTCTTAGTTCTTTATCCACAAATAGGTCGCAGAATTTGGGGCTAAAGCGGTCATAGAGATAAGCACATAGTAAAAAGGCTAAAAACCCCAGCAATAGCCAAGCTTCGCTCATAGTGCATACTCCTATTAAGTATTGTGAAGCCTTAACTTATGACTGATGATAGGAAAAATTAGAAAGGCGTATGATATGAGTGTATGCGAGATATTGCTTTATGTGAGAGATCGCTTTATGCGAGCAAGCGAAGCAATCGTTGGATAGTGAGTGGGGAAGAGCAAAAAGCCCTCTACTGAAACAAACAGTAGAGGGCTTCGTTATTTTGCTTTGCGCGGAATCTATATTAGAAGCTTGCGCTACGAGGAGTACGTGGGAATGGGATCACGTCACGTACGTTGCCCATGCCAGTTACGTAAGAAACCAAACGCTCGAAACCTAGACCAAAGCCAGAGTGCGGCACGGTGCCATAGCGACGCAGATCGCGGTACCAGCTCATGTCTTCTGGATCGATGTTCATGTCTTTCATACGAGCATCCAGTACTTCTAAACGCTCTTCACGTTGAGCACCACCAATGATTTCGCCGATGCCCGGTGCAAGTACGTCCATTGCCGCAACGGTTTTGCCATCATCGTTCAAGCGCATGTAGAAAGCCTTGATGTCTTTCGGGTAGTTCTTAACGATAACAGGTGCTTTGAAGTGCTCTTCAGCAAGGTAGCGCTCGTGCTCAGAAGACATGTCGATGCCCCACTCAACGTCGAATTCAAACTTCTTACCAGAGTCGAGTAAGATTTGGATTGCGTCAGTGTAGTCAACTTGTGCGAAATCAGCATCAACGAATTGCTCTAGGCGAGAAATGGCTTCTTTGTCGATACGCTGTGCAAAGAACTCAAGATCGTCACGACGCTCTGCAAGGACGGCTTTAAATACGTACTTCAGCATATCTTCAGACAGCTTAGCCACATCGTTTAGATCAGCGAACGCTACTTCAGGCTCTACCATCCAGAACTCCGCTAGGTGGCGACTAGTGTTTGAGTTTTCAGCGCGGAACGTTGGACCAAAGGTGTAAACCTTGCTTAAGGCACACGCGTATGCTTCGGCATTTAGCTGACCAGATACGGTTAGGAAAGTCTCTTTACCGAAGAAATCTTCGTTGTAGTCCACTTTACCTTCATCTGTGCGAGGTAGGTTTTCCATGTCTAAAGTAGACACACGGAACATCTCACCTGCGCCTTCTGCATCAGCGGTTGTGATCAGTGGCGCTGAAGTCCAGAAGAAACCTTGCTCGTGGTAAAAACGATGGATCGCTTGAGATAGGCAGTTACGCACACGTGCGACTGCACCAATCACGTTAGTACGTGGGCGTAGGTGGGCAACTTCACGTAAGTACTCAATTGAATGGCGAGTTTTTGCCATTGGGTAAGTGTCAGCATCTTCAACCCAGCCTACAACTTTTACGTCAGTAGCCGCGAGTTCGAAGTCTTGCCCTTTTGCAGGAGACTCTACAATCTTACCCGTTACCTCAACAGAGCAGCCAGTCGTTAGCTTAAGGACTTCGTCTTGGTAATTATTAAGATTATTAGGGACCACGGCCTGAATCGGGTCGAAACAAGAGCCGTCATAAATGGCAAGGAAAGAGATTCCAGCTTTGGAATCACGACGTGAACGGATCCAGCCGCGAACAGTGACTTCACTGTCTACCGCTAGCTTGCCGCCAAGTACGTCTGTTACAGGCGCGTAAGTCATGTTGATTTAATTCTCCATTAAGGGACAAATTCATACCCGTATTGGCAGCGCTAGTGAAAAGAGTACAAAAAAGCGCCGAAATACAGGTCTGTATAAATTACTTTGTTCAAAGCCACATATTACCTGCCAAATCGCTGGCATCAACCTTTTATTGTGTTATTCGCCAAATTACATTTATGAGCTAAAAGGTAAGGGAGGAAAAGTGTTACAGGCTCGTAAAATCATTGAGTGACTCTATGTGAAAATAGCTCGATTAAATGAAAAATTACCGTCTAAACTTGTCAGCAAGGGTGTTATTCCTTAGTATTGCCTGTCTTTTTTAAGCCCCGAGAAGCAAGATGAAATCAGAATTGTACAAAGAGTTTATGTTTGAAGCCGCGCACCACTTGCCAAATGTTCCAGAGGGGCATAAATGTGGGCGTTTGCACGGACACTCTTTTCTTGTGAGGCTCTATGTAGAAGGTGAAGTCGATCCGCATACAGGCTGGGTTGTCGACTTTTCTGAGATTAAAGCAGCGTTCGCCCCAATTTACGATCGCCTTGATCACTACTACCTTAACGATATTGAAGGTTTGGAAAATCCGACCAGCGAAGTCTTGGCGAAATGGATTTGGCAGGAACTGAAACCAAGTTTACCTCTGCTTAGTAAAATTGAAATTAAAGAGACTTGTACGGCAGGCTGTATCTATCGCGGTGATTAAACCAAAGCAGCAAACCCAATAACTGGAATTCTAAAACAAAGCCCAACTGTAGAGTTGGGCTTTGTTTTTATGGGTACGACTCATCGTCTATGACTTGCCATCGTGTTATGGCAAGTCAGATAGCGCAATTATCAACCATTGCAATTATCAACCATCGCAATTAGCAGACAACCTTAACGGCCAAGCCACCCTGTGACGTTTCACGGTATTTAGCGTTCATGTCTTTGCCTGTTTCGAGCATGGTCTCGATGACCTTGTCTAAAGAAACGGTTGGGGCTGACGAACGGCGCATGGCCATTCGAGTTGAGTTAATCGCTTTAACAGCCGCAATTCCATTGCGCTCAATGCAAGGCACTTGTACGAGGCCGGCAACTGGGTCGCATGTCAAACCTAAGTTATGCTCCATACCAATTTCCGCGGCCATACATACTTGCTCAGGGCTTGCGCCCATCAGCTCAGCCAGTCCAGCCGCCGCCATTGAGCAGGCAACGCCCACTTCGCCTTGGCAACCCACTTCTGCGCCAGAAATAGAGGCGTTACGTTTATATAGACCACCAATCGCACCCGAAGCCGCGAAATAACGGATGTAATCGCGTTCACTGACTGGGTTAATGAATTTATCATAGTAAGCCAGTACGGCTGGAATGATGCCACATGCGCCATTGGTTGGTGCTGTTACCACACGGCCGCCTGCCGCATTTTCTTCATTGACAGCAAACGCGAACATGTTGACCCAATCGATGACGGACATAGGGTCGTTGGTCGTGCGTTCTGAAGTAATTAATTGCTGGTGCAATGCCGCAGCTCTGCGAGGAACACGCAATGGGCCAGGCAAAATTCCTTCAGTGCTCATACCTCGTTCCATACACTCTTGCATGGTGCGCCAAATTTTCGCGAACGTTTCTTTCGATTCTTGTGCCGAAGAGAGTGCCTTTTGGTTTTCTAGCACTAAGCCACTGATCGATAGGCCGCTTTCACTACATAGTTTAACCAGTTGCTCTGCACTAGAAAATTCATATGGCATGCTAATTGGGCTTTTGACTTCTTTGCCAAAGTTCTCTTCATCGACAATAAAACCACCTCCGATAGAGTAGTAAGTTTTGCTGTAGATGAGCTCTTCACCTGCCCACGCATGAATTTTCATGCCATTTTCGTGCAAGTCGAGATTATGCTGGTGGAAAGTGATGCCGCCATCTTTTGGAAAGTCCACAATGTGCATGTCGCCATACACTGCGAGTTGTTGGTTATCTTCGACTTGTTTAACGAATACGGGAATGGAATCAATATCGACGGTTTCTGGTGTGTTGCCACCAAGTCCCATAATAATCGCAATATCAGTGTGGTGGCCTTTGCCTGTCAATGATAAAGAGCCATAAATATCGACCGTAAACTTGCTAATTGCGGTGAGCTTTTTCTGAGCGATGAGGTCATCGACAAATTGCTTACCGGCTTTCATTGGGCCAACGGTGTGCGAGCTAGAAGGGCCAACGCCAATCTTATACACATCAAAAACACTGATCATATTGAATTCCTTAAAAAGAGCCTCTCAGCAGGGATGGAGGCTCATTCTTATCTTTATTTTGGTTATATTGTCGCTGTCCAGACAAGGCGGCAGGTCGCCTCTTTTTTTGTTGGCTGGACAGGGTTTCATTAGGCTTGTTTAAAACGCACCATATATAACAGAGGTTATAGCCGCAACGCCACAAATAGCTGTAAAGATTTGAGCTAAAGTCGAAGTTTTATATTTTGCCATCGCAGGAACCTTGCGCATTGCGAAAACGGGCATAAGGAATAAGATAGCGGCAATCATTGGTGCGCCCATGCTTACAATCATGTCAAGAATACTTGGGTTGATGATGGCAACAATCCAAGTTGTGATGACAATGCAGAAGAGAGAGAACTTTTCTACTGTGCGCGAAGGCAGGTTAGTGTTTGATTTGATTAATCCAGTTAAACCTTCTGTTGCGCCTAAAAAGTGGCCAAAGAAGCTAGAGGTAATCGCGGTAAATGCGACAAAGGGACCAAGGTACGAAAGGATTGGAGAATCGTGTGTGTTGGCCAAAAATGAAAGTACATCTAGGTTAGCTTTGCTGATAGAGGCAAGTTGCTCCGGTGACAAGGCTAATACCACAGAGAATACGAAAAACATCACGAATACCATAAGGACTAACGATGCGCCGCCAGTAATTTTATCGGTTTTTATCATGGCGTCGTCGCCGTAAATTCGACGTTGTTCTTTAGTAAACTGGCTGATGATCGGGCTGTGGTTGAACGAAAAAACAATCAGTGGAATCGCAAGCCAAATAATAGCGGGCATTGATGCCCAGTCAGGGCTCACATCAATCATTGAGGTGTTCCAGCTAGGGATCATATAGATAGAAAGTGCGAGCAGGATGAGAACCAGAGGGTAAACCATCGCAGAGGTGACTTTAAGCATCAATTCTTTGCCGTATACAACGCAGCCCGTCATGGCAAAAATTAATACACCAGATAGAAGCCAGCGAGGCAAGGCTGTCATGCCAATCTGGTTGACCATAAACGAATTTACGGTATTGGTAATGCTGACACCATAGATCAGTACAATAGGGAAGATCGCGAAGAAATACGCGAAGGTAATAAGAGTTGCCCCTTTTTTACCAAAGTGCTCAGCAACAGCGTCTGTGATGTCTGCCTCAGGATTCTTTGCAGACAGTACAAAACGGGCGAGCCCTTTATGTGCCAACCAAGTCATGGGTGCGGCAAGTAGCGCGAGTATGAGTAGTGGCCAGAAACCGCCGGCTCCAGCTGTAATTGGAAGAAATAATACACCAGCGCCAACGGCGGTGCCAAAAAGCGATAAACACCAAGTAAAGTCGTGATAGGTCCAACGTGACGATTTTCGTCCATTGGCTGCTAAGGTGTCGGTGGAGTTCATAGTTTGCTACTCATTTTGTTACACGGGAAAAATTGCGCGCAATTCTCACACGAACATGTTGCATAAAAACATGATCAATACCTAAATTTGGCTGTAAAAAATTGCACCAGAATTCGAAAGTCGGCTTTTTATCACGAAATTGGTCAGTTTGGAATAATTATTAATAATAATATCGATTAGAAAAACTAATTCATCGTAATGATGGAAAGGAACCGTTAAAAGCCTCAGCGATATCAAAAAGTGAATGGTCTTAAATCTTAATGAGTAAATTGATATATTTTAGTGTGTTATCTATCCATTGCATATATAGAGGTAGTATCAGGCTCGATTAAGCAGCCAAAACTTGGCTGCGAGGGTAGGTCCAAGCCCCTTGCTGGTTGGGTATTCTTATGCCCGTCACGCTCAGCGCGAGTGTAATTACACTAAGTCTTGGATATTGAGGTTATTGGGGTTGATGTGTTTTTGCATGGCTTCGATGATCTGTGCGGTCATTCCCCAAATAAAATGTCGTTTATAAGGAATTGCAAACACTCGGTGGTTTTGCTGATTCACTTTGAAGGTATGACTAAACAGTTTTCCTCGGTCGAGCAGGTGTTGAGCTGGAACTTCAAACGCCTCATCGACTTCATTGGGATCAAGTACCGCTGAATAGTTAGGATCAATTAACCCCACGATGGGTGTAACTGAGAAACGACTGATGGTGACGAGTTCAGGCATTTGTCCTAACACTTCGACTTGGCCTGGCTTTAAGCCGATTTCTTCGTTGGCCTCTCTCAGCGCCGTATATTGAAGTGACGTATCGGAGTCTTCATACTTTCCCCCCGGAAAACTTATTTGACCAGGGTGGTGTTTGAGGTGTTTTGCTCGGCGAGTTAAAACCACATACAATCCATTAGGGCGGTCGACAAAACCAATTAGAACTGAAGCTTTTCTTAGTGGTTTGTTTTGTAATTGGGCCACTCTTCGTGTGGATTCGAAATGATACCCGACAGGCTGATTAAATTGAAAATTTTGAATAATTAAGTTTTTGTTGACCGACAGCATGTCACCTCCATCGCTAGTTTGATCAAACAGATAATCTGGGTCATGCTAGAAATTATTTACCTTTACTTTAAGGGTAGCTCAAAAAGATGAAAGGCATTATATTCACCGAATTTATCGAGCTTGTCGAAACGGAATTTGGCTCTCAAGTCTTGGAAGAAATGTTTGACTTGGCGCAGGATAAAGGAGTCTACACTTCGGTAGGCAGCTACGATCACAAACACTTAGTGTCACTGATTGTGGCGTTGAGCAAGTTGACCAATGTTTCCGCAGAAGATTTACAAGCCACCTTTGGTAAAGCGATATTCGCCCACCTGCATGCTTCTATTCCTTCTACAACGGCACTCAAATTGTGTACTACAACCTTTCAGTTTTTACGTCAGGTTGAAAATCATATTCACATTGAGGTTAAAAAGCTTTATCCCGACGCCAAGCCACCTAAGTTTGATTTCATCACAGAAGATAAGCTGGCGATGACTTTTGATTACTATAGCGCACGTTGCATGTCACATGTTTGCTTGGGCTTGATAAAGGGCTGCGCGGAACATTTTGATGAATCCATTGGTATCACGATGAATTCGGAAGATAGCCAAGGCAGCCACGTAAGGTTCCAGCTTTGTATTGAGTAGCGGTATGAGCGAAAAGTCAATTTTAGAAAGAAGGCTAGCGCGAGAAAAAGCGGCCCGCAAGGAAGCTGAGTTTTTGCTGGAAAATAAATCGCTTGAGCTATATCACAGTAATCAACAACTAGAACTTGCACTAAAACATCTCAAGAAGCAAACGATGCAAGACTTACGGAAGTTTGAACTTGAAGAGTGCGTGGATGTCATCTTAATTGAATTTGGTCATGCTTTCTTAAAAAGGAATCTAGACGCAGTATTTCTTAATGACTTACTTGATCGGCTGAAATCGAGCGACGTGATTATCGCGGTAGGATTACGACTTTCTCCTCAAACTCTCGCGGACCTACAAAGCCAGGGCGTGGAGCCCCACTTAGAAGATGTTCGGTTGGGAGAGAAGCAGTTGTTTGTCGACTACCAGTGCAAATCGGCTATTGACTGGCAGAAAGATCGGCTTTACTTACCCCTTGAAATTGGTAGTGGGTTGGTGGGCACGTTAGCATTCGAAACGTCAGTCGGTGAACTGGATTACAAGTTTATCGAAGGGCAAATGACGCTGATTGCTGAACTGTTGTGCAGTGCGATTGTTCATCAAAATATGATTTCTGCAACGGTTGAATCGAGGACAAGGGCGGAGCAATCGGAGAAAGCGACCAAAGAGTTTGTCGCAATGATTAACCATGAAATGCGCACACCGTTGAATGGGTTACTCGGGAGCGCTGAGTTGTTGCAAGATACTTCGCTCACTCAAGAACAGTTGAGTTATCTAGGTAATCTACGTCAGTCAGGGGATTTGCTAAGAGTCATCATTAATGACCTGCTTGACTACAGCAAAATGAGTGCAGGCATGATGGAACTCATTCCTACTCAGTTTAAGTGGGAAAGCTTGGAGTCTACCTTAAACGGCATTTTTTTATCTCAAGCAGCAGAAAAACAGATCCAATTTACTATGGATCGTCGCAATCCGGTGCCGACGCATTTCATCGGCGACTATGAGCGAATCACTCAAGTGTTAGTCAATGTCATTGGAAATGCCATTAAGTTTACTGAATCAGGCTCAGTTTCAGTATATTTTGAATGGTTTGAAAGTGAGCTTTCTGTCGTCGTTGAAGATACTGGTATTGGTATTCCGGCAGCAGATCATGATTCTTTATTTGATCCATTTATCCAGTCAGATCCATCGAGTACGCGATTTTTCGAAGGTTCGGGCTTGGGCTTAGCGATTTGTAAGCAGCTTTTGGACCTTATGTCTGGAAAAGTGAGTTTTCAAAGCACAGTGGGGAAAGGGACCCAATTTACCCTTTTATTACCATTGATTGTACCTGACAAGCATAGCCAAAATGATACGCCTTTGAACGATCAGCCTAACGATACTTTATCGGTGAATGAATTAGCTATATTGGTTGTGGATGATATTCGTATGAATCAAATTATCATCAACAGTATGTTGAGTAAGATGGACTTTACCCCAGATATCTTTGGAAATGGTGTAGAAGCGTTGTCGGCAGTACAAATCCGAAAATACGATCTCATTTTTATGGATTGTCGTATGCCTGAAATGGATGGATTTGAAGCAACTGAACGATTAAGAAAGCAGGGCTGTCAAATTCCCATTATAGCTTTGACTGCGGCGACGACCTTAGCCGAACGAGAGCGCTGTTTTAAGTGCGGCATGAATGACATTTTATCTAAGCCTTATACTGGGCAAGAGCTTAAGAGCATGATTAACAAATGGAGTTAGTTGAGTAGCCTCGGCTATTGCAGTCGTCAATATGGTGTTTTTTAGAGTAGTTTCATCATCGAAGCTGGTTTCAAGCAATATCACAGAAAACCTTTTGCTTCTTGCCTTTCAGTTAAGCATATTAATACATACAATCCCCAAATTACTCCATCTGTCTATTTCTTAGGCGCGATACATTGCTTCGGTGCGATACATTGCTTAGGTGCGACAGAGTTTCGTTAGAAATATAATACAGCAGGTAGCTACTTTATGTTTAAGTCGTTTTTTCTCAACCGAACGTGGCTTTTTTGGTCACTTTTTGGCTCATTGCTCATCGTTGTTGGCACTTGGTACAAAGTTGAACTGGATGTTGAAATCAATCATTGGTTCGGCAGTTTTTATAATAGTATTCAAGAGGCATTGACCAAACCGGGTTCTGTGAAGCTCGATGACTTCCTTTGGAGCACGGTTTCGTTTTTAAAAATCGCTTTTGTTTACATGTTGATTGGCATCTTCTTAGAGTTTTTTATCAGCCATTACATTTTCCGTTGGCGCACTGCGATGAACGAATATTATACTCAGAATTGGCCATCGATTCGGCATGTGGAAGGGGCATCGCAGCGAATTCAAGAAGATACCATGCGTTTCGCCCGTATAATGGAGAGTTTAGGGCTGGTTTTTTTGCGCTCCGTTCTAACTTTAATCGCGTTTCTTCCTTTGCTAAATGAACTCAGTAAGCATGTGACAGAACTGCCGTGGATTGGCCATATTGATCATTCGCTGATTTTTGTCGCAATACTGTCTGCGATATTGGGTACCACTTTGCTTGCAGTCGCTGGTATGAAGTTGCCTGGGTTAGAGTTCAACAATCAAAAAGTGGAAGCGGCGTATAGAAAAGAGTTGGTGTTGGGGGAGGATAGCCCTGAGCGAGCAGACCCAAGCAGCCTTGGAGATCTGTATTCCAATGTACGTAAAAACTATTTCAGGCTTTTCAAATACTACATGATATTTAATATAGCGAAGTACTCTTACTTACAAACCACAAATATTATGCCTTACGTGATCCTGGCACCGACGATTATTGCAGGCGTGATCACCCTTGGTATTCTTAACCAAATTTTACGGGCATTTGGTCGTGTGGAAGAGTCATTCCAGTTTTTAGTCAACTCTTGGAGCACGATTGTTGAGCTGATCTCTATCTATAAGCGTTTGAAAGCTTTTGAAAAAGAGATAGATAAGGCTGCTGGGCAATCTGAACTCGTGGAAGAAGTGTAGGAATAATCACGGCCTTACGGAGAGCTGCGTAAGGCCGATCCTGACAAAGCGGCTCTACTGAGCGCTTTTCTCTAGTACAGGTAGAATTCTGCTGAGTTTATCCAGCGTTTCTTGGTATTCCGCATCACACTGGCTGTCCGCCACTAAGCCCCCTCCCGCCCACGCATAAAGAGCATTATCTTCGGCAATCAGGGTGCGAATAGTAATACTCGTGTCCATCCTGCCATGACGACTGATATAGCCGATGCTACCGCAGTATACGTTGCGTCGATGCGGCTCTAACTCTTCAATAATCTGCATGGCACGTATTTTAGGTGCGCCAGTGATGGAGCCGCCAGGGAAACTCGCCCGCAATAAATCGGTTGCCTGATATTTGTCTTCCAGTGTGGCACGAATGGTACTGACCAAGTGGTGTACAGCAGGGAAACTTTCAATATCAAACAGTTTTGGTACGTGCACGGAACCGGGTTTCGCTACGCGGCCAACATCGTTGCGCAGTAGATCGACAATCATGAGATTTTCAGCCTGATCTTTTTCTGCTTGTTGCAGTTCTAGCTTATAGCGTTCGTCTAATTCGATGTCTTCAGATCGAGGTCGCGTGCCTTTAATGGGCTTGGTTTCAATTTCGTCTCCTTTGAGCTGGAGGAAACGTTCTGGAGAAATGCTTAAAATCGCTGTGTCGTCTAAGCGGAGAAAAGCGGAGAAGGGGGCTAGGTTTGCTTGCTCTAGGGTTTGGTAAGCTTGCCACTCATCGCCTTGGTAGCGGGCGCTAAAGCGCTGAGCTAAATTAATTTGATAGCAGTCTCCTTCACGCAAGTAATTCTGTACCGCCGCAAACTTATCGCTGTATTCTTGCTTATCCATGTTGGATTGCCATGGGCTGGTGAGCGCGAATTGCTCCGTTTGACCTCGGCCTTGATCCGATAGCCACTGCCAATGCTGCTCAGGCTCTGAGCCAACAACATAAGCTTGTTTGGTGTGGTGATCGATAACGACCGCCCATTGATATAGCCCCACTGCCATATCAGGTACAGATAACTCACTACGAGCTTTTTTTGGCATCGATTCTATGTAACGGCCTAAATCATAAGAAAAGTAGCCCAATGCACCGCCAACAAAAGGCAAATCGAGGTTCGATTTTACCTTTGGTAAATACTGTTCTTGTAAGCTTGAAATTAGCTCAAATGGGTCAACACTTGTAGTATACGTGTCGTTAGGCGTAGTTACTTGAGAGGAATGACGTTCGGTCGTAATTGTCACTTTTGGGTCGCTGACGAGAATATCGTAGCGGCTATCAACGTGATCTGGAGAAGCCGAACGCAACAGCATTGACCACGGTAACTGCTCAATGCGACTGAATAAGGTATTGGCGAGATCTGAACAATAGCTAATCGACTTAACTTGAATGGTTTTTTTTTCGTCGTACTTCATATTTAATTTGTGACAAAGAATTTGTTCGTTGCATAGCGTGTTGAGGCCAGCAAGAGTATCATATTTCGCAAATTAAAAAGCAGCTAGTTTTTGCTGCCATTTTTGATGGTTTCATGCGTATGAGACGCAATATCATTAGGAAGGCATCATTTACGTCTGCACCAACAATAAAATAAAGCGAGGCATGCAATGACCGTTATTCGCAAACAAGACGTAATCAGTAGTGTAGCTGATGCGTTGCAATACATTTCCTATTATCACCCGTTGGACTTCGTTCAAGCGTTGGACAAAGCGTATCAAAAAGAAGAGAGTCAGGCGGCGAAAGATGCTATCGCACAAATTTTAATTAACTCACGTATGTCCGCTCAAGGACATCGTCCAATCTGCCAAGATACGGGTATCGTGACTTGTTTTGTTAACATTGGCATGAATGTGCAATGGGAAACGGATCTGACAGTTCAGGAAATGGTTGATGAAGGCGTGCGCCAAGCGTATACCAACCCAGATAACCCGCTGCGTGCCTCGATATTGATGGACCCAGCAGGCAAACGTATTAACACCAAAGACAACACACCTGCCGTGGTACACATCAATATGGTTCCGGGCAATAAAGTGGAGATCCAAATTGCGGCGAAGGGTGGTGGCTCTGAAAATAAAACGAAGATGGTGATGTTAAACCCATCTGACGATGTGGCCGAATGGGTCGAGAAAACCTTACCTACAATGGGCGCAGGCTGGTGTCCACCGGGCATGTTGGGTATTGGTATTGGTGGCACGGCTGAAAAAGCAGCGGTGCTTGCTAAAGAATCACTAATGGAACATATCGATATCCAAGAATTGATCGATCGTGGTCCAAGCAATGCAGAAGAAGAACTGCGCCTCGACATTTTTGATCGCGTAAACAAACTGGGTATTGGCGCGCAAGGCCTTGGCGGTTTAACAACGGTTGTCGATGTAAAAATTAAATCTGCGCCAACTCACGCGGCCTCTAAGCCAGTCTGCTTGATTCCTAACTGCGCCGCAACGCGTCATATTCACTTTACGCTAGATGGTACAGGTCCGGCTCAGCTAGAAGCGCCTAAACTCGAAGATTGGCCAGAAATTACTTGGGAAGCTGGTGACAATACTCGCCGAGTGAACCTAGATACTCTTACCAAAGAAGATGTCCAGCAATGGAAAACGGGCGAAACCGTTTTACTGTCGGGTAAAATATTGACTGGTCGTGATGCCGCACATAAACGTATCCAAAGTATGTTAGACAGTGGTGAAGGCCTGCCAGACGGTGTCGACCTTAAAGGTAAATTTATTTATTACGTTGGCCCAGTTGATGCGGTGGGCGATGAAGCGGTTGGCCCAGCGGGTCCGACAACGGCAACGCGCATGGATAAATTTACTGACATGATGCTCGAGAAAACAGGCATCATGGGAATGATTGGTAAAGCAGAGCGCGGTCCTGCAACGGTTGAATCCATTAAACAGCATAAAGCGGTTTACCTGATGGCGGTTGGCGGCGCGGCATATTTGGTATCGAAAGCCATCAAGAAAGCACGCGTAGTGGCATTTGAAGAGTTAGGCATGGAAGCTATCTACGAATTTGAAGTAGAAGATATGCCTGTGACGGTTGCTGTGGACTCTACAGGTGCCAATGTTCACCAAATGGGCCCAGATACGTGGAAAGTGAAAATCGCAGAGGCGGCGAAGTAACGTTATCGGCTTAGTACGCTACATTATATGACTTGTCGGTATTCTATAATTTATCGGTATTATATAACCTGTCAGAATTATATAAATTGACAGTAATGCGTGAGTTAAACGAAGTAAGCCCCTGATTTTTATCAGGGGCTTTATTATTCATCTGGCATTAATATGTGTGTTGCCATACTTAACTGTATGCCTCGAGGGAGACCTCTAGATCTCAACAATAATCTCCCAATACAGCAAAATATTTTAAACCGTAAGTGAGAAAGCTAGATGAACAAAGTAACCCAAGAAGTGAGCGACTTAATTCATCGCGGCATGGATAGCAATGTACGAATCGCGGTGACAGGGCTCTCTAGAGCAGGTAAAACTGCCTTTATTACTTCTTTGGTTAACCAACTACTACACTCCTCTACCCATGACAACTTACCTTTGTTTGTTGCCTCTAGAGAAGGCCGTGTGGTCGGCGCGAAACGCGTGCCGCAAAGCAATTTACTTACCCCAAGTTTTGCCTATCAAGATGCCATGGGGCAATTGCATCAGAACCCGCCGAATTGGCCTCAGCCAACCCGTGATGTCAGCGAAATTAGACTGTCACTCAAATATCAATCGAACAAAAAGTATCGTCAGCTGCTTAGCCGAGCTTCCGTACTCGATATCGATATCATCGACTACCCGGGGGAGTGGTTACTTGATTTACCTCTGCTCGATATGTCGTTTAGCCAGTGGTCTAATGCTCAGATACAAAACTTAACGGGTGTACGCAAAGAATTGGCTCAGGGGTGGTTGGCCGAGGTTACTGATCTTGATCTTAGTGCCGATGCTGATGAAATGAAGCTTAAACATATTGCTGAGCGTTTTACCGAGTATTTGCACCAGTGTAAGGCTGCGGGCTTGCATCTTGTCCAGCCGGGTCGATTTGTGTTACCTGGTGAGCTTGAAGGTGCGCCTGTCCTACAATTTTTCCCGTGTCATTTGAGTGATAATGAAAAGCCCCGTGCGACGAGTAACCTTGCGATGCTCTCCAAGCGCTATGAGGAATATCAGCAGAAAGTGGTGAAAGCGTTTTATAAACACCATTTCTCGACTTTTGACCGGCAAATTGTGTTGGTGGATTGTCTTCAACCACTCAATGCTGGGCATGATTCTTTTCATGATATGAGAGCGGCTTTGGCTCAGATAATGAGCAGCTTCAAATACGGTCGGAGCAATGTCGTTCGCCGATTATTCTCTGCCAAAATAGATAAAGTATTATTCGCTGCAACCAAAGCCGATCATGTCACCCCTGAACAACACACAAACTTGGTTTCTCTGCTAAGACAAATGGTGCAGCCCGCGTGGCAATCGACCGCTTATGAGCATATAGAAATGAATTGTATGAGTTTGGCATCAATTCAAGCGACTCGGTCGGGGTTTATCAATGTGAGTGGTGCGCAGAGCCCCGCCTTACAGGGGGTCACGTTATCTGGCGAAGATTTAACGGTGTTCCCAGGAGAGGTGCCATTGAAATTACCTAGCTCTGGGTATTGGCAAGAACGTGGCTTTGAATTTACAGGGTTTCGCCCAGCCTGCTCTGATCCAGATAGCCCCATTGGCCATATTCGAATAGATAAAGCGCTGGAGTATTTACTGGGAGACAAAGTGAAATGAGTGATTTGAAATCAAAACAAGTCTTTGAACAGCCGTTAGAGCAGCCTGAACAGGCTCAAGAAGATCTCACCGTGCAGCAAGTGTTTGCCAACGAGAACGTCTTTGTCCCTCAAACGGTGGAGCCGCTTCTAGAAGAACTAGCGTCAGAACAGAAGATCGAGCACATTATACGCCCCAAAAAACGAGGAAGGTGGCTTTGGTCTGGCGGGCTCGTAGTATTTGCTGGGCTACTTGGTTGGCAGGCCATTGATACTTTTTTAAGTGCAGTGGCATCGGGTCAATGGTTAAGCGTTGCTTGGGCAGGTTTCGTTGCGGCGATTGCCGGGTTGGGCGTTGGCGCATTTGGTAAAGAATTGTGGAAGTTGCGCCGCTTGCGCCGCCACTTTAACACTCAAGATGAAACTGAGCGCCTGCTTAAAAGTGACAGCGTAGGTAAAGGGCGTGAGTTTTGTCAGAAAATCGCCAATGATAGCCACATAAACCAGAACTCTGCTGGGTATGTTCGCTGGCAACAAAGTATCGCGGCAGATCATAGTGATGCCGAAGTGATTGAGATGTTTGACGCCATGGTGGTGAGCGAGCAGGATAAACTTGCGACGAAGTTGGTGACTAAATACGCCACTGAAGCTGCAACGCTCGTAGCTATTTCACCACTGGCGATAGCGGACATGCTGTTGGTCGCGTGGCGAAACTTTAAGATGATCGATGCGCTCGCGGATATCTATGGGGTTGAGCTAGGTTATTGGTCACGATTGAAATTGTTTAAACTGGTGCTGATCAACATGGCTGCCATCGGAGCCAGCGATTTGGTGATTGATGCAAGCATGGATTTGGTGTCGATGGACCTTGCGCGCCGAGTGTCGGCTCGCGCTGGGCAAGGTATCGGTATCGGAATTTTAACGGCGCGTTTGGGCATAAAAGCGGTATCGCTATTGCGCCCGATCCCGTGGCAAGAAGGCAAAGCAGTGAAGCTGAGTACAATCCGCAAGCAAATCGTGCAGAAAATTGCGTCAATCGCTGTTAAGAGTTAGTTAATGTGAGCTGTGTAATCTTGACGCTTTTCCATGCTTAGGCGACACTACTGTCAACTTTTCCTGACAGTTAGACTAGGATGGCACGGTGCGATTAGAAGTCTTATGTGAAGATAGGCTCGGGTTGACCCGCGAGCTTCTCGATATTCTTGTATCTCGAAATATTGATCTACGTGGGATTGAGATTGATGTGACGGGAATTATTTATCTAAATTGCCCAGACATCGATTTTGATACCTTCAGTGAATTGATGGCCAAAATTCGACTTATTGACGGTGTAAAAGATGTCCGTAAAATACATTTTATGCCCATGGAACGTCATAACACTGAGCTCATTTCACTTATCAATACTCTTGCGGAGCCAGTGCTAGCCATCGACCTAAAAGGTCATGTCGATATGGCTAACCACGCCGCTCTAGAGTTATTTCATTCAACTGAAGAAGCAATGATCGGCCAGCAGATCGCAACCTTACTTCCTAGCCTCAACTTTTCGAAGTGGGCGGAAGGCGATGTAAGTCGCCATCGAGAAGAGCTGGTTGTAGAGGGCCTAGATTACTCCATGGAAGTCACTCCAGTGTTTATTTCTGGAGAATCCGGCGACGAAACACTCGCGAGCATGGTGATGATTATTCGTTCATCGCAAACCAAAGGCCAGCTCGACGACGTTTTACCAGCAGATAATCATTTAGGTTTTGAACATTTTGTTGGTGTGTCTAGTCGGCATAAATCGTTAATGACCCAAGCGAAAAAATTAGCCATGCTCGACCAACCTTTGCTTATTGAAGGAGAGACGGGGACGGGCAAAGAAATGCTTGCCCGCGCTTGTCATAATCGTTCTCGGCGCTCTTCCGCTGCATTTCTGGTTTTGAGCTGCGCTTCGATGCCTGACAATGTGGCCGAGACTGAATTATTTGGCCATGCGCCTGGTTCTTTCAATCATGACGCGGGATATACCGGTATATTCGAGCAGGCCAACGGCGGTACGGTATTTCTTGATGAAATTGGTGAAATGAGCCCGCATTTGCAAATCAAGTTGTTGCGCTTTTTACAAGACGGAACCTTTCGTCGCGTTGGTGAAGAACATGAGGTTCATGTTGATGTACGAGTGATCGCTTCGACTCGATACAAACTGGCAGCGCTGGCTGAATCCGGGGCATTCCGAGAAGATCTTTATTACCGACTTAATGTCTTGAGTATGAAAATTCCTGCGCTCAGAGAGCGTGCGAGTGACATCGAGCCCTTGCTTGATCTGTTTGTGAGCAAATATGTGAAACAACTCGGGATCGCCAAACCAGCATTGTCTCCCCAGCTGACGGAACATCTATCCACTTATCAGTGGCCGGGTAATATCAGACAACTGGACAATATGGCACTTCGTGCCTTAACCGAGTTGCAAGATGGTGAGCTAAACATTGAATTATTTCACTTGCCGCAATACGAAGGTGTTTCAACAGGTGCACTCAATGTGGACTTAGATGGTTCGCTTGATGAGATAATGAAAGGCTATGAGTCGCAGATTTTAGAGCATCTTTATCAGTCTTTCCCATCTAGCCGCAAGCTTGCTAAGCGCCTCAATGTGTCACACACCTCTATTGCCAACAAACTGCGTGAATATGGGATCAGAAAGAACTAATGAGTCATGTGAGTACCGCCAGCCAAGTCTATAAGAGCGACGACAATATTTTGCTGCGAACCGCAGAGCCACAAGATGCGGAAATGATAGTCGATTACTTCACGACGAATCGTCAATACCTGAAGCCTTGGGAGCCGCGTCGTGAAGAATCCTTTTACACTTTAGATAGTTGGTCCAAGAAGCTTGTCAAGTTGAGCGAGCTGCATAAACTAGGGCTCGGTTACTACTTACTGATTCTTGATAAGAGCAGTAATACAATGTGTGGGACAATTTCATTTAGTAATTTATCTCGCTTTCCTTTTCATGCTTGCACTGTCGGTTATTCCGTTTCTGAAGGGCTCCAAGGGCAGGGTATTATGAGCCGAGCCTTGAAGATGGCCGTGGACTATATGTTCTCAGTGCAGAACATGCATCGAATAGCGGCGGGCTATTTGCCCCACAATGAGCGCAGTGCGACGGTACTAGCCAAGCTTGGATTCAGGAAAGAAGGTTACGCGAAAGATTACCTTTTGATCGATGGAAAGTGGCAAGACCACGTCCTTACTGCTTTGACGAACCCAAATTGGAAAAGTGATGGCCGATGATGATATCAAGATTAGAACAGCAGTTAGCGTTAGTGGTTGAGTTGGACAAATTAAAAACCGTCCTGCGCCGAACAAGAGTGAAAGAAGCTGATGGGCGTTTAGAAAATAGTGCTGAGCACAGTTGGCATGTGTGTTTGATGGCCGTTTTAATGGAAGAGCACGCCAATGAGTCTGTTGATATAGCACGAGTGGTCAAAATGCTACTGCTGCATGACATCGTAGAAATTGATGCCGGAGACACATTTGTGTACGATGCTGCCGCGACTTGTGAGCAGCAAGAAAAAGAACTTGCGGCGGCGATACGCTTGTTTGGTATGTTGCCAGATGATCAAGGCGAAGAACTGAAAGCACTATGGCTCGAATTTGAAGCAGCCAATAGTGCTGATGCACGTTACGCGAAAGCGCTTGATCGCATTATTCCTATGCTCTTGAACTACCATAACTCAGGCCAAAGCTGGGTCGAGCATCAGGTGACGCGTGAGCAAGTTATAGACGTTAATAAAAAAATTGAATTAGGTTCTAGCGCATTGTGGCAGAAGGCTCAACAGATGATTGAGCAAGCAACCAAAAATGGCTGGCTAACCAGTACGAAGGACTAAACATGTCATATATCCCTTTAGAATCTTACTCTCGAAAGTGGATTTTTACCCATCAATCTATGCCGATTCCAGAACAGGACCTCGCACTGATCAAGCCGATGAGCCAAGTAAGAGCGGCGCAGTTTTGGCAAGAGAATATTAGTCCTCAGAGTCCAGATTCCGATAGGCTGAGCTCAGGGGATTGGCCAAGCCAAGATAAAAGTTGGCAGGGTGAAGTGAGTTGGATGGAGAACTGGGAAGACGACGAGCTAGGTTTACCTGACGAGGTTCTTCAGCACATTGATTGGCAAGATGATGTGACCGTGTACTTTTGCTATGAAAAATACAATGTGATTGAAACAAAATGGTCTATTTTTCGCCAACATTGGAAGAACTTTTTGTTCTACGATGATGGCCCTATTTTGCTCGGTCGCCGCAGAAAGCAAGCCCTATGGTTTGATTCGAAAGGTAAGGTTAAGTTGGGTATGAGGCCTTAGTGGCCCCTTTAGGCTTGAGCGGTGGGGTAATTTGTTTAGTGGTTTTTTTATGAAGCTAGTCGATGAGCAATCCCGTTTGCGCTGATTTCTTTCCAATCAATGCCACAATTGTTATAATATAACAATTGTGGCATTGATTGCTCGCCTTCAATAGTCATTGTTGAAAAAATAGTCATTATTGAAAAGTGTCTGCTTTGCCCCAATAGTTAACTAAGATTAGATACGCGTTAAGGTGCCTCGGCATCAGTCATACCCAAGTGAGTAAATATATGGCGGAAGTACGAGCCAGAGTAAATTTCAAAGTCGGTCAGAGTAGCGATATCGAAGCTGAACTGATTTCATTTCATGGCCTTAAAACAGATAAAGAACACGTTGCAGTTGTGTTTAAGCAAGCAGATACAGCTCAATCGACCCCTTTGGTAAGAATGCACTCCGAGTGCTTAACGGGAGATGTATTTCACTCTTCTCGTTGTGATTGTGGTGAGCAGCTTGATGAAACCATCAACAAGATGGGAGAGCAAGGTGGTATCATTCTTTACCTTCGACAAGAAGGGCGAGGCATTGGTTTATACAATAAAATCGACGCTTATCAGCTTCAAAGTGAAGGGATGAATACTTACGAGGCGAACAACCACCTCGGTTTCGGAGATGATTTACGTGATTTCTCGGAAGCTGCGCAAATGTTGGACGCGTTGCAAGTTGATACTATTCGCCTGGTTACAAACAATCCGAAGAAAATTGCCGATCTACGCTCTCATGGTGTGCAAATTTCGGAAGTGATTAACACGCTTGCCCATGTTAAATCTGGTAACGAAGACTACCTAAAAGCGAAGGCCTCTCACGGTAAACATAAGTTGAAACTGTGATAGATTGTTTTACGAAAGAGCTCCGTACATGTTCGGAGCTTTTTTATTTCAGCTTGATTCCGCCTCCCGTAATTACCCGTCTCATTTTCGCCACACGATGGCTTAGCAATCGTTGGCTCTTTTGTTCTCATCATTATCTTTCTGAATTCTGTTAATTTGACAAAGGGTTACTATCAATTTCTTCTGTCTCACTATGCTTTATAAGCTACAAATCTCCTAAGGCACATCACGAACTCACAGATTCTTTGCCATACTTTAGTTAGTTTGAAACTTAAAAAAAGAAACAATCAGATGGCTCAGATTCAGGTAAAAATAGCGGTACTGCTGATTTGGTTATTCCCACTTTCTTCAGGGGCGCTAGAGCGGTTCGAGAAGTTGAACTGGATTCAGCCTGATTCGTCAGTAACGAGTGTGATTCAATTTCCTGATTTAGTGGATCGGGTTTATCGAGAAAATGACGACCACCTTATTTGGTATGACCTTGAGCAAAGTCAACTGCTTGAGTTTCAATTAGAGATGATCAGGCAGGCGGGGATAAGTCCACTATTTTCAAGTCAACTGAGCTACCTTCAGTATTATCGTCAAGCCAATCGGTGGTTTGAGTATGATTTACTGGCTACGGATACTCTGCTTCTTTACATGAGCTATGTCGAACAGGCACCGTTGCAAGGAGAGTCTTGGTTTTTTGACAAAAAACCTGCCAATACCTTTCCACCGCCTTCAGAAGCCTCTGTGAAAGAGCTTTTGGTTGCGGTGCATATGAAGCAATTGAATGGGCTGATCCACGGCTATACACCCAATAGTATGGGATACAAAGAATTGTCTTCGTCTTACCAACGCTTACGTTCTTATGATGGTAAAGAGTTCAAAGCTTATGAACAAGTGGGTTTGAAGAAGCCGGGGGCAGTGCTCGTCGACAAAGCTGCTCTCATTCAGCGTTTGCGCATTCTTGATATCCCAGTGAGTTCTCGCAGTTCTAAAGGGAATAGATACGACCGAAACTTAGTGAAATCGGTACGCGCGTTCCAACAAACTCACGGCTTAATAGATGATGGGGAGATCAACGCCACCACGGTAAAATGGCTGAATATGCCGATTGAAAAACGCCTTAAAATGCTGGCGTTAAACGCTGAACGAGCCAGGCTTTGGCCACAGCAAAGAGAGCGATTAATTGTTGTGAATGTGCCAAGTTTTGCGATGAAGTATTGGGATTCCGGTGTTGAGGTTTTTGAGTCTAAAGTTGTTGTTGGGCGAAAGAGTCGCCGAACACCTGTCATGGAAGTGAACCTCGATTCCTTGGTGTTGAACCCAATCTGGAATGTTCCTTGGAAAATAATGGTGGCGGATATTTTGCCCAAGGTAAAGAAAGATGTGACCTATCTTGATCAGCAAAATATTGAAATTATTGAAAAATGGGGTGATAAGGAACCTGTCGATCCTAATGGTATCGATTGGAATAGTGTTGACCCATACAAGTTCACCTACAAAATGCGCCAGCGCTCGGGACGAGACAACGCTCTAGGGTTGTATAAGTTTAATACTCCAAATCCGCGTGCCATTTTTTTGCATGATACCCCGAGTAAAGAATTATTTGCCAAAGAAACTCGCGCATTTAGCTCTGGTTGCGTGCGAATAGAGAAAGCGGGACAGTTTGCCGACTTATTGATGGACACTCAGGCCGTTAAGCGTTTCATCAAAGGTACGGACATTGTCAATCGCGCTATTCCATTGAAAAAATCGATACCCGTACACATCATTTATCAGACCGTGTGGTATGAATCAGGCCAGGTACACTATCGGGATGATATCTATAGTTATGATAACTTTAGCTACGGTAAAGGTTGATTTTCACAGGTAACGGTCTATTGAAATGTCTTTCATCTAGTGTCATAGTTCGCCCTGTTTTAAAGCTAGCCAAGGGTTATCTATGTCTCTGCAATATCAAACTGTTCCAGTTACACCATTTTCTCAAAATTGTTCGATCGTTTGGTGTGATGACACCATGGAAGGCATTGTCGTTGATCCAGGCGGAGATGTAGAAGAACTGAAGCAGTGGATTGACAAGCTACAAGTCAACATCGTTAAGTTGGTGCTGACCCATGGTCACCTTGATCACGTTGGCGGGACTGAACCGCTCGCAGCGCTACTTGGCGACATAGCGATTATTGGCCCACACAAAGACGATAGCTTTTGGCTGGAAGGCCTAAAAAATCAAAGTCAGATGTTTTCCTTCCCTTTGACGGAAGCATTTGAACCTCATCAGTGGTTGGTGCAAGGGGATAAGGTGACTTTCGGCAATCAAATTTTTGATGTGATACATACGCCGGGCCACACTCCAGGTCATGTGGTGTTATATAGCTCAGAAGCAAAATTGGCTTTTGTTGGTGACGTGCTGTTTAGCGGTAGTATTGGGCGAACTGACTTTCCGAAAGGGGACTTCGATACTTTAATTCGCTCAATCAAGACTAAGTTATGGCCATTGGGTAATGAAGTGCGATTTATTCCGGGTCACGGGCCTGAGTCCACTTTTGGCCAAGAAAGAGCTTCGAATCCTTATGTGGCAGATAACGCCGCGGTGTAGACAGTGCCAGCGCTAGGCGCTAATGGCTAATGGTGGTCGGGCTCTGTCTCGGCTGCCGCTAAATAGCGCCGAGCGAGACCCACAAAATCTTCACCCGTTCGGTCTAGGTCGGCGACCGCGATAAATATATCGTAGTCATGAAATTGACGTTGGTGCTTCATTCGATTCGCTAACATAGCTTGTAGCCCTGTGTATTCGCGCGCAGGGCTTCTATATGCCTCACCATCAAGTACATAATCTTCAAATACCTTTTCTTTACCGCATTGTTTCGCACCTAGATAAAGAATCACCCGCTGATTGAGTAATACATCGGTGATGATCCTGGGGCAAATACTTTCTAAATACGGTGGGTAGTGTTTTATTTTTATCCCCACCCATGGCAAAGGTTGGTGCCAACCATCGTTATTGTAAGTGCAAAGGCCTATTTTACTGATGTTACTCCACTTCAATACCCAGCCACCATGATAGAGGTGTTGCTGTAAGTGAGTGGCGGTGAGCGTAAAAGACACCTTACTTTTTTTTGCTAGATAACAGCCCCATAACAGTAGGCTCGCAACCCCTAATAGAGACAGCAAAACTTGTTGTGGCTTGGGCGAGAGCAGCACCAGTAAACAGGCAATAGACATTGCTAACCAAATAATTAGCCGACCGATTGGTGAGTGGAAGTCAAAATGTCGATTGGTGAGCTGCCGACTGTGCATGACAAATAAGCCTTACATCGTAATGAAATGTGTTAGGTGACTTATTAAATTGTAGCTCTTTTCAGATTTTCAGCATGCTATCCCTAATCACACAATTTAACGCAAGGGCGGGGTGATTAGATTGTTGTTGAGATAGATCTAGGGATAAGTTATAGCGTATGAGTGTATAGCAGATACGGGCAGAGGTATGCTCTACGCCAGCAACGGGCTGGCGCAGGCGATTAAATGCTAAAAGCGCGCATTAATAATCGGTAATACTGGGATGTTTTTTCCAGCCAGTGTGCCTGATTTGTCATAGTTGATCAGGCCAATTTGCACACCTTGATCGATGCGGTTAGTCGCATTAACAAGACCAAATTGAAGGCCATTGAGATCGGCTGCGTAGTTGATGAACCCGAACTGAGCGCCGTTTAACGAACCTTGGTTGATATTAACCAAGCCAAGTTCCGCACCGGTATATTGACCGCCCGTGTAGTTGACGAGACCAAGACTTGCGCCAGATGCTATGTTGTCGTTCCAGTTCACTAAGCCGAACTGCGCGCCAGTCATGTTATCGCGAGTACGGTTTACCCCAAGGAAACTTAGCTCAGCACCTGAGAAATCGTTCACATCAGACAAACCGAGTAAGGTAAAGTTTGCACCAGAAACTTTATCAGTTTGTCCATAAAACAGGGTTAGGCGTGCCCCTTTAACATTACCTGCAGGATAGTTTTGGTCTGGCAACGACAGCTGGTAGGGTGTTGTTGCAGTTGCAGTTGCAGTTGCAGTTGCAGTTGCAGTTGCAGTTGGAGCGTTCGTTTCAGCAATAGCTGATGCCGATAATGTGGTCAGTAGCAAGGCGAAAGCTGCGCGACAATTCATAATAGATCTCCAGTATGAAGCGTGAAACGGTTGGGAGAATCTCCCAGATTGTTAAGGCAGCCGATCCTACACTTTGGAATTACGAGGAATGTCCAGACAATGTGTGTTTTTGTTAGTGCTTTGGCAGTCACCCGTGTCTCATTGCAACTTTGAGTATCTAAAGAGGTTACAAATTGGAGTTACCCCTGTTGTTAACAATACAGGGATATACGAACTTTGGGTGATAATAAGATCAGTGTTTGTGCTCAGGTTATTTCTGCACTAAAAACGCGCATTGATAATCGGCAAAACAGGAATGTTTTTGCCAAGTAAGGTGCCAGATTTATCGTAATTGATTAACCCGATTTGGACGCCGCTATCAATACGGTTGGTGGCATTGACGATGCCAAATTGCAGGCCAGTTAAATGGTTGGCAAAGTTCACTAAACCTAGCTGCGCCCCTTTCATCAAACCATGGTTGTAGTTGACGAATCCGAGTTGCGCCCCGGTATAAAATTCGCCAGTGTAGTTAAACATGCCAAGGCTTGCCCCAGTCGCTTTGACGTCGTTCCAGTTTGCAACGCCGAATTGGAACCCTTGCATTTCAACTCGGTTACGGTTTGCTCCTAATAAGGCCAGCTCAGCTCCGGTAAAATGATCCACATCTGAGATACCAAACAATGTGAAATTTGCCCCAGATACTTTGTAAGTTTGGCCATAGATAAAGGTAAATCGCGCTCCTTTGACGTCGCCTTTTGGGTAATTACCGTTAGGGAGTGAGGCTTGAAGAGATTGTGTTTCAGCCATCGCTGAGGACGACAATATGCTTAAAATGAGAATAAAAGCGAACTTGATCTTCATAAACTTCCTTATCTATTTTCTTCTTCGGCTGTCTCAATCTGCTTGCTTGACTATATGAGGACAATGTTGCGTCAATATTAATCGTTTGGCGAAATTAATACTTTGATTTAATGCATTTTTCCAGCATGTTTTTTTATCAACTTGTCTGATTTATATCACAAGCATTGGCATCATCTGGTATTGGCCGGATTCTATTGATAGACTCTGGCCAATTTTTCGTACCGATAAGGCGTTACATGCTCGTTCAATCTTCAAAGTTTCTAATCAAACATAGCCGCGTGATTGGCACTTCCTTGCTGCTTTCTTTGTTTCTATCTGGTTGTAGCCAGCCTCCCAAACTTGAGAAAATCGAAGGGTTTGCCGAAGGAACTAGCTATCATGTGAGTTTTTGGTCGAAGAAGCCACTTTCGGTCGAAAAAGTGCGGCAGCAGTTTAGTCAAACTTTGGCAGATATTGATAAAGAATATTCAACTTATCGCGACGATTCTTATATATCCAAATTTAATCAAAGTCGTTCAACAGACTGGCAACCAGCGTCTAAAGATTTCATTTACATGGTGGCGCTTGCCCAGACCATTAATAAACAGAGTGACGGCTGTTTCGATCCGACGATTCAACCCTTGTTCAAGCTTTGGGGCTTCCAAAGTGGCGAACTGAATATCCCAACCGCTAAGCAAATTGCGAAGGTCAAAAAGGAGTTGGGGATTGATAAAGTTGAGGTTGATTCTGAGCACCTGCGTATCAGAAAAACTATCCCTAATTTGCAATTGGACTTGTCCTCGATGGGAGAAGGATATGCAATTAGTCGTCTAGGTCGTATTCTGGAGTCGGATGGCGTGACGAACTACTTAGTTGAATTCGGCGGTGATATGAAGATTAAAGGTCATAAACCACAAGGTGAGAAGTGGCGTGTGGCGATTGAGCAACCCATTGCCTTAAAAGATGGAATTCGTCCATATCAGATTGTGACGATCAATGATGAAAAGGGTATTTCGTTGAACACGTCTGGCACGTATCACCATAACTTTGATAAAAACAAAAAAGAGTATTCACATATTCTGGACCCACGTACTGGTGCGCCGATCACCCACGATTTAGTATCGGCTTCTGTGTTTGGCCGTAATCCGATTGCGGGCGATGCTTGGGCGACCACTATGCTTTGTTTAGGGCCAATGGAAGGTCACGCAGTTGCATCGAAACAGCAGTTGCCTGTCTACTTTATTCAAAGTGAAAAAGACGCTGAATTCAAGAGCTCTGAAAGCCTCACGTTAAAAGACTCTAGTCTGGTGACGTTGATGCAGCAGTAAGCGCTGAATCAGAACAATATTAGGCGTAATGCACTAGGTCACTTTTTCTAAAAGGCATGATGAAATTTGTACAGGCGGGTGAGGGCACACCGCGTTAGCTGGTGTGCTCTTCGTCTGTAAATTTCTCAATGGGTTGTTCAGGTTTTCTGCATTTCCACGTAACTACTCTCGACCATTTTTTTCAGTAGGCTAGAGACTTCTTTTAGCACGTAATCGCCCGCATCATGACCAAAGTTGTCGTTAAAACGTTTGAAGTGGTCGAGATCCAGCATTATGATAGAGAGAGGTTTCTGGTACTTCTCGGCATGTAGCCATGCACTGTCCATCGCTTCTTCAAAATAACGCCGATTGTATAATCCAGTCAGAGGATCACTCAGCGCTTGAGCTCGCAGTTTTTCCTGCAAGCTTAGGTTGGCGAGCGCTAAACCTAAATGCTCGGCAATGGTCAACGCGAGTTGCTTTGTTTCTCCTGAAACAAACTCTTCTCCATTGTCAAAATGGATGTGGAACATACCGACAGTATTGCCATGAGCGGTCAGCGGGACACATAACGTTTGCCCCTTATCTTGCCCAGCCATGTGAGCACACGGTAAGTAGTGATATAAGTCGTGAGATAAATGATGTTTCCCTTTTCTTAGTGCCCAGCACTCATGAGGGGCGTACATTTTATTGGCTGGCCATTCGCCTCCCCAATCAAGTTGTACTTCCATCTGATTACGAGACTCACGCATAATTGCCACACAGCCGTTCAAGTCTCCCAAGAGGCGAGGGATAATATCTTCCACGACTGCTTGCGCCTCATCTAAATTGTTACAGGCGGCCAGCATATGGGCTAGTCGGTGCAGCAGTTCAATATCATGCGTACTTTGTTTTATTCGCAGCTATTGTTTTTGCCGTTCAAGGTCAACCAAATGCAAGATTTTCCGGTTACTAAACCATGATACGAGGACCAGCATCAACAACGACCCCCCTAACATGGAATAGACGATGATCTGTAATCCTCGCTTCATATCATCAATAGCTGTCATTGGTGTCGAGAGTCGCAGAATATACCTGGGATTCTCAGCGACTGAATTATGGACGTCTTCATAAACTTTGGCGGTATACAGCATATTCTGATTGCCTGAGACGCTAAAGTGAGTGGAAATACCTTGCTCTCCATTCAATGCAGCAACGACCTCGGGAAAGTTACTGTGATCATCAAGTTGAGATATTTTTTAAGACTAATCTGAGAGTCGCCGAGAACGCGTCCTGCCTCGCTAATGAGAGTAAAACGATGCAAAGTGGAAGCTTGAGATAGGTTATCGAGAAACTGGTCAACTTGCGCGGTCGGCATGTGCAAGACATCAAACTTCTTTTGTTTAATTTCATTCGCCACATCGTCGATTAAGTTCAGCATATGACCGCTGACGATATCGGTTATCCATCGGTCAAGCGTTTTAGTGAAGAGATAGCTACCCACAAACATCGACAGTGTGAACGCAAGGATAGGGAGGTATTGAAATTTATATAAAGTATTTTCTCTCATACGTCTGCCGTAGCGGTTTGCCCCAAATGTTAATTGCTATTGGTTGGGCGAATGTAAGCTAATAATTGACTGACGAGGGCTGACGTGAAGGCAGCATTTACAGTTTAGTCTCGTTTGAGGGAACATGGTGATTAGATGGAGAAATGTTTTAACATTATTTTGGCATATATGGATTATCCTCTCGTTATTGTGCCTTGTCTGTTGGCTCTAAGAGGTTGTGAATGAAAAGGAAAAGTTGGAGTGCCTTGCTAGGCGTTCTGTGGTCTTACTCTGCTCTGGCGAATGCAGAGTGTATTGTTTCGGGCTTTGATAGTGTCGACCAAGCTTCAAAGGTGCCTCATGTCATCAAGCAAGGCGAGAATGAGAAAGGCCACGTTGTCAGGCAGAGAAAACCGCCACTGCGGTGCGCCTTGGTGACTTTCCATACCGATACCACGCAGCCCAGAGTTGCCAACGATATGAATCACGCGTTTAGCGCTGACTACGTCAATGGTCGCGAAGTAGACTCTCGCCATGTGAACTTCCCCGGTGATCAAGTTCATACTGGCTATATCACCATTGGCCCTCGTGACTCAGCGAAAGCTTACGTGTGCTTTACGCATTCAAAAGTACCGATTGCTTCGGTGCAATGTCATTTGCGTTGACGTCGCTGAGTGTCTTTAGAAGATCCATTTAGAGGTGGATCTGCCTCATATCAAAGAATGAGCATGCTAACCCCAAATTGCTGAAGTGAAGTTAGGACAGCTCATAGACAATGTTAGTCAATTGTTGTAGCGTCTATTTAGGGAAAACAAATAGACTGTAACATTATGATAAGTGAAAAGTTTTTTGTCCCGACTTTAAATAAGCAAGGGTTTGCTACAACCAATTTAGATCGATTCTCGAGAGAGTTTACTGCCTTTGAAGAGGGTGAGTTTCTGGAGATTGGGGCTGCGTTTGGGTTGGCAACACTGACAGCATTAGACAACGGTGCTTCTGTTACTGCCAACGATATAGATGAAGGGCATTTAGATCATATTAAAAGAGAAGCGGATCGTAGGGGGGCGACGACTCTCACGACCGCTCTTGGTTCATTCCCTGATCAACTAGATTTTCCAGAGAATTCTTTTCAGAAAATTCTTATTAGTCGAGTTCTTCACTTCTTTACAGGTGAGCAGATCGAAAGCGCTATTCAAGTTGCTTATAAATGGTTGAAACCCGGTGGAAAGCTTTACGTCGTCTGTGAAACGCCGTTCTTACAGAACTGGTCTTCTTTCCTTCCCGAATATGAAAGAAGAAAAAGAGAGAGTGTTGAGTACCCTGGAGAAATTACCAATCCAAAGAATTGGGAGAACAACAGAACCGACAACCTACCAGACTTTGTTCATTGGCTAGACAAAGAGACATTAGAAAAGCTTGTCGCGAGTAGTGGCTTAGCGATATGTGAATCTGGTTATGTTGATCGAAAAGGGCAGTTCCCTCCAGATTTGTTGTCAGAAGGTAGGGAAAGCGTGGGTATTATAGGAAGAAAGTGACGTTGTCGAAGACGTTACGTTTTTTAACCTCTACTAATTCAGGCTTGACCTAAGCATGCTGAGCTAGAGCGACGTTTCTAGCTCTACATTCTCCACTAGCTCGACTATATCTAAAACAAGTAAAACAAAGCCGAAGGCCCTGCAATAACACCGGGTTACTGCTCTTATTTATAGGGTCCTTATTTACAGGGACTTTATTTACGTAAGAATTATTTTTGAGGTGCCAACACATATTCGCCTCGGTTTGAAGCTCCAAAGTATTTCTTGAATCGCCCGTCTGAACGTATCTTGCCAAGTCCTCTATTGAAGGCTTCGACCAACTGAGTGGCTTTTGCCCCACCTTTAGGGATGAGAACGTAGTAAGATCGCTGGTTGATAGGCTTTTCATTGATGGATATTTGACTGGCTAAATTGAGTTCTTCAAGTATGCTTTTTCCTACATATGTGTCTTCGACGACCAAATCTAATCGCCCCTGTTGCAGCTTACGATAATTCAGTTCGGGTTTGTGCACACGCTGAAGTTTAATGAAACCAAGCTCCTCCCATCTCTCTATCCCATAGGAGTAACCGTCGACCCCTCCGATTCGATATTGAGCCAAGTCTTCAATTTTGCTCCAATGGATTGGGTTGCTTCGTTTTTGAAATAAGACATTGGTGAGGGTGAGGACTTTATCGGTGTAATAAAAGTGTTCGGCTCTTTCTTCGTTCGTCCCCCACAGAAAGGTACCATCAACTCTCCCAGCTTTCGCTTCCTTCATTGCTCTTTTCCACGGCATATAAAGCAGTTTGACCTGATAGCCTTGCTCTGAAAATGCCTCCACGACGACTTGAGTAATGAACCCACCGTTTTTAAGCGATTGAGATTGATACGGTGCCCATTCTCCCGTCGCCAACTTTACTACCTCAGCCTGAATAACGAAGCTAAAAGTGAGTAAGAAAGTAAGTAGTACCACTTTTCGATACCCAATATCCATGTTCATTTTTTCACCATGATGCTTTCTACACTTAAAGCGTAGCTAGAAATGGTTTCGTTGCAAAAGTAAGTGCAAGTATACGGTCGTATTTTTTATGGAGTATTTTCTTTAAACGGAAAAACACACGTTGAGGGTGGAGGGTATATGCTTTAAGAGTTCAGCCCTCAGGAAAAACGATGGAGCGAAAGGATCACTATGAGACTCAATATCAAGACTGCATTAGTTGCTCTAGCTTTTAGGTTTATCAGAACGGGTGGGGGGCCTTATCATCATTAGCGTTATTTTCTTCGCTTCCTCTTTAAACGCCAAGGAATTCAAGGTCACTTATCTCGACCTATAAGATGCCGACAAATTCTGAGGTGTTATCGACACAACCGTATTAACCACGGGAAGATTAAATTTGACGCGCACACTAGATCCTTCTCCTAGTTTGCTTTCAAACACCATTTCACCTCCCATGTAAGTCGCTAATTTTTTGCTGATAGCTAATCCTAACCCCAAACCATTGAAGCAACGGCTCTTGCTATTATCTAATTGGTGGAAGGGCCTGCATATCGCCTCCAGACTTTCACTTGGAATCCCAATTCCTGTATCGGTCACTTCAAACTCGAGGCTAGCTTGACTCGATGTTATCAGTGAAACTCGCGCACTAACTGTCACAGTCCCTTGTTGTGTGAACTTAAGTCCATTGTGTACCAAGTGAAAAAGAAGTTGTCTAAGCTGAGCTGCATCCCCTAGGAGAGAATATTCAAGACTGTCACACGGAGTCACTATAAAAGTTAGCCCTTTGTCTTGAGCCATCTGGGTGAAGTGGCATTCAACCTCCGACAACACAGTTATAGGGTCAAACTCAGAAGGCTGTAATTGAAGGTTATTACTTTCTAATTCTGAAAACACAATAGTATCGGTCAAAGAAGTTAGTAAAGCAGTGGCTGAAGTCTTCAAGTCTTCAAGATATTCGTGCTGCATTTCTGTAAGGTGAGTATCAAGTAGTAACTCACCCATACCAATGATGCCATTCATCGGAGTAAGCAGTTCATGGCTGATTGTAGATAGAAACTCTCGGTGTTTTGTTTTCACTGAAGACCTAAGTAAAAGCGACTGCTCGGCTCTATATAATTGTGTTTCAATACGTGCAATCAGAACTTTTTCATTGATAGGCTTAGTCATATAATCGGATGCACCAAGCGCAAGGGCTTGTTTAATCGATTCTGGCTGACCCATTGCGGTAACGCAGATGACCGGAATATGGCGGGCATGCGCTTTTTCGCTCATACGTTTTAGAACCTCGAAGCCAGACATATCGGGCATCATCAGGTCTAGAAGAATCAAATCTGGTTTGGAGTTGGTTAATTTATCCAAACATTCCGGACCACTTACCGCTGCTATAAGGGTGTATCGGTGGTTCAATGCTCCCTTCAATACTTCGATATTAATATCATCATCATCAACGATCATTAATTGTTTTGATGCATTGGATAAAGCTTGAGGCCGTGCAACGCGTTCAATGTTCTCGGGCACCGAAACCTTAAGTGGGGTATGCTCAGTGCAAGGTAATAATTCAGAGGGAGCTCTGTCAGGTATCAAAAAATCGTCTGGCGGTTCTACTAGCTCAGTTACGTTGGACTTTGTTGGGATAATGACACTAAATTGACTACCTCGCCCGAGCTCACTCCTAAGGTGAACTTTTCCTCCAAGCAGTCTAATGCTTTCTGCAACAATGCTGAGACCAATGCCAATCCCTTCAGAAGTTCGTGCTTCGGCGCCTTCAATTTGATAAAAATGATCAAAAACCTGGTCCTGAAGCGGAATTGGAATCCCCATTCCCGTATCCTCTACTACAATCAAGAATCCCTGCCGGCCTGACTCATCAACTTTCTTTGCATGAAGTAAAATACGACCTTTTTCGGTATATTTAACCGCATTACCAAGCAAGTTTTGGATAATGTGAAACAACAAATTCCGATCTGTTGTTATATACAGCTGAGGTAAGTATTGTTTTTCAAAATGGAGTTGCTTCACGGAGGCACTGTATTGAAGGTTATCTAGAGCCTTGTTAAACAATTCTACGATATTGAATTTTGTAGCAGCGACTCCGAGGTCGGCCATATGAGTATTTGAGACCTTACTATACTGCAGCAACTGTTTCACCATTTCCAAGAGTCGCTCACCACTCTCGTTAACCATTGTCAGTGGTTTGACTAACGCCGCAGGTGTTACTCCATAGTTTCCTTTCAGGATAGAAGATGTTAATCCAGTGATGCCATTAAGCGGGGTTCTTAATTCATGTGATGTAGTGGCAAGAAAGTTACTTTTGAGGCGATCTAACTCTCGCAGTTCTTCATTCTGACAATGAACTTCCTTTTGAAAACATTGGATTTTACTTGCCATCATATTCATGGTCGAAGAGAGAGCAGTCAATTCATCGGCGCCTCCGAAGTGTGATCTAGAATCTAAATCACCGCTTGCTAGTTGGTTAGCTTGAATATTCAACAACTTGATCTTTTTTAAGATCGTCTTCTGTAATAGAAAGATGAGCGAGATGACCAAAAACAAAAAGATCAATCCCATCGCCTTCACGAGTTCTTCAACCCGTTGACTTATCACTTGTTCACTTTTGTTAGTGAGATAAAGTCGTACCACCCCTAAATGCGTTACCGTATGGTTGTACTCTGAACGATATCGAATATCAGTTTGAAACATAACGCGTGATGCTGTGATGACGCTATTTTCCTGATAAGACGACACCGTTTTATCATTTATAATAATATCGATAGCTGAAATGTTATTACTGTGCTTCCCTGTAACAGAGAGTAAGGTGTCAAGCTTTGGGTAATCCTCCACTAGAAGCAGATCTACGCTTGCCGCCGCGATAGTATGCGAAATAGCCGTACCTTGCTCGGTTAGTATGACTTTAAGTGTTTGGCGTTCTTGATTTATCAAAAGCCAACCAATATACGACAACGACACAAATAGCAGAATAAAAACCCCAGTAATGATCTTTCCTGACAGTTTCATTGGCAATTCTCCGCTTGATGCGTGAACGCGGCCGATAAACGCATGCCTTGTCGCACAAAGTCGTAATCTTTATCTTCAGAGGTGAAAAAGCCACTTTGCTTTAAACCTTTTAGTACTTCTGGATCATCTAACTTCAGTAGGATAGAACGAAGCTCGTCCTCTAGTTGAGGGTTAAAGCCATCGCGAACAACCCAAGGTTTGGTTACATTGGAAAAACGACCAATTTCCTTTAACCCACGAGACTTGGCGTATCGATCAAATGTGTTCTCCTTCACCACTCCGACATCATACTGGCCATTAGCAACTGCCAAAGCTACCTTGTCGTGGCGGTTAAGGTATCGAAATGTCTTCAAATCACACGCGTGAATACCGCTTTCAATGAGCTCTGCTTGAGCTAAATAGCGACCAATAGTTGAGTTTTTGTCTCCAAATGCCAATGTTTTCCCTTTAACTTCAGCTAACGAATCGAATGGAGCTTCTGTTGCTGTAATGAAAACTCCAGAGAAGCGGCGCTGTTGCTGTTTATGTTCCATTGCGAGTATTTTAATCCCTGGCTCTTGTCGTTTAACCAAGATATAACTAGCTGGACCAAGTCGGGCGATGTCAACTTTACCGTTTACTAAGCCAATAAGAGCTTCTGAATATGAAGCGTAGATTTTGAGCCGAAGAGATACTTCTTTATTGCGTTCGGCAAACTTATGTTCAATATAAGTGAGAATAGGAGAGAACTTGTCGTGCATCGTTGTCGGTTTATCGGAAGTGTAAACTCCAAATGTGAGCTCAACTGACATCACTGGCTTAGACAATAATACGAACAAAAATGCAATAAAACGCACATCAAACAATTTTATGGTTTGAGACATAATGAGTCCTCTAGAAAAAACAACCAACAATATGCGCATGGTGGCTTATTGATTACTTTAGACAACATATAGTTGTATCGCAAAATTATATCTTTCTCTCACATTTTGTGAGTTGACTACGGAGCACCTATCACTACCTATAGATATAGTTAGGCCGTCAAGGAATAAAGTTGGTCTGTAGCGGGTATATCACTAGCTTTCCTCATCTGACTTTTATAAAGCAGTTTCCACAACGATAGACTGACAAATGGGCACACATTTTAGAGACAGTGGTCCTTCTTTCAACAGAGTCGCTACCGAATTTAAACGACTGGAGAATATGACTACGCAGAGTCATGTCTCCTTAACAGGGTAATTATTACCCTTACCTAACACCAAGAAGGGTTTAAGCAGTATTTGTCATTCATTTTCTATCATGGGCAGTGTAGTATGCGCCGGTTAGTGGTTGAACCTGATTGATAGAAAGGAAAGTTATGCGAGCATTTGTAGTACGAGCGAGAGCTGCGTCAACGGATAAAGAGATGTTTTTGTCGGGTGTTGGCGAAGATGCGCACTCAGAGATATTAGCGCACGTGTTGATGAATGCTGTGTTTACTGCTCAATCTCATCGCAATGATGTCGATGTGTATCTGGTATTGGAGAGCACTAAAGACTTTTCCCGTACGATTCGCTTTCAATCAAATGAGCTGACCAACATTGGTGGGTTCCATGAACAAGCACTGATTAATAAAATTGCGTTGGCGTTAGACAAATCTGTTGGGATGGCGAAAGAGCAGTATCGTGATATTGAATCTGGTCTGTCAGTTGAAACGATCAGTTTTGAACGTTTGGTGCAGAGGTTAGCAGAAGACTACCAACTGTATATGCTCGATAAAAAGGGCAGCAGCGCACGAGAAGTGGATTTTCCTGCGAATACTTGTTTTTTATTGACCGATCATATTCCAATGCCCAAAAAATCATTTAATAGCTTGAAGCGCTTAGGCACTGAAAAAATTAGTCTAGGTCCGAGAATGTTGTTTGCATCTCAGTGTATTAGTTTGATTCACAACGAACTGGATGTCCGCGGGCTATAGTCGCCATCCAATTCGCCGGTGAAATTACTCAGTATCTACTGGAGTGGCTTACCAGCGTTGCTTTAGGCTTATGTATGTAGCTTTCGGATTGTGCCCGTATCTAACGAGGCAGTAAAGCAGTAAGGTACCTAGTGCGAGCGCCCCACTAAGCAAACAATCTAAATAGATCTGTGGTAGTAGACTGATCAAAAACGCTATTTCTTGCTCACTAAGAAATGACGTATCGGTAAGAAACACGGAATATGTCACGCTTAAAGGCAAATAGATCACATTGGCTAAAAACCATGCTCCGCTAGCGATAGGGAGTAGCATCAAGATGAAAGCAGCTTTTTGAATGGGAAACACATAATAAAGCGCCGCCAAACAACAAATAGTAAGAAGGAATAGGGGATATATGTGTAGATTAGGGGACAGCATAAACGGTAGCGGTATACGTATACTCCTAAATGCTAACAACATAATGGCGGCATAAGTCGAGAATATTATGATATAGCTGATGTATCGCACGTCTGGATGACGCTTTAACAACGTTAACGCTAGAGTCATTAATATTACAGATGAAACGATGACAACTTCTATTTGGATTAGGCCTGAGTTTAATTTACCTGCGCTATCTGTGAGCAATGCGATCACGAAAAATATCGGTGTGACGGAAAGCGTAATCACAGCCCTAACCACCCCCCATGCAAGTGTTTTCAGTATGCTTTTCGTCAAATTCTGCTCTTGCCGTTAAGCTTTGGTTTACAAGGTCTCAGAGTTGGAACCAAATTTATGGCACACAGTTCGGGGATATGACGAGGGGGCATCTCATTACCTTATCAACGAGTGATAATATGAGTATATACCCCTTCTTTGAAGTTGTAGAAGTGTTGGAGGGCTATCATCTAGAAACCCAAGACTAGAATCGATTATCACCGACACTGAATGCGATAATTTGGCTTATTTCCGTGAGGCTACGTGATGATTCTTGTTGCCACGTGGTGAATGCCTTGTCGGCGGCCGCCATAGCTCGCTTTGTCGTTTTCCCGCTGTCGACAATTCCAGTGTTACGTAGGTAACTCTCTACGTCCTGAGTGAACATAAAAGTGTCGACACCAAGTTGGCGCAGTGAATATGGGCCTGTATTCCCCCCAAGCCGGCTGCCGTGTTTTTTCAGATATTGCCACAAGCCGGTGATGTTATCTTGTGGCCAATCGGCAATGAACTGGGCAAAAGATCCATGTTCAATGCGGGTTTGATAAATCATATCGGCATTTCCCGCAATGCTCATCACCTTTGCGTTATGGCGAATGATGCGTGCATCGCTGGCTCTCTTCTCCCATTCTTCATCTGAGAGCATGAGTAAAGGCTCGATGCGGAACTGAAAAAACATCTCTTCAAAATTGGGCCACTTGTTCCTCACCACTTTCCAAGAAATGCCACTTTGAAAGACTTTTTGTGAAAACGCGGCTAGCCAGCGGTCATCAGAAATCGCGAGTAGTTCATCTTTGGAAGCTGGCTTATCTAGCCTAGCCTCCAACTCTTCTTCACCGCCTTTTCTTTCTGCTGCTCTTTGGTAAATATGATCAAACTTTTCCATATCATCACCTTAAATGCTTTTAACTAGAAATAGGTGCCTTTTAAGACAACAAATGTAACCCAGTTGGCAGGGCATCGCCAAATGCTCGTTTTGATTCGCTGCTAGAAAGCTCGCTGACGCTTGCGACTAATTCAACCCAAGTGTCAGGCACTTTACTTTGTTTGAGCTTGACTAGGACCTCATCCCGATATTGGTCTGAAACATCGATGCTCCGGTCTCCGGTTTTGCGGCACATCATGACGGCGGCAAACGCGATAATGGGTTCATCTAGCCAATTTTCGCTGAGTAGCTTAGGAAGCCATTGGTGAACTTGTTCTTTGGTAATCACGTTATGCTGGCTTGCGTACAGCGGGATTCGAGCGGCCAAGCGGCCCAAAGCCCACCAATGAGCTTGGCTAAATTGTTTGTGGTTCATCGCTTTAGACAAAAACCAAGAAGACAGTAGTACCTTATCTTCGACATGGAGCTGCTCTAATGACGCCGCCAAACGGACGATGGATTCATAGCCTTTGTCTTGTACCTCTTTCGCGGATTTAGCATTTTTCATTGCCCCCGGATGCAGGTATTTCGCGATGTCAGCCAGTATAGTTTCTTGCTGCTCTTGTGACAGGCCGCCTGAGACACGTCGCCAAAAGACCCACCAATCTGTCCAGCCTTGATGATCCGTCGTTTGAATGCCTTGTTGATATAATGGCCATATGTTGGTGATTCGCCAATCGTCAGTGGGATCGCCAAAACCTGGTCGAAGGGAATATCCAGCCAGTCTCAGCCAGTTTTTTTCATGCTGTCCAGAGCGCTTACGACGTTTTTTGCCTTGCGCTAGAGTATCGAATAGTTGTCTAAGGGTATAGAAGTCCCAATCTTCGCGCTTACCGAGGCGTTTTTCCAAATCTCTGGCGAGGGTTTTTATCTCCGCGCTGTCGTTGGATTTTTTATTGCCACTATAGAGGTGGCTGATGATCTGTTTGCATTCCGTTAGTCGTGGATGCGCGGCCAGTTGTTCGTCATCGCTTTCTTGTTGCTGGCGGACTTCAAACTCTAGCTGCCATCGTTTACTGTCGTCATCAGCACTAACACATTCCAGTTTTAGTGCACCCACTTCGGTCATTTTGCTGGCAAGGATGACCTCGACACGCTCTTTTTGGTTAGCATGTAGAGATTCTTTACTTTCACCATCCAATGTCGCGATATAAGGGGGGAGGGCGTTAAACTGCTCGCTATTGACTGTGACCATAGCACCATTTTGAATGCTTGTTTTGGCGTTGTGTTTGTCGGCGACGAGCTCGTCATGTGTCGTCGTCAGCAAGTTAAAACGTACCGGTTCGCCCAGCGTGAGTGAGAAGCGTCGGCCGCTGAGTCGAATTTCTTGCCCTTCCTCAGTGCCTTTTTCTAGCAGGCAAACAGCTTGGGTTTGTTTCTTTTTATCGGGGAGTTGCAAGAAGTAAGAGCGTGGAACTCCGCCACCTATTTTCAGCATGGCGCCGCGTTGGGCTTTACCGTAGGCGACAGCGCCTAAGGCAACGGACAAATCAGGATGAGGGTTATCCAGTATCGTGACTGGAGCGCCGCGCCAATCAGAGAGAACTTGTTGGATTCGCTCTCGAATCAGTGGGCTGTTAAACACGCCGCCATTTAGCAGTAAACCTGCCGGAACCTTGGGTTGTTCATCTGCTGCCGGCTCGCGATTGGGTAATGGTTGTGTGCTCGCTTGGTGATGCGATAAAAATTCAGCGAGGTGCTTACTGACCGCTGGATCAGCGACATACGGCAGACCAAACTCCATGACTGCACTGCGTTTTTTATTGGGCAGTTCGGCCAAAGTAGAAAGTGGGAAAAAACCGTCGAGTGCGACATCGTGCACTTCGTTCTTGTCGATCAATACGCTTTTGGTACCACCAAGCAATTTTGATCCGCTGCCGAGTACGGTAATTTTCGCTTGTTCACCGGACGAGCTTGAAAGCAGATCTTCCTTTGCGCGCCTCGTTTGCTGGATGAGTTTTGATAAGCTCGCGGCATTGAGTTTTTTGCCCGACTTCATCTTTTGCTCAGTGAGGTGAGCGAGTGCCAAATCGATATTATCGCCACCCAGCATCAGGTGATCCCCGACGCCAATCCGACTAAGTTTTAATGAATCTTGTTGGTGCTCGGCTTGAATCAGGCTTAAATCGGTAGTGCCTCCGCCGACGTCACAAACCAGAGTCAGTGGTACGCTTGAAAGTTCTTCGCTGGCGGTGTCTTTGTGTCTTGCGTACCAGTCGTAAAATACGGCTTGTGGTTCTTCAAGTAGGGCGATGTCATGTAGTCCGGCAAGTTTTGCCGCTTCTAGCGTTAGTTTGCGAGCTGATTCATCAAATGACGCTGGGATAGTCACGACAACGTGCTGGTGTTCTAAATGGTTACAAGGGTTGTGATAATTCCAAGCTTGGCGCAGATGGTTTAAGTAACTTGCGCTCGCAGTGACAGGGGATACCTTGTCGACGTCCGCCGCTCCTGCCCAAGGCAGTATTTCTGCTCGCCTATCTGCGCCTTGATGAGAGAGCCAACTTTTGGCACTAGCGACTTGGCGACCTTCAACTTTCGCGCCCATTTCACGCGCCCATTCTCCGATAATCGCGTGTTGGATATCGCCTTCTACGGCTTCGTGTTGCCAAGGTAGCGTGGTGTCTGCTAAGTCGATTTGCCCTTGAGCGGGATGATAACGAAAAGAAGGGAGCAGTGGTTTTCTGGCCACTTCACCCGGGCCGATAAGTTGATCGATTTCGAATAGTTTAATTGGGGCATTATGCAGATCGTCTTCAATCTCACAATACGCGACAACCGTGTTTGTTGTCCCTAAGTCAATACCAACTAGGTAGCGTGGAGATGTCATGTAAACCCCTTAATATAGATACGCCTGAGAATAACCGATGCACAGTGTGTCGATTTTGCGATTAATGTCAATAATCTAAGGCTTGTTGAGTATAGTCTGTGATGTAAGTATCAATGAAAAAACGAATGAGCAGTGCGGGGCTAGTAGGGATTAGATACTTATGCTGATAATGGTTGGTGCACGTATTGAGGTTGTTGATGCTTGAGCAGTCAACAGCCCCAATGCGTGTAATCGTGGTAATCGTGTTAATCGTGTTCGGCTAAGTTTTGTTCCGCAGAGCTATCGTCACGCACATCAAATTCAACTTGCCATTTTTGGCCATTGTCGGCTGCGATGGCTTCAAGTTGTAGCGTTCCGAGTTCAGTCACGCGAGATGCCAACGTAACAGGCACAATCTCGCTTTGCTGGCGGCCTTCTGAAACGGGTAGCGTCAGTTGGATTTCTGGCAGCTCACTGAGTTCGTCTTCTTGCCAATGATCCAAGTGTGTTCCAGCTTCATCGTCTCGGCGTACGGTAGAGCCAAAGAATTGGAAGTGGACGGGCTGGCCAATCACTAAGCCAAATTCTTGGTTAGATACGCTGACGTTAGAGCCTTCTTCCATGCCAAATGGTGCGACACAGACGGCTTCCAAAGGTGGTGCCATTCCCGGGATTGCAGGCATTGAGCTCTCTATACCCACGTAATAGCTAGAAGCAATACCGCCGCGAATGCGAATGCCTTGGCCACGACGCGCTGAACCATAATAGGAAGCGCCATGGGCAACAGCCAAATCTAAGTCAAGCCCGGTCAAGCGTTTTGCTTGCGGTGCGTCGGCGCTGCTTAGCCAATTATTGAGCGTATCAAACAAGCGGCTCGCAAGGAGATCGGATTTCAGCACGCCGCCATTGAACAAGATAGCGGTCGGCTTGATAAACTCGGCCTGACTTTCTTGAGCTTCTGGCATACCTGGCATATTGGCAAATGGGTCAAACTCTTCTCCGCCTTGCTCACCACTATTTGCTGTCGCTTGCTTAGATAGGAAGGCAGCAATATGACGAGTGATCCCTGCATCTTGTGCGTAAGGCAGACCCATCTTGGTCAGTGCGCCGCGATTTTTCTGCACTGGGTGTTCGCTCACCAATACTGATGGGAAGAAACCATCAACTAAAGTTTGCTGAACTTCTTGTTGCGTAAGCTCGGTTTTGAGGGTCGCGCCTAGCAGTTTTGATCCTCTGCTTGGCACCACGATAGGAAACGACTCTAACTCACAGTCTTTAAGTAGAGCTTCTTTTGCGTCACGGCACGCGTGCGTGATCGCTTGAATTTGCCAAGGGGCAAGGTCTTTGCCATCTTGCGCCAATTTCATTTTCAAACGGTAGGCGAGGGCTAAGTCCATATTGTCACCGCCGAGCAAGATATGCTCTCCAACAGCGATACGGTTTAGCTCTAAGTTACCTTCGTCTTCAGTTACTTCAACCAAGGATAAGTCGGTTGTGCCACCGCCAATATCGACGACTAAAACGATGTCACCGGCACAAACTTGATCACGCCATGAATCATTGCTGTTGTCGATCCAGCTATATAGCGCAGCTTGAGGCTCTTCCAACAACGTTAGTTGTTCAATACCTAAGTTTCTAGCAGCTTCAACGGTTAAGTCTCTTGCCGCTGGGTCAAATGAAGCTGGTACGGTAATAATGACTTCTTGCTCGGTCAATGGGTGTTCTGGGTGAACATGGTTCCATGCATCGTGCAAGTGTTCTAAATAGAGCTCAGTTGTTCTTAGCGGAGATACTTTTTCTACTTCTTCTGGGCTTCCTAAAGGCAGAAATGCTTCACGGCGGTTGACGCCGGCGTGACATAACCAAGACTTGGCACTAGCGACCAATCGGATTGGCGTTTTGGCACCTAGGTTACGAGCGATAGCACCGACAAGCGCTGATGGCTGTTCGGTCCATGGTAATACGCGCGAAGCGCCATCCATCTCGTGCTCGTGGGGCTGGTATAAGAAAGAGCCCAGTTGAGTTTTCGATTCCACGGTGCCCGGAGACGTTAGTTGTGGGATCGTCATCAATTCAACTTTGGCCTCTTCCTGCGTGTTATCGATATATGACAGCACACAGTGAGTGGTCCCTAAGTCAATTCCCACCGAGTATCTTGGCATATCTATTACGTTATTTTGTTGTTCCATTATAGCTCGACCTCCGCTGGGGCAATCACAGAAGCATCGTAGTTTTCTGCGATCTTAGGTAGGCGGATATCAGTAGCTTTCCAGCCTTTGTGAATTAGTGTACCGTTAAACGGTGCGCTTCCGGTTACCGCTCCAGTTAGGCGGATTTCCTGAGGGTTAAACCCTTTAGCAACAACGATGGCACTTTCTTCTTCTTCATTGCGAATTGGAGATAGGGTTAGATACTCGCTTAATACTTTGTGTCCGCCTGTGTGGATGACACGCGCCGCGGCACCAACTTCTTCATCGGAAAAAGCGCTCAGGTCTTCGTTTAAGAAGTCAATGAGACGGGCTTCTTGCTGCATTAGAGAAAGCAGTTGCATGGCAGAGTCGGTTGCAGTGGTTTGGAGTTTAGATTCAACTTCGATGAGTTTCTCAACGACTTTTTCAACTTCGACAACTTTTTCGACTTCCACGATTGTTTCTATTGGTTTCTCAACTTCGACGATTTTCTCGACAGGCTTTTCGATAACTTTTGACTTACGAAACGCGACCACCAAAAGCAGTAAGACGCATAATCCGGCTAAGCCAGCATGCAGCATGTCAAACGTAGTGGGGAAAGTGTTTAAATCAACGGTCATTGTGAATTCTCTTTGATGTTGTGTTTAAAAACGATGTGGTTGCATCGTTGTATACCCGTAATTCTTTGCAGGCCAAACGTATGATGCCACTTTACTCAGTTGGAGGTTGCTCAGAGTTTGTCTGAGTATTGCGTCAACCTTACTCGGGCTAAGAAGTGACTGTTTATTCGCTCGAACTATCTAGGTATCGTTATTTGGTCTTAACAATTGGTTAGGAATATTACCACATTCAAGGGCCAAATCTTGCTGAAAAATGTCCTAACCTCTGATTTATCGGAATAATTGATGAAAAAACACCCAAAAAATGCGCTGTGTGATTTATATAGCGTCAGTTAAATCGGATCAGTCGAGATTTAATTGACGCTGGTGTAAAATGGCGGCTTGCAATTTTTCTCACACTTTTTTTAGGGCAAGCAATGAACCATAACCGCATAGTCTGTTTTGATCTGGAAATGTGCTGTTGGAGCGAAAACGGCGTCGGGACGACGGGTGAAATCATCGAAATAGGGCTTGCCGAAATTGATTTGGTGCAGGGAGAAGTCGTTAAACGCGCCCAATACTATGTAAAGCCGGAAAAAGATGAGGTATCGAACTTTTGCCGAGAGCTAACAGGCATTACGCCACGTAAAGTTGAAAAGCAGGGGCGTCCATTAGCTTCTGTGATTCAATCTATGCTGAAAAATTTCGGTGGTGCAAATAAGATTTATGCTGCATGGGGGCGAGACGATCTCATCTTGAGGCAGGAATGCGAGCAAAAGCAGATTCCGTTTCCTTTTAAAGAATTTATTAATTTGGCCACTTTATATCGAGTACAAAATCGATTGAAGGAAAAGCGGATTGGTCACCGACAAGCCCAAGAAAATAAAGGCATAGATTGGGACGGGCGTCAGCATTCTGGTTACGTCGATGCGTATAACTTGGCTAAGCTGGCTTTGGTCATGTTGTAAGTGAAACGGTGCGCGAACTCTAATAAGTGTTAACCGTTCAGCCCACTTTAAATCGGCCTCCGGCTTTTGAGATTCGCCGTTCTTGGCAATCATATTTAGGTAGATATTTTATAATGGTCGATAAAGAAAGAGCACGTGGATGGCTTTTCAACTTGTACGTTCTTGTTGGAATGGCGATTAGCTTCATTGCTATGATGTTGGCTGTTTTTTATACGAGAGCGATTGTGCACGCTGTCTATTTACTAGGGTTTCATACGCCTGTTGAACAAAGCACTCTATATATGATTTCAGGTATGGGGGCGGTATGTTTTGCGTCGTTTGTTGGTTTGTGGATGTGGAAAAAGTGGGCAGTGTATAGCCTTTTCCTCTCTATGCTCGTAATCGTGGTATACGTATATCAAGTCACCAGTCTTTCTTTTATAGGTTCGATTTTATTGATAGGGGTAGTGTCGCTACTCCTTTACTTAATATGCTGGAGACATTGGACGCACTTTAAACTAATGTAAACCTCGCTAGTTACCTGCTCGTTCGTTGACCAATTGATCAACTACCATTGATATAAATGTTGAATCGTTATTTCTTGTTATTATAATGAACACTGTTTTTTATTTTGTATTGGTTTAATAATGAGACTATTTAAAATGTCCGCAGTCCTAGTTGCGGGCTCATTTCTTTTTGGTTGTGCAACTCCGGCGAAAGTGAGCCATATGGAAATCAAAAATACAGCGATGGCCTTTGATCCAAGTTTATCGGGTGCGATTGCTGTAGACCAAGTGAAAGGTGGAGAAGGAACAAATCCTTTATGGAAATCCAAAATAGCGAATAGTGATTTTGACGCCGCTGTAAAAAGTTCTCTGAAATCATTTAGTTTGTTGTCAGAAGGCAAGCAACCTGCATACGAATTATCAGTCGTGATTGTCGACGTTGAGCAGCCTTCGTTCGGGTTCGATATGAAAGTGACTTCTAAGATTCGATATGTATTGGTAGAAAAAAGTAGTGGGAAAGCAGTATTCGAGGAAACGATTAAAGCACCATATGTCGCCCAGTTTAGTGATGCGTTCTATGGGGCTAGTCGTTTGAAAATCGCAACTGAAGAGTCGGCTAAAAAGAATATAGCCGAATTTCTGAAAAAGCTGTCAAAGCTCAATATCGACAAATCTAAGATTGAATTGGTTGCGAAATCTTAAGAAAGTTTCGTTATTTACTACTATAGATCCAGTTGCTAAAGAGTCGTCGCTATAGCTCCACGATGTGTATCGGGGCTGTAGCAGATGTTGAATTCCCGACATCTCTCTTGTTACTTACATGTTATCCCTCAATGACCATCAGCTTAGCGCGAATAAACTCATTGTGGTCCACATACAGCAATTCAGCTACTTTGCGGATAACGGCTTCTTCTAATGGGTCAATACTGCCATCACTGTTAGCGACTTCCCACATTGCTTTAATGAGATCGAATCGTCGACTTTGTGAAAGTTCACGCAGCTGGGAGGTGAAGTCATATAGAGAAGCTGAGTTTTTTACTTTTTCTTGCGCTTGCTGAATCAGAGTTTGCCCTTCTTCGTTACTCACTCCGAGTAACCGAGACAGAAGATCTGACTGCTTTTTTTGTTCAGCGGTGTTGTGCGTGTGATCGGCTTCAGCTACTTCACACAGCAGCGACGCCATTGCTAAGCTGGGATTACTTCCTTGTTGATGATACTGCGTTCCCTCGATAAGTTGTTTAAACATTGAAGAAATAGAGTTGAACATGTTTGACACCTATCAAAAGCTAATATGACATTGTATGGCGCTTTAGTAGGGGGAATGCAAGTCAGGTTTTTGCAAAACTTATTTTTCGATAAATTCAATTAGTTCTCCATCTGCCGTTAATAGATTGATACTTTTGGGTTTCCCTTGTTCATCTAGTTGAAGTTCCCCAATAGCACTTTGGTTAACTAATCGGCGTGATCCCTTGAGATTAGGGTCGCGTTTGTTGATTACTAAGCGTTTACGTTTAGTAAAAAAGTTAAGCGGTGAATTGGCTGAATATAAATATCGGTCTAGGGCATCACAGATCTTAAGTAGAGGTTCCGGGAACTGATTCTTGAATCCGCTGCATGTGATTTGGAAGATATTCGGGCTGCTTTTGCTGTGCCTTAGCTTGATATCGTAGGCAAAAGAGTAGTGTACGTCACCAGATAAAATGACGAAATTAGTCGGAGTCTTTGTATGAGTAAAAATACTCAGTAAAGTATTGGCACTGCCGGGGTGGGCCATCCAGTTTTCAGCATCAATCAAAAGAGGCTGACCTGCCCAGGTCATTATACGCTGCAACGCCTCAATAAACTTTACGCCAAAGATGGGAGCGGCTGAAACTACAATGACTTTTTCTTGGTTTAATAGCTCTTGCTGGAATTCAGTTAGCGCTTCCCAGTCCATCAGTCCTGATGGTTTGTTGGGGTTTGATTCGGATCGCCAACGGCGAGTCCTCGTGTCGAGCACGAGCACCTTCGGAGTGGTTGGAATACTGTAGTGCCAATGCTCAAACTTGCCGATTGTATGGATAAGCTCATCCTGAACTTGAGCTGATTTAACGTTAAAAAAGGTCTTCGCCTGTTCAATGAAAAGTAGGTCAAAACGGCTTGGGTCGTTGCCCCAACCTTGGCAAAGCCAATAGCTAATCAGCCCATTACCGATAATTCTTGTCGCCAGAGAACTGTTATTGACCGCTTGCTCCCAACCAATCGTTAAATTCCAATCGTCGGTGATATCATGGTCGTCGAAGATCATGTAGGTAGGAATGTGAGCCATCAGACGCCGTACGTTCGATAGACCGGCAACAAAAGAATCTAAGCGCTGTTTTTCTTTATGCCAGCGAATCGTGAGTTCAGGTGTTAGATCAGGCTTGGCGAGCTCGATGTGTTGCCAAAGTTCGGGTGACCATACTAAAAGATACATCGAAAAAAATTCTGAAAAAGTCATCAAATGGTTATCACAATCATGCGACGTAAATACCGCTAAGCTCTCTCCTTGAATCTTACGATTTATCCAGCCATTTGGGTTGGGGTAATAGGGAAGAAGCTTGTCCCGTCCATATAAAGAATCAGGGTGGTGATATAAGTGCTCGCTATCGCGGACTATTGAATCAGTGAACTTTTCACTGGGAAGCCCGAGTAGCTGTATTACTTGATGAATGGTATTCAATAGTGGGCCCGATACGTGATCGGCGTATATTTGGTCGCCACTCATCATGAGAATGTCTGGACGAGAATTAATTCGTTGCTGTGATACTTTCTGATCGGCGGCAATTAACGCATCTGAGCTGTGATGGTCGGGATTACGACAAGAGCCATGCAAGATGTAATCAGCTTCGTTTGATATCCAGAAGTTTGGCTTAGTTTTTTCGCCGTACATCAATGATGGCACCAAGACAGATAATGACCCTTCAGGCGTTAGTAGGTCGTAGCTCAACGCAACCTTGACTGGAAGGGACTTCTGGATATGAAGCAGTGTCACCCAAGCATTTGATCCGATTTGGATTTGCTCAAAGTCACCGATGTTCTGCCGGAGAATGTATTCACCAGTGGACTCATTGCACAATAGCACTTCACCTCTTAGACACCTGCTGGTGGCAACCCAAATAACGACTTCCGAAGACGTTGTTTTTCTCAATATTGGGCCGCTTAGTATTAAAGGTAGAGGTGAGACATTTGATTGTTGCAACTCGGATTCCTTCACTTGTTAAGGTTTCGGGGTATTTGGTGCCGTTTATGAGGTGAAAACAGAAAATGAGCCGCCCACATTCCGTTTCAGTTTCTTTCGTTCTGTGGCCTAGAGCTCTGGTTGGGGAAGGCCCATATACTTGTGAATGAAATTAATCAGTTACTTATTTGAAATTTCCGCGTACCGCCAATGTACAACATCTCGATGGCTATATCTCGTCTAAAATGAAGTTTACTGAAATGGGCCATAATACTTAATTGGAAGCGCTGTATTATTGCAGGCAAAACTGGAAATCTTAGACACTAATGAGCAGGTTTGCATATAAAATCTATGTATTATTTATTTAAAATATCTTCATGGTTTTTATGATTAGAAAAATTGACATAATCTTACGTTTGCTTATCTTTTGGTTTAAATGACCATAATTGGTATTTAATATAGTTATATATATCGCAATTTCATTGATTGTCGGTTTAACATGCAGGTAATGACTAAAAAAGACGCTTCTGTATCTACTTGATTTTTATTATAAATATGCAATTGATAAAGAAAAAAGTTGGCGTAAATCATGAGGTTGACATACACTTTTCAGGTAATGCCTATATGTTGTTGATTGGCTAGGCGAAATGCTATGGCGCGGCCTTCTAGGCTAGCAATGTTTAATAGAGTTTTGAGGAAAGTTTTATGGCGCTCACAAAGGCCGATTTGGCTGAGAACCTGTTTGAAAAGCTTGGATATAGTAAACGGGATGCCAAGGAAACGGTTGAAGTGTTTTTTGAGGAAATTCGCAAAGCACTCGAAAGTGGCGAACAGGTAAAACTGTCAGGATTTGGCAACTTCGACCTTCGCGATAAAAACGAACGCCCAGGGAGAAATCCAAAAACGGGTGAAGATATTCCAATTACCGCCCGCCGAGTTGTGACATTTAGACCCGGGCAAAAGTTAAAAGCCCGTGTAGAGAGCATCGAAGCCGACGGCTAATTCGCTTGCTTTATACTCCGCTAGGAACTTGTGCTTTCTGACGTAATATTGGGTGGGAAACTACCTAATTTCTTGGGAGCAGAGCTGCAGGAAAAAAATCTGCGGGAAAAATAGTCGTGGGGAGAGAAGAGTACGGCAGTGCATTCAAGCTGGGCAGCTTGTTAGTGTTGCAGTGCTCGCTTAATCTGTTTGCAGGACTAAGCAAGCAGGTGTTGATTTTTTACATAATAAGACGGCGTCGTGAAGATAGGATATCTTCACGAGCGAGTTTTAGTTTTGTACATAAGCTTCTTCGCAAATAAGCCCTAGTTCTCATATAAGCCTTAGTTTCAAATGAACCTATGTTTAAATGAACCTATGTTTAAATGAACCTATGCTTCCAAGTGAACCTATGCTTGAAGCGAACCTAAGTTTTAACTCAACCTCAGCGCGTAGGGCGTTAGCACCAGACTCTTCGTGAATAGAACTTGTCGTGAATAGAATTTGGGTGCATAGATTAGCGGGCGGAGTGTATGTACATCTGCTCACTGGCCCTGAAAACTGCCTTTCTAACACACCTTATACTCTACGTTACACCTGAGCCACTTTAATTCTCTCTGCTCCGTTCACTTCCGTTTACGCGGCTTGCTGTATATGAGTAGTAATGTAAGGCTGCCATGCTTTTTGGTACAACTCTTTTGATTGATTCCTAATATTTTCTATTTTTGTTGATTCACCCATATTCACGGCTCGATTTTGTTGGCTGGCTAATCGCTCTATATGTTGAATTTGCTCATACAAATCATGCTCAGGGCCACTTTTTACATCGGCGATCGCTTTTAAGTGCAGCTGGACTTCGGCAATCATTCCGGTGTTAGGTAATTGAACAAGTAAGTTCAGATCTCGATAGCCAGATTGTTGCGGATTTTTAAACCTATTTTTCACTTTTACAATGGTAGTTTCTCTTGCAAGCGATTCGTATACTTCCACTAAACTAGAGACATCATCTGAAACTATGCTTGCCCGAGCTAAATCAGTAATTCGTTCAGATTTCCCATTTAGCTCGAACATGACCTTTTGTTTCGCTCTGTCTTTAGATTTTACTCCAGAGAATATGGTCTCTGTATTAGTAAGAAGCGCAGAACTCGTACAAATATTTTGTAATTCTTCTTGGGCGATTAACGCTTGGCTGTAAAGAGCCTCAAAGTCTGAATATGGTTGTATTGGTGATACGTCAATCGATGGAATGCCATATAGCCCACTTAGGCTTCGTTTAAAACGCTTAGAGCACACCTCATTTTGCTGGCTCGCAGAACGGGCTTGCAGCCCCGTTGGTACTGTAGGTGCCGCGGCATAGGCTGGTGCGCGACTTAATAACAATAGTACTAATGCAGTAGTACGAAATAGAAAGCTCATTGATTCTCCTCAATTCGCAGCATGTCATAAAAGGGGACAGAAAAATCTATAAAAATGACAGCTTGCGATTTGGCGGTTATACGGGACGTTGGAGAGAAAGGTTTGGCTACAAACTTGTTAATACTTAGCGGCATGTCCATCTCAACGATTCACCCGTTTAACGATAGAAGCAGTATATGTCGGCAAGATTAATATAAAATGAATATAAGGTTCATCAGCTTATCAATGGGGGACAGCTCTCTACCGCTGGCTGGAAAAATCAGGTAATCTTGATACACCTCAATGAATTGAATGTAATCGAAAATGAATGATCCTGAATTTTGGCACAATAAGTGGGCTGCAAACCAAATTGGCTTTCACTTGCAAGACGTGAACCCTTTGCTGATCGAGCATTGGCCAGCCACCCAAGCGAATAGAGAAGAGGTGGTCTTTGTTCCATTATGCGGAAAAACTGAGGATCTAGTTTGGCTGGCGTCCAAGCATGAGTGTGTGCAAGGTGTTGAGTTAAGCAAAATAGCGGTGCGTTCATTTTTCGCAGAGCAATTCTATACGCCGATAGTGACGACGATCGATGGGCAACACGAGCTATATCAATTTGACGAGCTGTCTATTTTTGCAGGTGACATTTTTACGGCGCCTATTGAAAAGTCCGATATTATCTATGATAGGGCTGCTCTTGTTGCCTTACCTCCAGAAATGCAAACGCGATATGTTGAACGTCTACTGTCGTTGTTAAAGCCTGGTGGGCGCATTTTGCTGATTACACTTGATTACAATCAAGATGAAATGTCGGGGCCTCCATTCAGCTTGCCGAAACCTCAAGTTGAATCGTTATTTGAAGGAACCAAGGTGAGTTTGCTTAGTAGCCGTTCCACCGGAACCACCTTTGCTAAGTTTGAGGAGAGAGGTTTAACGCGCTTTTCTGAAGAAGCATGGCTAATTGAAATGCCGTAAAACGAGTAAGCTTAGGTTCAAGGTGTGAGGTTTTCCTTAAAATTCGGTCGCTTATAGAGATCACAACTTTAAATGAAGTGGTTCCAAATAAAAAAGGTACGCTCTATGAGCGTACCTTTTTCGATCGTAGCAGGTCTTAGAGGGTAAGGTAAGACACTGAGATATCAGGATTGATGGCTTCTAGTGTTACCTGTGTATTGGGTAAGTGGCTCACCAAGTTTTCGGTCATTTCCACTAGTGCACAGGTTTCAATCGAATCAATGCTCTCACTATCCATCAGAAGTTGCACCAAAGCCACCTGCAATGGAGGTAGGCTAGGATTGAAGGCAGCATTTTCTGCGTAGGCTCCTTTGTACACTTTGCCGTTAGTTAACTGCAAGGCGATACCACTGAGGTTTTCGCTATAAGGTGCGTGACTCTTGTTTAATGCGTCTAGCGCACTTTGCATCAAAGGATCGCTTTCTTCTAAAGTTTTACCATGCGATAGAGTACTCATTAAGCCTTTTTCAACGCCGAGATCTTCAGGGCCAAATGAGTCAGGTAGGTAGTCTTCCAACGATTTTTCTGCGCGGTTTGGCAGTTGGATTTTCAGCTCTTTAGATGTGCTTAGCTCGCGCATAAATTGGCGGCAGTGACCACACGGACTGAAGTTTATCGTAATGTCGATTAGGCCTTCTTCGCCTTTCATCCAAGCATGGCTAATCGCACATTGCTCTGCATGGATAGTTTGATTCAGCTGGCTACCAGTGACTTCTACGTTGGCCCCAATATATAAACGACCTGAAAGACCGCGAGCAATGGCCCCGACATAAAATTTAGAGATAGGTGCGTACGAGTACGCTGCAGCGAGAGGAAGCAAACTGACTCGTAACTCGGGATCGGTTTGACCAGATAAGGCTAACAGTTTGGCATACTGTTCAGCCGAAAGAGTCCCGTCGAATGTGTCATCAGAAAAAATAGGTAAGAGATACTGAGAAACAGGGGAAGAAAGCTGTTCGAATGCTTCTTTCAGTTGGCTTTTCATTGGTCATCCTTTGATGTGCATGGAGGAGTATTCTAAATCAAACAAAAAGCAATAAAGTGATTTGCATCACAAAAACAGCTGCAACATTTCATCTTGTTGCAATATTAGAGTGATGTCACACATTTCGTATTCTGGTTGTATACCCAGAGTACACTAAACCAAACATATATTTATTCACAAGTATGCTGACAATGATATCGATAGAGCAAAAAAGAGAGGTGCCAGCACTGAGGTAATCACCCCACATACAACTAATGCTAAAGAGCTAAAAGCTGCGTCTTGAGCGTTAGTTTCTGCGCATGTTGCTGTGCCAAGCGCGTGAGATACAGTGCCCATTGTGAGCCCTCGAGCAATCGGGTGGGTAATGTTGAGTAGTTTATACATTGGATAGGCCAAAATAGAGCCAAACAAGCCGACGATAAGAACGAGAATAGCAGTAATGGCCGGTTCACCTCCCAAGTGGCTAGACACAACCATTGCGATGGGCGTAGTGACTGATTTCGCCACCACACTGGCCAACAATACAGGAGATGCATGGAGGTAGGCTGCGATTAGCGTTGCGGTAAACATCGACATTGCGCTGCCTGTTACGCAGGCAAACAAAATTATCCGCCAGTTTTTTCGGATCTCAGGCAGCTGTTCATAGAGAGGATAAGCGAGCGCAACGACTGCGGGTTGCAGTAGGTAAGTAACAAACGTGTTATCCGCATAGTAGACCTGAAAAGGGATATGGAAAAACATCAAGATGGAGATTATGGCAGCAACACTGAGCAACAGTGGATTCAGTAACGGTGAACGAAACCGAGCGCTGAGCCATTTTGAGACGACAAATGCCGCCAAGGTAAATAAAAACCACATGGGTTAGGACTCCTTTTTTAACGAACGCTCGATGAGTAGGCTTAAACAAACCAGAACGATAAAGGTGCCACCTATGGTACTTGCTAAGATAGGTAATGCGCTTTGAATAAGCACATCAAAATGTTGCATCAGTCCGACGCTAATGGGGACAAACAGTAACACCATAAAACGAATAAATAAGCTGGCACTGGGTTTGACCCAACGCACAGGGACGATTCCTGTGGCGAGCAAGAGGAATAGCATTAGCATCCCTAGAATACTGCCTGGGATACTGAGGTCGAAGAAAGATTGCAAGCTATTGCCTGCGAACAGGCAACCAAAAATCAAGCTCATTGAAACGAGATACTGAAGCGCTTTGTTCAACATAAGGTTATCGCACTAAGGTTTAAATGTGATCAGTGCAGCAATTATACATAAAAAGCTTACCAATTATGAGGTTAATTGAACGACGTAATTATAGACAGATTTCAGTATGTTTATTTTGCGGCTATCGTCTTCATGTTCATGCGCTAGGTTTTCTAGATTGAGCATATAATCTGGTAACGTCTGCTCAAAATACTCTCGGCAATGATTGGCCCACTTCGTTTGCTCATCGATATCTAGCGTGTGTGGAAAGTGGCGCGCACGGTAGCGGAACAGCAAGGGTGTAATACGTTTATCTTTAAACGAAAGGTCTAACGCGGTCAGGTTGTTTGGCTCAGTCGATCGGATGATATCCATCGCCGCTTTGTCAGCAGGAGAGAAAAAACCATCATACAGCTGACTATCGACGTTGTGCTTGGCTTCATACTCTCGCTCAATAGCAAAGAGGTCAGCAAGTTTTTGTCTTACTTCAGGGCTCTCTTTCAGCTGCGCCAAATTCTGTAAGCATTGTTGGCGATCAATATTAAGGGCGTTCGCGTTCTCCGCGGTAAGCGTTTTAGCAGGAGCGAGCACTGGGCACTTGTTTAAATGCACGAGCTTAACAGGGACGGGTAGCTCATCTGGAGCGAGATCGGCATGCTTGGTGTAGAGGCGCTCTCGCAGTTCTTCGACTGATAAGTCGATGAGAGGTGAGATGTCTTTGGCAAGGTCGACGACAACCACGGCATTTTTATTGGTTGGGTGCCAAGCCATTGGCACAATCCAACTGGTGTATTGGCACTCTCGACCGAACATACCGGATACATGGACGAGCGGAGCAAGATTCACGATATCAATAAGGGTATTGAGTTTGCGTTTGTGGCGCATTGACAAGAAATAATCGAATAACTTGGGTTGGGCTTGCTGGAGCTTTTTCGCAAGCTCGATGGTTGCTACAACATCCGACATTGCATCGTGCGCATTTTCGTGGCTGATACCATTGGCAACGGACAGCTTTTCCAATTTAAAGCTGGTGAAGCCTTCTTCATTTTCTGGCCATTGCATTCCCTCAGGCCTCAATGCGTGGCATGCGCGTGTGACATCTAATAAGTCCCAGCGAGAATTACCGTTTTGCCAACTCCATGCATAGGGATCGATAAAATTGCGATAGCAAGTATAGCGAGTCACTTCGTCGTCAAATCGAATGCTGTTGTAACCTAAACTGGTCGTATTTGGCTTCGATAATTCAGCGTGGATCTTAGCAATGAATTCAGGTTCGGGTAGGCCTTGTTGCGCCGCTTTTTGAGGGATAATGCCAGTGATTAATGCGGCCTCTGGTGACGGTAAATAGTCTTGAGGCGGCTGGCAATAAATGACTAGTGGCTCACCGATAACATTGAAGTTTTCATCAGTTCTCACGCCAGCAAACTGGCTTGGGCGATCGGTGGCAGGGTTGGTGCCCCACGTTTCGTAGTCGAAAAAAAAGAAAGTGGCGCTGTCGGAATTATTCATGGGGTGCAAGTTCTAATAGTTCGGCAATATCCAAAGTATTTTAAGCGATTACAGGATATTGTGCAGGATCTCGCTATCGTACTTGGCTCTGGGAGTGAATGCAATTTTTAGGAACCCCTACGAATTACGTCACGAGAGCAATGACGAATAAAAACAAGTCGGTTATGCGTATGACTTATTGATTTTCAATAGACAATAGGTTCTATTATTTCAAGTAGTCGCCTTTATAGGATAGTGGATATGGATATTAAAATTGATGATCTGCAAAGCGAGCAGGTTATTTGTTTGCTAGAAGAGCATTTAGGGGATATGTATGGAACGTCGCCGGAAGAAAGCGTTCATGCACTGGATGTGGAAGCGTTAAGGGCACCCGAGCTCACTTTTTTCAGTGCATGGCGGGGAGAGAAATTGATGGGGTGTGTGGCGATTAAAAAGCTGTCGGAAAAAGAAGCCGAATTGAAGTCGATGCGCACAAGTAAATCTGCGAGGAATGAAGGCGTGGCAAGCCAGTTATTGCAACACGCTATCGCTACATGTCGCCATCGAGGTTATAAAACGCTGAGCTTGGAGACGGGTTCGGACGATTACTTTAAACCTGCCAGGCGTTTGTATGAAAAATTCGGTTTTGAATATTGCCTACCTTTTGGCCATTACCAAGCCGACTCTTTTAGCCAGTTTATGACTCGGGCAGTGTGAAACATTGTAGCCAACTTAATTAAGAATGATTGAGACAAGGAATCACTATGAATACCGCTATTGTCGAAGCGATAGCACTTCGAAAATCAGGCGACTATGAAGATTCTCGAAAAGTGTTGTCGGGGTTGTTATCTCATAAGGGATTAAGTTCAATTGCTCATCTGCATATGGCTTGGTCATATGATAAAGAAGGTAAGGAGCAAAATGCAGCGCTCCACTACGAGTTTGCTCTGCAAGGGCCGTTACCGGAATCAGATAGGTTTGAGGCGATGTTTGGCTTGGCGAGCACTCTTCGTTGTTTGGGAAAATATGACCAAGCGTTGGATTACTTTAAGCAAACCGTAACCGAGTACCCAGACGCTATCGAAGTTCAGCCGTTTTATGCCATGTGTTTGTATAACCTAGGTCGTACCCATGAAGCGGTATCAATATTACTCAAGTTACTATTGTCGACAACAGATAGCGGAGAAATTAGGCAGTATCAGCGAGCTATCTCTCTATATGCCGAAGACCTAGATAGGAAGTGGTAACTTGAAGTCAGGTCGGGGCATTAAGCTGGACAGAAACGGAGAATCATCGCAAGACATAAGTCTAAATAGACTAGGGTTGTTTCTTATCTTCAGTGTGCGTATGAGAGAGAAGATCAAACGATGACGACGGGGAAGAATCACGAAAACATGATTATGGAGGTGTGCGAATTTATAGATACGCACATTGATGAAAACTTACCTTTGGATTGCTTAGCTGAGGTCTCTAGTTATTCTAAATATCACTTTCACCGTGTATTCAAAAGGTACACAGGTATAAGCGCCATGCAATACATCCTGTTGGTTCGGATGAAACGTGCATCTTTTCAGCTTGTGTTCTCTCTGAATAAAAGCATCACTGATATCGCATTTGATGCGCGATTTGATAGTCATGAAGCCTTTTCACGGGCGTTTTCTCGGCTATTTTCTCAATCCCCATCTCAGTTTCGGAGTAACCCGAATTGGCCTCATTGGAATTATCAATACGGTTTTCAAGTGCCAAGTGTTTCGCTCAACTCCGATGATATCAATATCGTTGCATTTGAACAAAAGTCCGTTGCAGCGTTGGAGCATCAAAACTCTTTGGTAGAGGGGATTGATGCTGCGAGGGCGATGATCGCTTGGTATAGAGATCATGCTTTGTCGGTACATAAAAAAGTAGACGTTTTTACGCTTTTCGCTCGCCACCCTAATACGTCCGAACAAGGCACTTTAACCAGCATCTTGTGCTGGACATATGAAGGTGAAATCCGAGAGAACCCATTTGGGATTAAGAAAATGTTGCTTCCCAAAGGGAAGTGCGCTGTCTATCGGCACAAAGGAACTTACAATGATATAGGTCGTGCATTTTACTTGCTATATCAACACTGTGCCCCAGCGGGTAACGAAATGTTGAACGAGTTCCCGTTCTTTTTACATTACGTCAACTCGATAGCAGATGTAGTGGAAAGTGAGCTATTAACCGATGTTTACATGCGATTAGATGACTAAAATTGATCTGTATACCCCTTCTCCTCGGTCAGCTAAAAGGTGGCAACCTGAACTATAGGGGCCGCGTTTTTTGTGGATTATTGATAATAAACAAGTTAGTCGATAAAGCGACTATACTCATACGCATAACAACCTCATTACTGATGAATGAGGCTAATATACTAATTTAGTGCACATTGTTTGGTGCACATGCGTCATGGCTGGCAAGGTTCGTTTAACCAAACCAACGGAAGCCATATGGGTATGAGAGCATCCCTTTCCACCTTTCCAACCCTTGCCGTTATACTATCCATTGCGGGGTTGTCTGGCTGCCCATGGCCTTCATCCGGAGAACATAGTGCTAATTTGGCTACAACTTCAATCCCTAGTGCTTTCAATATCCTGTCCGTCTCAGCGTCATCCAACGCCGTCAAAACGTTTGATGTTACTTGGGAAAATAGTAGTGGAGCTTCGACTTATCAAGTTTGTTTATACGATACCAACGAAACGGATAATTGTCTGTCGCTCGGCAGCGCCACAACTGGGACGAATCAAACAGTCACTTTAGACGACACTCGGCTAAATGATGATCTCGACTTCTTCATCATTGCTTCAAATACCGGAGGTAACCGTTCAAGCTCAACGTTGACGGCGAGCACTGCTAATGTCAGGGCGGCTATAGGGTATTTTAAAGCCTCAAATACGGAAGATTCAGATCGATTTGGCTATGCGGTTTCTTTAAGTTCAGATGGAAATACCCTCGCAGTTGGCGCTTATAGGGAAGACTCCGATACAACAGGAGTCAACAATACTCCCATCAATAACTCGATGCTTCTTTCAGGTGCTGTTTATGTCTTCGTTAAGAGTGGTAGTACATGGGTGCAAGAGGCGTATGTGAAGCCATTAAATACCGGGGCCGGAGATGAGTTTGGTTATGCTGTCTCCTTGGACTCGGATGGAAATACACTAGCAGTAGGCGCTCCTCTTGAAGATTCGAGTTCTATCGTAGTAAACGGTGTGGACAATGATAGCTCTCTCAACTCAGGTGCTGTGTATGTGTTTACCAAAAGCGGCACTTGGTCAGAAGAAGCCTATATTAAGCCCACGAACACAGGCGACGACGACCAATTTGGCTATTCAGTCTCCTTAGATTCAAGCGGCACGACCTTGGCTATTGGCGCTCATTTAGAAGACTCGGACACGGTAGGTACGGTGAGTACGGCTAATGACGATGGCTCAGCCAATGGTGCTGCATATGTGTTTGTCAAAAGTGGTTCTTGGTCGCAAGAGGCCTACATTAAAGCTGATGTGACAGATAACGACGATCAATTCGGTAACAGTGTCTCGCTGAGCCAAAATGGTTTAACCCTCGCGGTTGGCGCATATTTAGAAGACTCTGACTCTACCGTGGTAGACGGTGTGAATAACGATGATGCCGCCAATTCAGGTGCTGTTTACGTGTTTATCAAAAGCGGTACATGGTCTCAAGATGCTTATATTAAGCCGTTTAATACGGGAGATGGCGATCAATTTGGTCGTGCGGTATCCCTCAACTCCGACGGGACAGCCTTAGCGGTTGGAGCCGATCGAGAACAATCTAACGCCATGGGGGTCGGCGGAGATGAAACGAATGATAGTTTATCAGGTGCTGGAGCCGCTTATACATTTACTAAAAGCGGTGGTGTTTGGTCCCAAGAGGCATATATCAAAGCTTCTAACACCGACGCAGATGACAGATTTGGTTATTCTGTATCTTTAAGCCCAGACGGTAATACATTGGCAGTCGGTGCTCATTTTGAAAATTCCAATGCTACTGGTATAAACGGAAATCAAAACGACGACTCCAGTGCGGATTCAGGGGCAGCATACGTATTTGTGAAAAGCGGCAGCTGGTCACAAGACTCTTATCTCAAAGCTACTGACACCAACGATATAGATGAGTTTGGTCTCTCTTTGTCATTGGATTCAGATGGAGGAAACCTAGTCGTTGGGGCTTACTCTGAAGATTCGAATGCGACAGGAGTCGGTGGGGATGATAGTAACAACACTCAGGCAGACTCAGGCGCGGTATATCTTTATTAACATTAACATGACGCGTTTATACTCGAGTACTTTCAGGCCTAATACTAAAAATAATAGACACAGCCAATAGTGAGGAGATTAACCGACGCGACTCGGTTGTAATCGCCCTTACTTCCGTTTTGACCAAACTGCGTTGGTTTATTTCCCAATACATAGCTAAATATGATGTCAGCGCCCCACTCAGCCGAGAAGTCGTACCCGACGCCAAACGCTACCTTGGGTAAGATCTTCGATTGATTACCGTCATAATTGATACCACTAGTCGTCAGTTCTTGCGTGACATACGCCAGTCCACCTTTGACTAAAAAGCTTATACTATCGTTAAAGTAGTATCTTCCAAATGAGAGTAAATTGAAGTAATGCCCATTATAGCGGCCATCGGTTAAGCCCAATTGGCCAGACGGGCTCCCATACCCATAGGTATTGTCGTCGTATGTGTAAAAGCCTAACTCTACGCCATATCTGTAATGTTTTAGAAGCTGAGGGGTTGTCCAAACACCCACGGTTACGCCCGTCGCAATCCCCTTGACGTCGTAGCTATGGTCAACGGTATCGATGGGGTGAATATCGTCCATAAGCATTCCCCCAATACCAATGTTCAGGCTGGAAAAATACTTGGGCTCAGACATGACATCGTCACAAATCGATAACCCGCACAAGCAAAGCAGTAAAGATAGTGTTCTCATCTCTTTCTAGCTTTTCTAACCAATATTTTTGTGTGGCCGATAGTAAAGCCAATAAAAACGATGGAAAAGCTGGCCCCTGAATACGGATAATATTTTAATTATAATCGCTATTTCTGCTGTCAGAGTATGCAGGTGAATATAGGGGGGTTAACTAGATGGTGGTTTGAGGGGGAAATGTTGTTAGCACATGCTCAAATTTACCGCTTAGTTCTAATCACTAGAAGTTACGGTGAAGAGGCGAGGCAGGGTAATTAAGATGATTTTAGAGCTGTTTATATTTCTAGATGGGGAAGAGTGTTGGAGCGTGCAGTGGGAATCGAACCCACATCATCAGCTTGGAAGGCTGAGGTAATAGCCATTATACGATGCACGCATCTCGTAGAGCGGAATCACTATGCTACATCTCGATGAAAATAAAAAGCTTTTATTGAAAAAAGGAGTCCAACTGGTTAGTTTTAAGCCTTGTTGCACATTTGTTGGACGTTTAATTAAATGGACAGAATCAATGTTGTCGGAACCTCTGGTAGTGGAAAGTCTACTTTTGCTAAGAAGCTCGCTGAAAAAACAAGTATTGATTACCATGAAATGGATGGGATGTACTGGAAACCGAATTGGATAGAGTCAACTGACGAAGAACTTTTCCAAGCTATTTCTGAGGTAACCAAATGCTCCCGCTGGGTTTTGGACGGTAATTACCATCGCACTGTGCCAATAAAATGGCAATCAGTTGATACGGTGATATGGCTGGATTATTCATTTCAACGTACCGTATTTCAAGCGATTAGGAGAGCAATATCCCGAGTAGTGGATCAAGAGGAACTCTGGCCCAATCTGACTTCAGATAAGAGCAGCGGTAATCGAGAAACGTTCAAAAGAGCTTTTATGAGTAGAGACTCGATCATATTGTGGACGCTAAAAACGTATAAAAGAAACCGATGTCGGTATCAGGCGCTGATGTCCAATCCAGACTATCAACATATCAGATTTATCCAATTGCGCAGTCCTGCTGAGGCTAAACGGTTTCTTAACTCTCTTAATGATGGTACGTCAGTCACCTGTACTTTTAATTGATAGCACATATTTCTCTATTACTGGCATAGTTGCTATGTACAACAACGCTAACCAGCGTGCGGCACTGTCGTATAGCAAGTTGCTCGTTTACTTAGTTATTCAATCAAGGTCTAGTAACGAGGGAGAGAATGAAATGGAGCAATGGATTAATTGGGTTAAACAATTACAGGCGATTGGCCAAGCCGGCAAAGCCTATTCCAAAGATGGATTTGATATAGAGCGCTTTGAGCAGCTGACTCATATATCCCAGCAAATGTTTTCGGAACTTGGCGACGCTTCTGTTGAGCAAGTCTGAAACCTGCATATCCCGAATCAGGCTACCCGACCCCTAAGGTCGACTTGCGGGCTGGAGTGATCAGAAATAATAAAATTTTGCTGGTTCGAGAGCGAGAAGATAGTTGCCGGGAGGGTGGTGTCGGCCTACATTAAAGTTTGATCGATTTTGGGAATTATTTTTAGTAAATGGAAGCAGGAGTTGCCCCAATAGTGTTTAACTTTTTGGTGTGCTTGAAACTAGCTGAGCCAAGGCTGGCCAAATAGAAGTAATCTGAAATTTTGGCCGAATTAACTCGACCACTACATCCAGTATTGGTGGAGCAGTTCACTACTCTCACGAGGTCTTTTTTTGCGACAAACCCTGCTAGTCTATACTTCACGTAGAGCGTTTAAGGGAGAATAGGACAAATGAATAATCGAATGATTTTATCGGTTGTTGGACTCGTACTTGTACTTGGTGCGGCAGGAGCTATTTACATAGAAAAAGAATCTCGAAAAGATCTTGGCATCGCGAGCATGGAGCCATCTCCAAAGATTATTGTTTCTTACAATTTATGGCCTGGCTATTACCCCATCACAATAGCTAAAGAAATGGGTTTTTTTAAAGATGAGGGCATAGATGTTGAAGCCCATTTTTCTGAAGATCAGCTACCTCAAATTTCTGAGTTTTATGCGAAAAAATATGATGCCTTGGCTCTCCCTTTAGGGAGTATCATTAGCGCTAGCGGAAAGTACCCTAATGCAGATGTTAGAGTTGTATATGCGATAGATGATTCCGTCGGAGGTGACGCTATAGTAGCACGCTCAGGCATTGACAAGGTCCAAGACCTTAAAGGGAAATCTATTGGGGCCTCAATCGATGGCTTTGGTGAGGTCTTTGTTATCGAGATGCTTAAAACTGCAGGTTTAACGAGTGATGATGTTACGATCGTGAATGCGGATGCAAATCAAGTTTATGACCGTATAAAGAACAATGAAATGGATGCAGGGCACGCGTGGGAGCCTTATGTATCAAGAGCAGTTAATGACGGTGGGAAGGTTATTTTTACTAGCAGGGAGACCCCCGGTCTCATCCTAGATGTTATCACCTTCCAAGGAAAGCTTGTTGATGAACGACCACAGGATGTAAAAGCTTTCATTAGAGCTTGTGATAGGGCAATTACTTATTGGTTGGCCAACCCTGAAGAAACAAAACAGTTACTAGTGAAGGCTTTAGGGATATCTGAAAGTGATATATTTCTTGATGGTATAAGGTTGTTAACAATTAGAGACAACCAGGATTACTTTAGCACGGGAAATACTTACTCTGTATATGACAACGCTAAAAAGTATAGTGATTTCTATGTAGGTAATGGAACATTGTCAAGAAAACCAGATATTAATAAAATAATAAGTAAAATAATACTTTCTAATAAGTAATGCTTTATATATGATAACGAATACTATTAGATTTAAGTATCTTTCGGCATTTCTTTCTGTATCACTGATCCCCATATTCTCTTTGTTAGTATACAATCAATTTGAAACAAAGAAAATGCTTATATCTTATTCGAATCAAAATATAATGAACTCTACAAATAATGTTTATAACAAAATTAATACATTCATTTCTCTAGGGTTAGATACGGTTAGGGTTGGGGCGCTATTACCAGCATTTAAATTATACCTAACAGACCCTAAAAACCCCATGAAGAAGGAATTAGCAAAAGGCACTCTAATTACATTAAGTAGAAAGGATCACGTCAACATTTTATCTTATGCATTGTTGGATATGTCCGGTGAGGTTTTAGTAGATTCATACCGACCGAATCAAGGGAAAAACGAATCTGAAACAGAGTGCTATAATTTAGTTGTCGACAATAAGGTTCCATCGATATCAGGGATAACTTTTTCTGATAATTTTATTGGCGTGAGTGTGATAAATTTTTGTGCAATAATTAAATATAGGCAACAAGCAGTTGGGATTATTCGACTTAGGTATAACTCGGCAGTGGTAATTAATGCAATCAAGGAAAATACATTAGAGGAAAATACTAACTTCTTCATCCTCCTTGATGAAAGCAATATTAGAATTACTCATAGTCTTTTTCCTGAGTTGGAGTTTAAACCAGTAACTAGTTTTAATCAGGATGAGTTAGAATCATTGGTTATAAAAAAACGAATACTTTCTCCTAACAAAGTGGTTCCAAACATAGAACTACCAGAGCTTGAAAGATTGTTGAATATTAGTGATAACAATGCAACATTTGTTACAGAGCTCACTGCAATACATGATATTAACAAGGTGGAAAAGAGCTATGTTGTTGTGAAGACACTAGATTACCTCCCATGGAAACTATTAGGAGCCCAACCACAGAACGTGTTTGATGCATCTATCATGCAACAGCAACGTAAAGCTCTTTGGCTCGTGTTTGTAATAGTACTACTGGTAGTTTTATTTTCTCTATTAGCATCAAGACTAATGACAAAGAATCTGAATAAATTAACCAAGTTTGTAGCGACCCTTAAACCAGGGGATGCTTTTGAAAAAGTAACGATAAAAACAGGAGATGAAATGGAAGTTCTAGCTGAATCTTTTAATAGTATGGCGAACAGGGTAAACATTAGCATGCTTGAGCTAGAATCATCATTTCATAAAATAGAAAAAACGGAGCGAGAGGTTAGAACATTAAATCAAGAACTTGAAACTAGGGTAAAAGATAGGACAAAGGAATTAAGAAAATCCCTATACGAATTAAAACGGGCCCAAGAAAAACTGGTAATACAGGAAAAAATGGCTTCACTCGGTCGTCTTGTTGCTGGGGTTGCTCACGAGATGAACACTCCAATTGGAATAGGTGTTACTTCTGCTTCTTTTCTCTCAGGGGAGTCGAAGAGGATCAGAGAGAACTTTGAAACCGGTAAACTATCTGAGTATGACCTGATGGTTTTTCTAAATCAAATAGAGGAATCAGGAGAGATGTTGATGTTTAATTTAAAAAGAGCTTCAGATATGATTACCAGCTTTAAAAAGATAGCAATTTCTAAATCCAATGATAATGCAATAACTATTGACTTAAAACATCAAATTGAACTACTGATACTCACACTCAAACCTAAATTAAAGAAAAACAATGTGACTATTGATTTTTATTGCTCAGGAAGTTTATACATTAGTTGCGAGCCTAATGAAGTTAACCAGATATTTGAGCACCTTATTTTAAATGCTATGATTCACGGTTATGGTGGGAATTCATCGGGTCATATTAAATTAGAAGTATTGGATGAAAATGAAGCTATAAAAATAAACGTAATCGATTATGGTAATGGTATATCAGAAGAAAATATTAAACATATTTTTGACCCTTTTTTTACCACTAATCGAAAGTTCGGGGGAACGGGGCTGGGTATGCATCTTGTGTACAACATTATACATCAAAAATTCAATGGTACGATAGAATGTAAAAGTACGTTAGGAAAGGGGTCCACATTCACAATAAACATTCCTAAAGCTTGGTCGTAACTCGACCCGTTTGAGCTGTTCTGGTCGACTCCAACCGGATACTTTTCTAAAGGAATTTTCAAATTCAACGGAGACAACATCCGTTTGCCATATCTCCACTAATCCGAATTCGCTTACATGGAACGAAGATCGTAAACGGCTATTATCCAAAAATAAGCTCAATCTGATCATGTTTTATTGTCGTAGTGTAAGCTTATTCGTATAGCTCTACGAGAAAAAACGATCAAACTTTAACGCCCTTGCGCCTGTTAATCGCCCAAAACTAGGCTCATTCGATCAGACTTTATTGTCTACCGACAGGTGGGCCGATGTCTGAGAAACACCTTCAGAAGGGGTCATAAGAGAAGTGATCGAAGAGTCCGGTTATGTCGTAGGTTCCCCTAAACTTGTGGCAATCAAGGACAGAGATATTCACCCATACACACCTAAACTTCCGTTTCATGCCTACAAGATGTTTTTCTTATGTGAATTTGAATCGGGTACAGCTACCCCCAACATTGAAATTTCTGATAGTGATTTTTTGCCCTCGATGATTTGCCTAAGCTCTCAGAAGGGCGAGTGTTACAAAGAGATATAGCGATGATGTATGAGTATCACGCTAGCCCTTCAAAGGCTGTTCTCGTGGATTAGCATCCTAGGTGGTTTCAAAGATCCTACGGATAAAACAGTAATAGTGAGTTAATGAGCGGGCACCTTTGGTGCCCGCTAGCTTGTGGTTAGGCGCTTTGGGTCTCTGTTGCTTCAGGGGTATGTGAATGTTGTTGTTTCAGCACTCGGCTAGTCACAACACCTGCTGTCATGGCACCAGATACGTTGAGTGCAGTGCGTGCCATATCGATCATCGGTTCTATGGAGATGAGTAACGCAACAATCGTCACTGGTAGTCCCATTGAAGGAAGTACGATAAGAGCGGCAAATGTAGCGCCGCCCCCAATCCCAGCAATGCCGAATGAGCTGATCGTCACAATGGCAATGAGAGACATAATGAAATGGAAACTCAGTGGGTCAATACCGACCGTTGGCGCGACCATGACGGAGAGCATTGCAGGGTAGATACCTGCGCAGCCGTTTTGCCCGATAGTGGCACCAAACGTGGCGGATAAGTTTGCAATCGCAGGTGGAACGTTGAGCTTAGAGATTTGCGTGTCGACGTTAAGCGGGATAGTAGCCGCTGAACTACGTGATGAAAAAGCAAAAGTCAGCACTGGCCAAATTTTCTTGAAGTACTGCTTTGGACTCACCCCGAAAAAAGTCAGTATTGTGCCGTGAACAACAAACATGAGTATGATGGCGACGTAAGAAGCGACGATAAAGCCAAGTAGATTTAAGATGTCTGCCGGGCTCGAGGTGGCTACCACTTTGGTCATCAGTGCTGCGATGCCATACGGTGTCAGTGCCATAATCATTTTTACGAGGCGCATAACCGTTGCTTGCGCGGCATCAACAAAGGTTTTGATTGGTGACTCTAGCTCTTCCTTTTCATGCATCACTTTGCGAGCGGCAATACCAATTAATACGCTGAAGATAACCACGGCGATGATTGAAGTTGAACGTGCCCCAGTTAAGTCTGCAAATGGGTTAGTTGGAATGAAGTTAACCAACATTTGCGGAACGGTTAGGTTTTCAACGTTGTGTAATCTGCTATCCAAGCTGGTGAGGTGTGCTGCTTCACGAGCGCCTTCTGTTAGCCCTGCAGCGGTTAAGCCAAAGCTATTGGCGATGATGATGCCAATAAGCGCGGCGATGGCAGTGGTCGCCAATAACATGAAAATGGTCAGGCTTGATATTTTACCTAAGGACCCGCCTTTCTCCAGTTTGACGACGGCAGAGATCATAGAGACGAGAATCAATGGCATGATGACCATTTTTAATAAACCGATGTAGCCGCTACCGACGATATGTATCCAATCTAGAGCTTGGCTGGTTGCTGGGTTTGTGGTGCCCAGTGAAATGTGCAAGCCCAATCCGTATAGGCTACCAAGGATTAAACCAGTAAAAACTAGACGAGATAAAGTGCGCTCCTTCCTTTGTTCCGTATACAGATAGAAAAGTATCGCAACGAATACGACAAGGGATAGGAATAAAACGAGTGACATGAATATATCCTTATAAAGTGTATGTTTTAAACGGGTAGTGTTTTAGGGGTAAGACTGCAGAAGCTACCCCTGTTGCTATTCACAATAAAATAACAAACGGTTATAAGGTATAACAACTTGGTGCATATTGTCAGCTATAAATATGATATTGGCTTAGTAGCTGGTTGATCTCGATGTTATTGAGAATCTGATGTTGGGGGGAGGGAGCATTTAGGAGAGCAAATAGCATGGCGAGCGCCACCGATCTGGCATCGATTGGACTGGCATTGACAAGGCTTCCTTGCATCAAAGGTTGCAGGAATTTCAAGATACCATGGGTGATGGCTTCTATTTGCCTCGGACTATCTCGGAGGCCTTTAAGCGGACCGGGACGCATAAAGACAAGTTTGTCAAAACCCATCTGCGCAATTGCCGTTTCCATTTTTCCTTTACAGCGTAGATAGTGGATCAGCGAGTTTCTCGACGCGCCGTAGCTGGATACAACGGCTAACCGTTTAACTCCGATCACTTTCATGGAATGTGCAACTCGGCAGACTAATTCATAATCGACTTTGGCTAAATCTTTGGCAGAGCCGGCTTGCTTTAGGGTACTCCCTAGGCAAATAAAACCTAATGTGGGCGCTGGGTTCTCATCATCCCAATCGAGAATTCGAAGCTCGGGATCTTGAAGGATATCGAGCTTGGTGTGGTAATAGGGTAAGGTGCTGCGAGTCAGGGCATAGACGCGGGTAATCGGCCCATCTTCTAGCAATTCCTTTAATAACTCAGAGCCAACTAAACCAGATCCGCCTGCGACAACCACATTATTTTCGTTGTATGCACCGCCCATGCGCCTCTCCCAATGAGCTGTGTAATTGTCTTTAGCATAGATGCAAACGAAGAGTTCGTCTTGTTGGTGTGTAATTTGGCCCACTGCAAACGGCAGTGGGGCCAGTCGAACGTTGTGAATGGATACCGCGTCATGTCATAGACAGTGGTACTTTTTTTTGTTTTTTGCTGTCGCTACTTTTTGCAGGACGTTGCTTTTTCGCACTTTGATTGGCAAACATAGAATCTCCTTAGCATATTTCGCAGAAGTGGTTGTACACAGAGGATTGTGCATTGTTCGTGCCATTCTTGGAGCTGAAAGTTATATCAGTATAGTCTACTGCCACTTTTATCACTAGTTGCATATAAATTTAGTGGGCCGCGTAAGTTGGTTGATAAGCTATGTGTTTATGACAACGGTTTTGTAACAGCGTGTTTGTGGCAGCGGTTTGACGTCATGCATCTGTATTCTTACCTTGGAATTTGCTAGCGTGGTTGCAAGGTGAATAATCCAAGGAGTGTAGGATGTATGAAATCCCCCGCTTAGATTTGAGACATCAAGTTTCTGAGCAAGAATGGCAGACTCGGGTTGAGTTAGCCGCCGCCTATCGGTTACTCGTGATACAAGGGTGGGACGACCTTATCCATACCCATATTTCAGCGCGAATACCGGGCACTGAAGATCTATTGATTAATGCGTTTGGGTTGGCGTTTGAGGAAGTGACCCCATCCAATCTCGTTAAGATCGATATTGACGGTAATATCATCGATCCAGACTGCCCGTTTGTTATTAATCCAGCTGGATTTACTATCCATAGTGCTGTGCATCATGCGCGACCAGAAGACCAATGTGCTTTACACGTACATACCAATGAAACCATTGCAGTGGCGAGTTTAGAACAAGGCCTTCAGCCCCTCAGTCAATACTCTATGTTTGCTTTAGCCTCACTGGCTTATCACGATTATGAAGGGCTTGCTGTTAACCCAGAAGAAAAGTTGCGCCTGCAAGATAATCTAGGAGATAAAAACTTCTTATTGCTGCGTAATCACGGCGCATTAACGATGGGAAGAACCATCGGTGATGCATTTATGCACATGTATGATCTGACGCGAGCGTGCCAAGTTCAATTGCAAATCCAAGCCACAGGTCAACAGGCAATCCTTGCCGATCAGAGTATTGTTGACGGCATTAAGGCGCAGGCGAATATTGTTCATACTGGGCTCACTGGTGGGCAAACAGCATGGCCAGCCATGATGCGCCGTGTTAAGCGGCAATATCCTGATTTCGACCAATGATCTTGAGGCAGGCTTTGAGCCAACGTCTAAGAGATATTTAAGCAATAACAACAGGTAAGTAACTATTGTATGAAGATTACTCAAGTAGAGATTTTTGATATCCATTGCCCTGAAAGGCCGCCATGGAATCCAGTTTTTATTCGTATCCATACGGATGAAGGCATTACAGGAGTGGGTGAAGCGGGTCTAGCGTATGATTGGGGCCACAGTGCTGCGGCAGCGATGATAAAGGAAATTACCGAGGCAGTATTGATTGGTTTTGACCCATTTAGCACTGAGCGCTTGTGGTCACGTATGCTTCGCGAAAGTTTTTGGGGGCTTGGTGGAGGGCCAGTGCTGTACGCTGCAATGAGCGCTATCGACACCGCGCTGTGGGACATCAAGGGCAAAGCACTCAATCTTCCGGTTTACCAACTGCTTGGCGGGAAAACAAACGACAAACTGCGTACTTATGCCAGCCAGTTGCAGTTTGATTGGGACAAAGAATGCACTAAATTGATTGAGCCGCAAGAGTACGCAGAAGCGGCATTGAAAGCTGTTGCTGAAGGTTACGATGCGGTGAAAGTTGATCCTATTGTTTACGATGCCAAAGGTGAGTCCTCTTTTGACCGCACTAAATTATTTACTCGCCCGCAAATGCGATTGTTTGGTGACCGTTTGAGGGCGATTCGCGATGCTGTGGGTTCGGATGTCGATATTATTTTCGAATCTCATTCTTTGATGGGGGCGGCATCGGCCATTCAGATGGGCGAGGTGGTGAAAGAAGTCGACTGCATGATGTATGAAGAGCCAGTCAATTACCTCAACTCCGCGGTGCATAAAAAAGTCGCGCAGAATGTGAATGTCCCTATTGCTGGTGGTGAGCGTTTGTATCACCGCTGGGATGTGCGACCTTATTTTGAAGACCAAAGTATCGATGTGCTGCAACCCGACGTGGGTTTATGTGGCGGCTTTACCGAAGCGAAAAAAGTGTGTGATTATGCTGATGTCTACGATATTCGGGTGCAAGCCCATGTTTGTGGTGGTCCTATTGCGACGGCGGCTTCGCTGCACCTTGAAACAGCAATCCCGAATTTCTTAATTCATGAGCACCATACCTATGCAATTAAGCAGTGGAACCGCGAGTTATGTATTCAAGATCCTCAGCCTGAAAATGGTTTTTTCCAAGCGCCAGATACTCCAGGGATAGGCATAGAGCTTAACGACGAGGTGGTTAAACGCTCGCCGCATGTGCTGGTGAAATAATTTAGAACCGATACCACTTAAAGGCGTTGTCATGTAGCAGCGCCTTTTTATTATCGGTGACTTTCTGGCTCAATGTGTGCCAAAAATTAGAATAAGGCTGGCTAAATAAGCACAGTGGAAAATTGCTGGCTAGCATGACCCGACGGGTGCCGAATGAATCAAGGCATGTATTTATCACTTTATCAGCCCAATCTAATGAGTAATTTCTGTCGGCCATTTCCCAGCCAGAGCATTTTATCGCAACGTTGGGGAAAGCGGCTATCGTGGCTATATTACGTTCCCATTCCAGCCAATTTTTTTCCTCTGGGTCACATCCGACAGGTGGAAAACCTGCGTGGTTAATCACGACGCGCCAGTTCGGCTGCTTCTTTAATATGTTGGTGAGATTCTCGACTGCCTGACTGTTGGTAAATGGCATTTGCAGATCGAATGATAGATCTTTCTCAACGAGATAGCTGATATTGGTCTGGACCGTCGAATCCATCAATAGGTTTTCGGCATCATCATCTAAGATATGCCGAACCCCAACCACAGAGGAAAACTCATCCAACTTATCGATGTGAGATGAAAATTCGCTTGGCGGTAGGGAGAGGTTAGCACCGGCTACAACTCGAAAGGGCATCTTAGCTTGAGCTTCCAACCAAGCCACTTCTCGCCAAAACTGGCTATTGTCATAGCCAGCTTCGATATGTACATAGCCTGCCAAAACCATTGGCTGTGAGAGGGCGAGGTCGTCTTCGTTAAAGCTGCGTGCGATAGCGGCTTTGTCGGGCCAAAATGGCGGGTTACTGGGTTTTAGCCATTGGTAATCACCGCCTTCTAAATCGAAAAGGTGAATATGGCTGTCGATTATTTTCACCATTTCATATTCCTACTGCGCCGTGTAGCCGCCATCGATGACTTGCAAACTCCCCGTAATAAAGCTGGCTTTGTCACTGGCAAGGAATAGGGCAAACTCAGCGACTTCATCGGCTTGTCCAAGTCTACCTAGTGGTTGCATTGCCGCCTCTTCTTGGTGAATCGCTTGTGCATCGGCTCCTGAACGCTGGCAATAGTTGTCGATAGCTGTGTGATAAAGAGGCGTCTCGATTGTGCCGGGGCAAAGTGCGTTAGCACGAATGTTGTATTCGGCATAATCAACCGCGGTGGTTTTCGCGATAGAGGCAATAGCGGTTTTGCTCAGGTTGTAGGCAAATGAGTTACGTTTGGCCACCAAAGCTTGGTCTGAAGAAACGAGAATAATTGCGCCAGACTTTTGTTGCTTCATGGTTGGAAGCACAGACTTTACAGCCGAATATACGCCTTTGACATTGATATTAAACACTCGCAGAAAATCTTCTTCACTGGTGTTCTCAATATTGGCTGACATATGGATACCCGCACTAGCAACCAGTACATCGATAGTATGAGATTTTGCAATGGTTTGGATGTGGTTTTGGACCGCGTCGTGATCCGTGATATCACATTGGCAATACTCACCATAAGGGCCGCTTTGTTGATCGAGGTTGAAGACCTGGTAACCTTGTTCGATGAAACGCTTGGCCGTAGCGAGGCCAATACCAGAGCTGCCTCCGGTGATGATACATGTTTGAGTCATAGCTTATTTGAGTCTGCTAGTTGGTTTATAGGGATGATAACGCAAGTATTATTGCAGGCATACTCTAGTTTATTGGATTGAGTGAAATCGATACCCGTATTAGGTTCCATTAAAAAAATTTCAGTAAGGGCTCAATTGTCGATGATAAACAACGCGATAGTTACCGGCTTTGTGATAGACTGCGTGCCATTCAAATGCTTGTTCTTGGCTCACAGATCTCTTATTTGTGGCCTCGCCCGTAGCTAGATTGGGTATTCATCTTGATCGGTGAAGGGGCATTAGTATAAATTTTCTTAATTTATTTGCTTACCTCTGTGCAATAAAGGAGTAGCACATGTCGAACTCTCTCTTTCGTCAGTCTTTCCTGTTAGACACTCTAGATCTGTCTTCAGATATTACCCCTCGTGAAGAGGTGGTCGCTTATGGCACCCGAATTAAAATTCATCAACGGGGTGTGCTAGAAGTGATTCCTAGCCATGTTGACCACGACACTAAACACCTCATTATTTCTTGCGGCGTTCACGGCGATGAAACTGGGCCGATGGAGCTGGTGGACGCCATATTAAAAGATGTGGTGACTGGCTTTCAGCTAATCAGTGAGCGTTGCCTATTTATTATCGCTCACCCTGAAGCGACCAATCAGCATACTCGTTTCGTTGAAGAAAACTTAAATCGTCTATTTGATAACAAAGAGCACCCACTCAATAAAGATCAGAGCTCAAGTAAAGAAAGAGTGATTGCTGAAAACCTTAAACAGTTGGTGGACGATTTTTTCCAAGGCACGTCAGAAGAAACCCGATGGCATCTCGATCTGCATAGTGCGATCCGCTTATCTAAGCACTATTCTTTCGCGGTCAGTCCGAAAGCTCGCCACGCCGTACGTAGCCGTGAATTAATTGAATTTATTGAACGCGGACACGTAGATGCGATTTTGTTATCTAATGCACCCTCAGGTACTTTCAGCTGGTTTAGTGCGGAGAATTACGCAGCGCAAGCCGTTACGTTAGAGCTCGGCAGAGTGGCGAGAATTGGCGAAAATGATTTGAAAAAACTTGAGTCTTTCGATACTTCATTGCGGGGTTTAGTGGCGAGAAAGTCTTCGGAGATTGAAGCGAAAAAGCCAATTATCTACCGAGTTAGCCGCACAGTGGTTCGGCTTCATGCGGATTTTAATTTCTTGTTTTCTGACGATGTAGAAAACTTTACCTCTTTTAAGCACGGTGAAGTATTTGGCAATGATGGCGACAAGCCTTTGATGGCGAAAAATGAAGGGGAGTCTATAGTCTTCCCTAATCGACGCGTCGCGGTCGGCCAAAGAGCGGCGTTGATGGTATGCGAAGTGACAACACGTTACGAGAATGAACAGTTGATCTATGATTAGACCTGTTGACTTGTAGACGACATCATTCAGGCTTAACGGTAACGTTAAGCCGTTTTTTTTTTGGTTAGCAAACGTGGTGTATGGATTTTAATCGACTGATACAAAAGACGGTGCGCCGCTGGCAAATAGCGATACTTGTTTTGCTGGGGGTGATGTTACTGGTGAGCTTGACGTATTTAGCGCTGGGCAGCGTGGTGATATCGCCGTTCAAGCCGCTAAGTGCATTAGATAAAACGCTTCTCGTTGAACTTAGGTTACCTAGGCTAATTGCAGTGCTAACGATTGGTGCATCGCTGGCGGTGGCGGGCGCAAGCTTGCAAGTTCTGTTGGGTAATGTTTTGGCTGAACCTGGGGTGCTTGGCATCTCCAACGGCTCGAGCCTTGCGATGGTGATGGTGTTGTTTTTTCTCCCAGCATGGTCAACACCCATTGGTTTTATGATTGCAGCGGTACTGGGGGCTTTAGTCTTTACCAGTTTATTAGTTATCCTAGCCAAGTTGATGCAAATGACTACCTCTCGCTTGCTATTGGTTGGCGTCGCGTTGGGTATTTTGGCGGGAGCGGTCACCACCTGGGCATTTTATTTCAGTGACAACTTCAACTTGCGACAGCTCCTATATTGGTTGATGGGCAGCGTGTCTGGGATGAGTTGGCCACAACTCTACTTGTTAGCACTGATGCTTCCTTGTGTCGTTTGGTTGTGCAAGCAAGGGATTACGCTGGATACATTGATGCTGGGTGAAATACATGCGACTCAGTTGGGGCTTAATGTGCTTTCGATCCGCTGGCGATTGGTGTTTGCGACGTCGATATTGGTTGGTGGGGCTGTTGCACTAGGCGGAATAATAGGCTTCGTCGGCTTGGTTGTACCACACTTGATTCGATTATGTTTGGGCTCTGAAAATAAATACTTGCTTCCGGCTAGCGCTATTTTAGGCGCTACTTTATTAGCTTTGGCAGATCTTATTGCGCGCACAGCCTTACACGCTGGCGAGCTTCCTCTCGGTGTGGTCACAACCACACTGGGCGCTCCTATATTTATTTGGATGTTGGTGAAAAACCATGATATGCGTTAAGAGCCTGTCAGTGGGGGAAAGAGTTTTACCACTTTCCTTTTCCTGTAAAGCGGGGGAAGTCGTCCATGTTGTTGGCCCCAATGGGAGCGGAAAAAGTACCTTATTGTCGGCGTTAGCTGGGATAATGGCATTTCAAGGATACGTGAAATTAGACGGCCAAGAGTTGAGTGCATTAACGATCGCTGAGCTGTCGTTATATCGTGCCTACCTAGCACAAAGTGACAAGCCTGTTTTTAGCATCCCTGTGTTTCAATATTTGTCGTTGTCGGCTCCTCGGCATAAAAAGGCTTCACCAGAGCTGGCAGAAGTGATTAGTCAGTTGTCTCAGCTTCTTAATATAGACAATAAAATTCATCGCTCAATTAATCAGTTGTCTGGAGGGGAATGGCAACGAGTGAGGTTATTGGGTGTTTGCCTACAAGTGTGGCCGACTTTAAATCCTGAGGCGAAACTTCTCATTCTAGACGAGCCGTCCACTGCTTTAGACGTTGGGCAAGATAGGCTGCTGTACCGGCTTATTGATCAGGTAGCGAAGCAGGGTATTACCGTGATAATGGCTAACCACGATCTCAATCGCACCTTAAATCAAGCTGATCACGTGTTGTTACTCGATAAAGGTACCTTGGTTAAACAAGGCAGCGCTGAGCAAGTGTTACAGCCAAACACCATAAGTGAAGTGTTTCATACTGAGGTGATATTGACCCGCGTCAACAATAAACAAGTGCTTGTTTTTGATTGATTTTGGTGCATGACGCTCGCTTTTGGTGAGCAAGTGACCGAGTAAATGTGAAGATGAACTTTCACTCCCTTTAAAATCAATAGGTTATGAAGGTTTTATCATTGGCATGAGGTTTGTATTATAGAAAAGGTACATTCTCGTTCTTGTTAGGCTAAATATCTTTTAGTGCTAACATCTGTTTGGCCACCCTACACTTGTGTAAGGTGGCATTTTTTTAAGCAGTTTTTTATGCAGTCAACTCGTTAAGGTTAGCAGGTCGGTAGTAAACCGACTTCAGCACTTTTCCGCGGCGGACTGTTTTACCTTCAACTGTAAAATCTTCAGCACACTTGGCAATAATATAGTTGCCTTTCTCAATAGACATTAACTTGATGCCTTGCTCAGCGTAATGAGTTTCTGTGTCGCGGTATTCTTGTTCGGTTCGGCAAACTTTACTCATGTTGCTTGAATGTACTTCGTCCCAACACGGAAGAAAATCAATGCCGCGATTACTGGCTACGTGTAGCAGCAAGTCGATTAGGTAGCTGATTGCAATATTATCTTCCAGCTTAGCGTGGCCTAGGTGAACTAAACGTCCCATCAGCACGTAGACACTGTCGACAATCGCATCGGCTTGTTCAGTTTTGTCCGTAGCTTCGGCGAGTTCGGTCAGTTCTTCAATGGCTAATGAGCTGTGGAGAGTATCAGCTTGGCTGTCTAAACTGTTTTGATCGCTAACAGGAAGATCAAAAGTACTGCGAAATTCGACGATGTCTTGATATAAGTGATCGAAGATATCTTGAGTTAACTTGGCTATGCGCATTTAGGTCAATCCAATCATAGAAATGGGCGCATTTTAGCAAACCACCTTCCCTAGGGCTACTGACTGTGTTGGAAAAATATCGCTTTATTTAGTACTTCTGCCACGGTTTCAGACCCACTTCATTGCGATAACGTAATGATTAGTCTTTAATATCAGGTATAAGAGTGTGGATGGACCTGAACTCATAAGAGGAAGTATGGCTGCTATTAATGAAAGTGAAGAGCTGATCCGCCGTATCTATCAGATCACGAACGATTATCAGAAAGGATTTGATATTCAGATCAGCCAACTACTTATCTTAGGCTTGGAAAGGTTCAACTTAGATATTGGCATCTTGTCGAAGATTGAAGGCTCGACATATACCATTCTTAATTGCGTGACTCCCGAAGAATTTGATATTAATCAAGGTGATATTTTTGATTACTCATTAACCTATTGTGAGATCACCTGTAGCGCTTTTGCCCCTGTCGCCATCAGTTATATGAAGCAGGATGAGAAATTCTCATCGCACCCTGCTTACAGCAGTTTGGGTTTAGAGTCGTATATAGGTATTCCTATCTTTGTCGATGACGAGGTCGTCGGCACCCTCAATTTTTCTTCTGTTGATCCTCATGACAAACCATTTGAGCAAACTGATATCGACGCGATAAAGTTGATGGCCTCTTGGATTGAAGTCGAGATGATCAGGCGCAAGCAGGAGCAGCAACTACAAGTGCTGAATCGTAAACTGGAAGCGCAAGCACTTATCGACCCCCTCACTCAAATATCCAATCGGCGCTGTATGTTTCGAACGCTAAATAGCGACCTTGATAAAATCAAGCGCGCGGGCGGAACCGGTACGATTGCATTGGTGGATATCGACCACTTCAAAATAGTCAACGATACCTATGGTCATCAAGTCGGAGATGAAGTTCTTAAAAATGTAGCGGACAAACTCAAGCAGGTGGTAGGGTCAACAGATTATCTTGCGCGATTTGGCGGTGAAGAGTTTCTCGTTTGGCTACCGGAAAAACCGTTGGCTCAGCGGGTCGACATTCTCAATCAATTACATCAGTCGGTTCAGGAAGTGAAAGCAGGCGATGACCCTATTACAGTCTCGATAGGTGCATGCCATTTTGTTCTCGGCGACATCGATCAAGAATGCAATAGGACATTTTTAGATGAGCTTATTCTAATGGCGGATGAGTGCTTATACCAAGCGAAGAATCAAGGTAGAAACCAGGTCAACACTCGAAACTTCATTCCGCCGAGTAGCGAATCGTTAATCTAACCTCAAAAATAACAACCTACCGCTGCAAATAAGGAAAGAGAGTATTAACCTGCTCATCTGTCAGTTCATTGACTTTATTAATGTTGTTCTCAGGGATCTTTTCAGGTTCAGGGTAGTACTGCAGTACCTTCTCCAAACTGTCTTCTCGGATAAGGTGAAAAATAGGGTATGGCGAACGATTGGTGAGATTCTCGGCATCCTCTGGCTCACAACCAGCAAAGCAATAATTAGGGTGGAATGTCGCCACTTGGATAATGCCTTCTAATTGTTGCTGCTTTAATAGCGCGTCAGTCCAATTCAAAAATAGGTTATAGTCATCAAAGTCCTGTAGCATCTGAGGAACGACGACTAACGTTGTTTCTAACTGGTCAACGCTGGTGCTGGTCAACGTATTTAACTCAGTTAGGATAGAAGCCAGTAGCGCTTCTTCATCTGTCGCTTCAGATATAGCGATTCTAATTTGCTTGTTACGTGAAGGTTTTGCCGCAAACGGACATAGGTTTAGGCCAATCACAACCTTTTCTAACCACGTATTCACTTCTGAGGTAATTGTTTGAGTCATTGTATCGGGTTCTTTGAATATTTCAGGGCATAAACTATGCGGCTCATTGTATCAGACTTTCGACTTAATCCATTTATTTGATCTTTGATCAGCATGATCTGGTATTTGTGTTTCTTCTTGGTGACGTAATGTGAAGCTGAGTGCGCCGACCGCAATACACAATATTCCTCCAGCTGTCATGATGCCCATCCAAGCAAATGTTTGCCAACTGTAGATCAATAAGAATCCTCCGATGCTACCGCCGATGTAGTAATGAACTAAGTAAAGCGCTGTCGCGGTCGCTTTGGCTTCTGTTGCCTTTTGACTGACCCAAGCGTAAGCCAGAGTATGGACAAAGAAGCCGCCCATGCTAAGAAGTAATAGGCAGGCAATCATGGCGCCGATGGAATCCATATAACCCATGCATAAGCCAACGAAATTGAATAAGGTACCAAGTAGAATTCCTTTGATGGGGTGATGTTTTTGACTCCATCTACCTGCAAGGGTGGAGCTAAGCGTGCCTGCTAGGTAGCAAAGGAAAATCATCGATGCGAGGCCGATGGATAAGTTGTGGGGTGCGGCGACGAGTCGAAATCCCATGACGGTATAAATATTGACGAATAAAGCGAAGTTGGCTCCGCCAATCAACATGGCTATCCATAACATTTTGTTTTTTAGGTGACGAATGATGGCTCGGTTGTGGTAGTAGAACAACCCTTTCTGAGGTTTGAAGTGCTGCTGGTGAGGTAGCATGTAGGCAATTAGTATTGCGCCAAGCAAGGTTAACGCAGCGATAAATAGGACCGCTTGCTGCCAACCTAACCATTCAGAGAGAATGCCGCCAGCAAGCCTTCCCGTAATTCCACCTAAGGAGTTTGCCGCAATGTAGGTGCCAATGGCTTTACTAAACGCTTGGGCACTGAGCTCTTCCGCCATATAAGCGACCGCGACAGCGGCATACGCGGCGATAGCCAAGCCTAATATGGCTCGTCCTGCGACCAGCAAGTAGAAACTGTTATCGAAAATGAGTGACACACCGATAACCGGAATCGCAAATAAGCCGATCAATATGGTTATTCTGCGGCCGAAAGACTCAGACGCAATTGCCCAAGGCACCAAAGAAACTGAAAGGGCTAGAGTCGTTGCGGCGAAAATCCAATTAATGCGTGTTTCGTCCATCGCGAACTCTTTGGCTAGCAAGGGCAGAATCGGCTGGAACAGGTACAAGTTGCAAAAAATCAAAAATGAGCCGAGTGCAAGGCTTAGCGTGATTTTTCGATAGGAAGCGGTGCCGTATTCAATCATATTGGTGTAGTTCGAAGGAGAATGTGATCAATTTAGCACTCCAATATGGATATATAAAATATACTAAAGTAATAACTACGATATATTTTTTATATGGACTATGAACAGCCGACAATTATCTCATTTAGTGGCCGTCGCCGAGCATGCCAGTTTCACCTCCGCGGCTAAAGCGCTAAATATCGCTCAGCCCGCGCTTAGTATTTCAATCAAGAAATTTGAATCTCAGCTCGGTGTGAACCTGTTTCTGCGCAGTGACCGAAAAATAGAGTTAACCGCTGAAGGCAAAATACTTTACGAGCATGCGAAGAAGGTGCAGCAACAAATAGATGACGCTCAGCTTGCCATCAATGAGCTGATTGGGCTTGAAAAAGGGGAGGTAAGACTTGGGGCGCCGAGTATGGTCGGCTCCTATATATTCCCTGAAATCTTGATGGCATTTAAGTCCCACTATCCCAATCTCAAGTTAGTGCTCATTGACGCCGGTGCCAGTTCAATTAAGCAAATGCTGCTTAGCGGTGAGTTAGACATTGGCGTGATTATCGAACAAGACGCACCGGACGATCTGGAAGTGGATCATCTAATGAGCGCGCAAATGGTGGCGGTCGTTGGGGACAATCACACGTTTGCCGAGCGAAAAACATTACCCATTGAATCCTTTCTAGCGGAAGAGCTGGTGATGTTTAAGCCGGGCTATTTCCATCGTGATTTAATTGATGACGTGTCTCAGCGTTTGGGAAAAGAGCTACGGCTCGCTTTTGAAACGAACCTTGTCGCGATGATTTTGAATATTGTCCGACGCGAGTTTGCCATCTCCGTGTTGCTCGACTTCGTCCCCGAACAAGAATCCGGGGTCGTCGGTATTCCCTTTGAACAAGGCATACATCTAGATTTGGCACTCGCATGGCGTAAAAACGGCTATCAATCTAAGGCTGATAAGACCTTTATCGACTTTGTTAAACGATATGTTTAAGGCGGAACGCAGGGCTGAAAGCGTATGGCATTGGCCTGCTGATTGGCATGTTTATTGGTGTCGCTGCGCAGCATTTACTATCTGCAGCATTCAGTCTTTCAAGCCTGCTCGCTTTCTAGCATTTCGATGATGTCTGAGCTGGACTTTTCGTGAGCCATAACAAATAGCGATACCATCGCTTCGGTTTTGGATTTGATGTCACTTTGCTGCGTCAGAATTTGTTCAAAACGATGTTGGATCAATTCTATTTCGTGTTCCATAAAACCGCGTTCTTCATCGTCTCCGCTGGCTTCATCTGGCGCGTTGTCAAACTCCAAAAAGAGTAGGTCGCCATCCAGTTGTGACCCAATCAAACGTTCAGGTAACCATTCCTCCCCAGTGACCACCTCTGGGTCGGCGTGATCGGGTAGTAATGTTAACATTTGTTTGAACTCTGATACTTTCACAATGGGTACAGCCTATGGTCAATATGGTGGAATCGTACAAGTGATGGTTGAACGAAATGGATCGTGCGACGGACTATCTACTGTGATTATATTACGCTTGGCGCTGAACGAGAAACATTCGTTGATCATCGAAATGCAATCAAGCGAAATTCTCGCCTATTGTGGTACAATCTCGCCAGTTTTGTGTATTAGAAAGAATGGATAACGCTTTGACCACGTCACTGCCAAAAAATAACGCTGAAAAAGCGCACACAGTAAAAAATAATGATGCTAAGACGCTAAAAGCAGCGTTAGGCGAGTGCATGCTACGCGACCGTTTCCGCTTTAGTAAACGTATTCATGGCGCGAGCAGAATTAAAAATGCTGAATCTCGCAATCGCGCCCTTGATGATATTGCACTGAGGATTGCTCAATCCATCTCTGAAGCTGAAGCGCGTACTTCGGCCACGTGCAAAATTGAATACCCAGAGATTTTGCCAGTAAGTCAAAAGAAAGACGATATTGCGCAAGCGATCAGTGAAAACCAAGTGGTGATCATCGCTGGTGAAACTGGTTCAGGTAAGACTACTCAGATCCCCAAAATTTGTGTTGAACTGGGTCGCGGTAAGTTTGGCCTTATTGGTCATACCCAGCCGCGCCGATTAGCGGCTCGCTCAGTGGCAAATCGTATTGCCGAAGAAATGGAAACACCGCTGGGGAATTTGGTTGGCTATAAGGTTCGATTTAACGACCAAATATCTGAGCAAACCCAAGTTAAGCTCATGACTGATGGCATCTTATTGGCTGAGATTCAACATGATAAATTTTTAAACCAATACGACACCATCATTATCGATGAAGCGCACGAGCGCAGCTTAAACATCGACTTTATTTTGGGTTACTTAAAAGAGCTACTGCCGCGCCGTCCTGACTTGAAGGTGATCATTACCTCGGCAACGATTGACCCAGAACGCTTTTCCAAACATTTTAGTGATGCGCCGATTATTGAAGTTTCGGGGCGCACTTACCCCGTCGACACCCGCTATCGCCCATTAAGTGGTGAAGACGATATCGACCGCGATCAGATTGAAGGCATATTTGACGCAGTGGATGAGCTGTGTGATGAAGGGTTAGGTGACATCCTGATCTTTATGAACGGTGAAAGAGAAATCCGTGACACTGCGGATGCGTTAGGGAAACGCAACCTACGGGACACTGAGATAGTGCCACTGTATGCGAGATTGTCTGCGGGTGAGCAGAATAAAATCTTCCAACCTCACGCTGGTCGCCGAATTGTACTTGCGACCAACGTCGCGGAAACTTCATTGACAGTCCCGGGGATTAAGTACGTTATTGACCCGGGAACGGCGCGCATTAGTCGCTACAGTTATCGCACCAAAGTGCAACGCCTTCCGATAGAGCCTATTTCACAGGCAAGTGCAAGTCAACGGAAAGGGCGTTGTGGTCGTGTCGAAGAAGGGATTTGTATTCGCCTCTATTCAGAGGAAGAGTTTGAATCTAGACCAGAATTTACTGATCCTGAGATACTGCGGACCAATTTGGCTTCCGTTATCTTGCAGATGACCGCTCTGGGCCTTGGAGACATTGAAGCGTTTCCGTTTGTAGAAGCGCCAGACAAACGCTACATCCAAGACGGCATTCGCTTATTGGAAGAGTTAGGTGCGATTGCTAGCAACGAGCAAGCTTCTGAAGGTGTGGTTGAGGATGCTTCAACCACGAGAAAAACCGCGAAAGGCCGCAACGGACAAACGCGTTTGACTAAATCAGGTCAGATGTTAGCTCGTTTACCCATTGATCCAAGACTGGCACGCATGGTGTTGGAAGCGCCTAAATATGGCTGCTTGAAAGAATTGATGATTATCGCATCGGCACTGTCGATTCAAGATCCCCGTGAGCGCCCATCGGATAAACAGCAATCATCGGATGACAAACATCGCCGCTTCTTCCATGAAGACTCTGACTTTTTCACTTTGGTTAACTTGTGGAACTATGTGCAAAAAGAGCAGAAAGAGTTATCAAGTAATCAGTTCCGAAAACAGTGTAAACAAGACTACTTAAACTACCTACGTATCCGAGAATGGCAGGATGTTTATTTTCAATTACATCAAGCAATGCGTGAAATGGACTTTAAGCTCAATGATACTGCTGCGGGTTACGAAGGAGTGCACAGCGCAATCTTAGTCGGGCTGCTTTCTCATATCGGGGTGAAAGACCCGGAGAAAAATAACTATCAAGGTGCTCGCAACGCACGCTTTAATATTTTTCCAGCATCTGGGCTATTTAAGAAGCAGCCTAAATGGATCATGTCGGCTGAACTGGTGGAGACCTCGAAACTGTGGGGCCGCATCATCGCGAAAATTCAACCAGAATGGATTGAACCACTGGCGAAGCACCTGATCAAACGCAGCTATAGCGAACCGCATTGGTCGAAGAAACGAGCGGCAGTGATGGCCTACGAAAAAGTGATGCTTTACGGAGTGCCTATCGTTGCGAAGCGCTTGGTCAACTACAGCAATATTGACCCGTCAGTCAGCCGTGAGATTTTCTTGCGTAGTGCGCTTGTTGAAGGAGAGTGGGAAACCAAGCACGCCTTTTTCAAACAAAACCGCAAGCTATTGCAAGAGGTGGAAGAGCTTGAGCATAAATCACGTCGCCGAGATATTTTAGTCGATGACGATGAGCTGTTTGATTTCTATGATCAGCGGGTTGATTCTGAAGTGGTTTCTGGGCGTCACTTTGACGATTGGTGGCGACAAGCATCGAAACAAAACCGAGAGTTACTCAATTTCGAAAAAACGATGCTGCTGCGGGGCGATGCGAGCCACGTAACGGAACTGGATTATCCAAACTTTTGGCATCAAGCAGGGCTGAAACTAAAATTAAGTTACCAATTTGAACCCGGCTTTGATAGTGACGGTGTCACGGTGCATGTGCCATTACCGATCTTAAACCAAGTGGAAGCGGCCGGTTTTGATTGGCAGATCCCGGGGCTGCGTCATGAACTGGTCGTGAGTTTAATTAAATCTCTACCTAAAACGCTGCGTAAGAATTTTGTGCCAGCGCCAAACTATGCTGATGCGTTTCTTTCTAAGGCGACCCCTTTGCAGGTGCCTTTGCTCGATAGCTTAGAAAAAGAGCTGCGACGCATGACCGGGGTCGAGATACTTAGGGAGAATTGGAATTTAGCACAAGTTCCTGATCACCTTAAGATTACTTTCAGAGCGATAGACCATCGCAAACGTAAATTGAAAGAAAGTAAAGAGTTGGTTGCGCTGAAAGAGAGCCTAAAAGACGAAGTTCAACAGACACTGTCTAAAGTTGCGGACGACGATATAGAGCAACAAGGTTTGAGCACGTGGAGCTTTGGCGAACTGCCTGAAGTATACCAACAAAAACGTGGCGGTTTTGATGTTAAGGCTTTCCCTGCCATCGTTGATAATAAAGACAGCGTTGAAATTAAGCTGTTTGAGACGGAGCAAGAGCAGACAATGGCAATGCAAGCTGGTCAGCGCCGACTTGTGTTGCTGAATGTGCCGTCACCAATTAAGTATTTGCACGCTAACCTACCTAACAAGTCAAAGTTAGGATTGTACTTTAACCCGTACGGTCAGGTTTTAGACTTGATTGACGATTGTATTGCTTGCGGGGTTGATAAATTAATCGTGGAAAACGGTGGCTTAGTATGGCAACCAGAGAAATTTGAACAGCTAAAAGAAAAGATACGTGCCGACCTTAACGAAACAGTGGTGGACGTAGCTAAGCAAGTTGAAACTATTTTGACCACAGCTTTTCAGATCAACAAGAAGTTAAAAGGTAAAGTAGACTTCACCATGGCCTTTGCCTTGTCGGATATCAAAGCGCAACTTGAAGGTTTGATTTATAAAGGGTTTGCAACGGAGTCAGGTTGGAAAAAACTGCCAGACATATTACGTTACCTGAAGGCCATTGAGCGCAGAATGGAGAAGCTGCCGATCGACCCTAATAAAGATCGCTTACATATGCTGAAAATAGAAGCCGTCGCCAGCGACTATAAAAAGCTATTAAATAAGATCCCCGCAGGAGTCGAAATCCCATCTAATGTGCAGCAGATACGTTGGATGCTTGAAGAGCTTAGAGTCAGCTTTTTTGCCCAGCAGTTAGGAACCCCTTACCCTGTATCAGATAAACGGATAAAAAATGCCATTGATGAGTGTTAAGTGATTAACATTTTTCAAGGTATGAAACTTGCTATGCTTGATGTTGTACTAAAATTTTGACGGTGTACGGCAATACCTTGCACATGGTATGCTAGCAACATAATAAAAAATTAAGGAAAATAGAGGGTTAGATATGAAAAAAGCATTGCTTACCATTGCCTTGTTAGGGTGCTGCGCAACGGCGTCAGCTGAATCACTGGTTTACGGTGGTGTGGATGTCGGTTCATCTGATCTTGGCGGTGATTCTTCAACGGCTTATGGTGTGCACGTTGGTACAGGTCTAGGGTTATTGCCTTTGATGGGGTTAGAAGCGGGTTATCAAGACTTTGGTAAATTTGACAGTTCTGGCTACGACAACACTACAGGTGAGTTAGAGGCTAACACCAAGTACATTGCGCTTCGCCCAAGTTTGGATTTAGGCCCATTACAGGTGTATGCACGTGGTGGTATTCACGACTATGAAGTGAAATCTACCAGCGGCAGCTATAACGAAAGCGAATACGATGTGATGTACGGTGTCGGTGCAAACTATTATGCATTTGGCCCTATCGCCGTTGGTGCGAGCTATGATGTTTACAATTTAAAACATGACGACATTAAATTGCTTAGCCTAAACGTAAGTATGCATTTCTTGTAATCGATACTACCACTCGTCGATATTAGAATCTTCAAAGGCTACGTTTTTACGTAGCCTTTGGCTTTTATTTGTACTCTACTTATCGGCTGGTTTCTGCAGACTTATTTCCGCCTTTTGTAGGCGTATGTGTAGATTTTGTTTATTCCCCTGATGCCATTCTTTGGGCATTTTCGATGAAAGACCAAGCACTTCGAGTCGCTTTTGTTCTTGCTTACTGATCGCGCAATATTCAAGATGAATTGAAAGCAGTGTCGTTAACGATTCTCGCGTCAGGTTCTGTTCTCTCTCAAGGCTTTTTATTTCACCGACAATCACCGCTTCCGGGATCACTGCTGATAATACGGCATTATTGATATCGTTTGCAGTACGTGATCGCAGGCCTTTCTCTCTGGCTTGCAGCCAATCAGGTTTGTTTTTCTTGGTTGTGTATCCGTGCGAAAAGCAATAATAAGGCAGTAAAAAGCGAGGTAGGTTTTCCCAGCGCTGCCAGCGTGCTTCCCAAAAAATATGTTCTAGTTCTATCTCAGTGTCGGTCATACCAAAGACGCCTATATAGTGTTCGCCAGCGTTTATGTAGTGACGGTTGTATGTACCGTATTCGACAAAAACCAGCAGAGTACAGCGATAGAATTTTCCTTTTTGAAGCTCTGGTTCATACTACTAGTAGTCGTTATCACGTGGGAATAAAAATGAAAGAGAATGTTCATGGCATATCTTATCTTTCAGTGGAAGGTCATATCTTATACCAGGTCGCTGAGGGCTCTTGGAACCTACCTATGGCAAAAGAATATGGAGAGGAAGTAAGGGCACTGGTTGAAAATACCTTGCCTTCTTACTGGGTTCTGTTTGTTGACTTGAGAAAGTGGGAGCATTGTCCTCCCGACGTTTGGCAATATTTCGATGAGTTGTATTTGTGGTTTGCAGAGAATGGCATGATTGCCGAAGGTATCGTGAGCAACCAGAAGATGATCAACCATTTCGTGACTAAACTTGACGACGGCGCGGGGCATCCGACGCAATATGGTCAGTTTTTTTCGTCTGATTATGACGAAACATTGCAATGGTGCCAACGGCAAGTTGAGGGCTATGAAACTCAAAGTACATAGGAATAACCTGATGATGAGACTCTATTGCAACGTTTCTTGGGAGAGGAAAGTCTCTGGCTTTACTTTTCGTCATCAGTTCTAACAAATTTCGCCTTTTTTTGATCAACTAATTGCGCGGCATAAGATGGAGTAACGGCGCGCCTTTCGCCTTCTTCAACAAAAGTATCATCATCCCAGAAGTTATCTTTGTAATGGCCAGCTTCAATAAACTCTACGACTACTTTCATAAGCACTTCCCATAAATCAATGACTTTAATTAAAGTCTATCATATTGGGATTAGGATGCTTAAAAAAATAAGATTGAGTCTCATTAAATGTGGTGTGTGTTTCTATAGCATCACAGTCAGCGCATTTCGGCGTCGTTTCCTAAACCACTTAACAGGCTGGGTTGTTTCCGACAGCTAGATCTAGGTAGGAGTGATTTCTTCCAGTTGACCCGCCATTAATTGTCTTGTATGTTATTGATTCTTATTCTCATTAAGGTTTGAGCGCAAGTAATATGCACCGTTATCGAACTCATGCTCTGGTCATTGCGGCCTATCTCGGGACATTTCTAGCGACGCTTGACATTAGTATCGTCAACGTTGCTTTGCCTACATTACAACAAGCTCTTCATGCAGACATGGCGGGGCTACAGTGGATAGTTAATATTTATGCGATTGCGCTATCCGCTGTGATGCTTTCTGCGGGGCCATTAGGGGATAAATATGGCCATAAAAGAGTTTGGCTGGGGAGTGTCACTCTGTTTGTGATTGGTTCTCTGATTTGCGCCTTAGCTTATGATCTTCACACCCTGTTATGGGGCCGTGCCGTTCAAGGAGTCGCTGGTGCACTGTTGATCCCAGGGGCTATGCCAATATTGACCCATGCTTTTCCGGATCCCCGACAGCGCGCTCGTGCGATTGGGGGTTGGTCGGCAAGTAGCGCACTCGCGCTCGTTTCCGGCCCTTTGATCGGTGGGCTATTGATTGAACATATTGGTTGGTCAAGCATCTTTATGGTCAATATCCCGATCGGTATCGTTGCGGTCTTACTTGGCACTTGGGGAATTTCGGAGCGAAAACACCCAGAGCACGCCACATTTGATCCTGTTGGCCAAGTATTGAGCATGATATGGCTTGGGATGCTCTGCTATGCACTAATTGAAATTGGCGAGCATGGCGTTTCTATGGAGAAAGTACTCTTACCACTTTCCTGCGCCGCAGTGTTTTTTGGAGTATTTATCGGGGTTGAGAAGACCGTTAAACGGCCGCTGTTCCCCATTCAACTGTTTCGTAATATTTCTCTGACCGTGGCAAACATCGCCTCTTTTGCACTCGGGTTTTCTGCTTATGCTAGTCTCTTCTTTCTGTCTTTGTATCTTCAGGAAGCGCAGGGTGATACCCCGTCCATGGCTGGATTGCACTTGATGCCTCAGTTTGTCGTGATGGGAGCAGCGTCTCTGTTGTTCGGTCGTATGGCACATTATATATCGCTAAAAACGCTGATGGTGGGTGGGTACACTTTGGTGGGAGTGTCCTTGTGCTCAATGGTACTGTTTACGGCGAATACCCCTTATATCTTTGTCGGAGGTGCCCTAGCGATATTGGGGTTGGGCATGGGGCTTACAGTTCCTGCAACTGGGATGATGGTCATGGGATACGCACCGACTGAACAGGCAGGGATCGCTTCGGCAACCATGAATGCGCTTCGACAGATAGGTATGACATTGGGTATTGCCTTACTTGGCAGCGCTATGAGTCTCTATGCAATCCAGCATATGGCTGACGCAGTCACTTCCGGTACTATGCAAGGCGCCATCGAGATTGCTCGGCATGCAATTGTCAATAATGAGTTCCCTTCAAGCCCTGAAGGGTTGCTCTCGACCTATCGAAATTCTATGGCTGCTGGGTTTGGAATAGTGATGTTTTGTTCGGGTTTGTTGAGTATATTGGCGGCGGTTCTGCTGATAGTCTTCACTGGTGATAGAGAACCCGCACATGTTCCGGTGACAGAGTCCTAAATACGAGTATTAGCGATAAATACAAATCGCGGCGGTGAATAGGTAAGATATCAGGTAAATAGATCCGTAGGGGCAGCGGCCCCTACGGCATCGTTAGTTAGGCGGTCACTGGTGTGGTGCTAGCAGTGTCAGGCTTTAATTTGGATTGAATGATCAATTCCGCATTATGCATAGCTTCTTTGGTTCCGACATCGACGGCAGGCAGTCCGGCGAAGCGATCTTTGTCCTTGATGGCGACATCATGCGCAAAAATAACCAGTTGTGCAGCGGCCACATCACTAGGCGTTAACTTATTATTGGTGCCATTTGCGCCCTGAGTTTCCACTTTGATAGTGACACCCAGTTTGTTAGCCGCTTTCTCTAAACACTTCGCGGCTAGGAATGTGTGGGCTACGCCAGATGGGCAAGCGGTGATAGCAATAACTTGTGCTTGGCCTTTCGCAACGTTATGGCTGCTCGCCGTACTTTGAAGTATGCTCTCGGCTTCATCTTCTACTGCGTCTTTTTTCAATAGTGCTACGATAATCGCCGTGGTCAGGGAACCGGCAAGCGTGCCAATAATATAGCCAATCTTACCATCGACGACAGGCAGCACTATCCAACCGCCCCAAGGCGCGTGGTTGATAACATTGAACATGAAGCCTGTAACGTTACCGACGATACCCCCCGCAACGATTGATGGAATCACGCGGATAGGGTCGGCAGCGGCGAATGGAATTGCGCCTTCAGTGATACCGATAAGGCCCATGATCCCTGCGGCTTTCCCTGCTTCTTTTTCGAACTTTTTGAATTTTTTCGGGAATAAAAGCGTAGCAAGGAACATACCCAACGGTGGCGTACAAATCGCTATGCCGACACCACCCATTAGCCAAGGCTGAGTGTTGACCTGAGTTTGTGCAAACAGGGTCGCGACTTTGTTGATTGGTCCACCCATATCGAAGGCTGTCATAGCCCCGAGAATGGTTCCGAGTAGAATTTTGCCTGTGCCAGCCATGCTTGCCAACCAATGGTTCATTGCGGCCATCATGTGTGCGATCGGTGCGCCAAATAGCCACATGACAGCGGCACAGACGATGAATGTACCGACCAGCGGATAAATGAAAATCGAACCGAGTGAGGTCATGCTGTCTGGCAGTTTAATGCGCTTGAGCTGGGATACCACGAAGCCTGCAAAAAAGCCCACCACAATCGCGCCTAGGAACCCCGTATGATAGTTTTGCACGGCGATCCAAGAGCCAATCATACCCGGCGCAAGGCCCGGTTTGTCTGCAATGGAATAGGAAATATAACCGCCAAGCACGGCGGTAAATAGGGTTAGGCCTGCAATCCCCATCGTAGCGATGTCTTTCAACAACCCATGATCAGGTACTGCGCCTTGCCCTGATATCATCACTGAAAGAGACAGTAAAACACCACCCGCGACGATAAACGGAATCATGTGAGAGGTTCCGTAAAGCAAGTGTTCTTTCACTCGGCTTAATTTGGCTTTGATATTTTTGTCGTCGTCGGTATAGCCAGCGTCTAAATTGTTTGACTCAGAGGAGTTCGCTGGCGCAGGTTGTTTTTGTATTTGAGAGTCGGCGTCTTGAGAAAGCAATAATTGAAGAGCTTGCTGTTTGCTGGGAGCCTGTTTTAGCTTTTCAATAAAGCCGTCTTCGATCAGTTTACTGGAGATTTGAGCCAATACTTCGATGTGATGGTTGTCGTTTCCGTCCGGTGAGGCAAGCATAAAGATTAAGTCGGATGGCTCTCCATCTTCTGCGCCGTAGTCTATGCCAGTTCGGCTGATACCAACGGCAATAGCGGGCGATGCGACGTGTTGACTCTTGGCATGAGGGATCGCAATGCCTTGTTCAAATCCGGTGTTACCAATTTCTTCTCGTGCCCAAACATCTGCCAGATATTGCTCTTTGTCTGAGAGTTTACCTGCTTTGTCGAGTAAAGTTGCCATTTCGGCAAGCGCGTCTTGTTTTGTTTTTGCCGCGAGGTCTAGACAGATTAAGTCGGCATTAATTAGAGATTGGATCTCCATATATCACCCAAATTGTGCGTAAAGAGGGTCATTATTACGAGCTATCAATAATATTTATACTGGAGGATAGGAGCATTTACTGGACTTTAGTATCACCAGTTTGAGTTTGTGATCTTCGGCGTTATGCGCATTGTAATGACTCGGTTCTGTTGTCCAAGACAACACTGGGCTCTTGCTTACAATTAGGTTAATATGACTAAAAACAACAAATTAGATTGTTAGTTAGTCAACTACCTACGAAATAAGTATCGTGAATATCTCTTACCAAGCACTCGCAAATACAAAATATGCTCGTAATATGCACAGTTGGGAAAGCTGGAAACATCTGTATAAAAAGCAAATGGTGGATGTTTCTGGCTACGAAGAATGCCTTGTTGATGGTGTTTTCCGCAAGTTACCCAATCTTTCGCCGTCGGATGTGGTTCCTCAATATCATTTTCTGGATGAGAACGGCCAAAGCCACTATATCGACTTTATGATTTTGGATGAGGAAATGGGTGTCGCTCTACCCATTGAGATTGACGGCGAGGGTAGGGATGGATGGCGAGATTTTCTTGCGCGGCAAAATGCCTTGATCTCCCAGTTTGGGACCGTGCTGCGGGTCAGTCGCCACCAAATGTTCACGAATCCAGCCAATGTCATCGGAAAAGTTCATCGTGCACTACGTAGGCAGCGATTGACTCGGACACCAACGGAAGAGAACAGAAGGCAAGAACGAATTAAATTGGTTGCCGTTTATGAGAAGAAGCTAATAACCCTGTCTCAGGAGCCAGACTATCAGCATGATATTCAGTTAGAAATTCGCCAATTGAGCGCGGCTGTAACCGAGTTAAACGAGCAGGGCAGCAGATTTAATCCGCTTGACTACGACGCTCGCTCTATGAAAAAAACGATTCGGGTTATGCTTACGATCGGAGCCTTCTGTTTAGTCGGAGTCTTTGGGCGTATGGCCTTCTCAAGCCACAGTGTTGGCGTAGCTGGTGCTCCTCGAAGGGTTGTGACTAAGTTGGTCGTTAAAGTCATATATACCAAAAATATAGCGAAAGCTACCCACCCGATAAGCTAACTAATTTATGAAGTTTATGAAGAAACATTTTTTATTTTCTATCGTGTTACTTTCTTCCTCTTATGCGTGTGCAGAGCCAAAGATCGAGGCATATAAAGCGCCATTTTATGTTAATCAGCTAGTTGTGGCTTGCGGTGATATTGCACAAATTAGCGACGAAGATGAGATTGATTACCTGAACCTCGACTTGCCATACCCCAATCAAACATTGTCTATTGCCGTTGATAGCGACGTTATATTCGGGCTTGAGAGCCAATTTGGTGATATTAAAAGTTGGAACGGCAAGCAGGTATGTGTAAGGGGGAAAGTTGTTGAATCTCTGAGCCGCCTTCAAATAAACGTCTCAGATCCAGTGTGTTTACGTTTGATGGGCTAACCGAGTATTGATCTAACTTGTTTATAGGCCCTGTAAATAATGTTGTTGTTCCCGACACCATTTTAGTGCCTCGACCTCATTGCGGAAAAAGGCCTTTTTTAAGTTAGGGGTACTTTCAAATCTTTGATTCATCAAATGTTTCTCAATCGCATGGGTAGCGACCACAGCTTCAAATTTATGGTTGTGATCCATAAGCCATATTGCGGTCTCTCCCAACACATTCCATATTTCTGGAATCGATAAATCCCATTCCGTCATATTGAGCACGTTACCCCAAGGTTTGCCGTCTAAACGGACGACAATCTCTTTCAGGGTGTCGCTAAATTGAATCGCAGCTTCTTCATTCCAACTGCCTACAACACGGATAATCAATATGTCGTCTACAAACTCAAAATTATAGTCACCATGTACATTGAATTTCATTTTACCTTCTTTACGTCAGCTGAGTTATCGGGACGTACTCAAAGTATATACTCTCATTTTGATATATGAGTAGCGAAGAGATGATGCGTTATTGTTCGCTATTTTGGCCGCCAAGTTCTCTCATCGACCACATAGCCTGTTTCAGGTGTCAGCCAATCCATCACCGCTTGGTTGAACATCGCGAGTTTTTTAGGCGTTAAGCGATGAGAGGCATAAACAATATGCAAAGGTTGCGCCCTGATTGAATAATCGGGCATTACATGAGTGAGCTCACCACTTTTGATCAACGGCTCGACCTGATAATAGGGGAGGCTGGCAACCCCTAACCCTTGTTGTATCAGTTCTAGAACGCCGCTATAGCTATTGCACCGAATGCTGCCTGAAACGGTGAGCTCAAAGTTTCCCGTTGCGTTGAACAGATCAAATTGTGTTGTCTTAGTGGCTTCTTGGTAGAGAACAAAGTCTTCGGTAAGTAAGTTTTCCAACTCGAGAAAGCTACGTCCTTTTAGATATTGAGGGCTAGAGACTAACACATGCCGGATGTAGCCAAGTTCTCTTGCCACACTTTCGCTGGGTAATTCCTTTCCCGCTCGTATCGCAATGTCAAAGTCGCCTTCTTCCACTTTACGAGCGTGCGGGCCGAAGTCTAATCGCAAATTTATCTCAGGATAGGAGTCTTTGAACCTTGGTATTACATGTTGGCACAAGGCTTTGCCAAGCTCTAGAGGGGCTGTGATGCTTAGATCGCCCGTAATCGCTTGGGAAATATCTTTAACTTGAGTTTCTGCCTCTCTCGCTAGCACTTGAATTTTTTTAGCTTTTAAGAATAAAGCTTCACCACTTTCGGTCAGCGTTACCGAACGGGTCGAGCGATGAAATAGTTTGCAATTTAGGCTTGCTTCCAAGGCTTTAACATGACGAGAAACTAAGCCTTTTGATACGTCAATAGCGTCGGCCGCGCCAGTAAAACTGTTGTTTTCCGCCACCTTTAGAAAGGTCTGTAAGTGAGTCAGGTCCATCAATTAACCCTAATTAGTAAACAATAGGTTTAGTTTTTGCTGTTTTTCATCAAATGGCAAGAGAATAGAATTCACTACGTACACAATAATAGGAAAACAAGATGAAAGTATTAGTTATTGGTGCCAACGGCACGATAGGTCGACACGTAGTCGGTGCACTTGAAAAACAACACGAGGTAGTGAGCGCAGGTAGAACGTCTGGCGATGTGCGATTAGATGTCGCAGATCCTCTTTCAGTCACGAATGCTTTGGAGCAAGTTGGGCCAGTCGATGCGATCATCTGCGCAGCAGGCCAAGTGGCGTTTAACTCGTTTTTGCAACTGAGCAGTCAAGATTGGGAAAAAGGGATACAAAGCCGCTTGATGGGGCAAATCAACTTAACGCAAATCGGTCTCAAGTACCTAAAGGATGGAGGTAGTATCACTTTGACTACAGGAATCACCGCAGATCGTACAATACGTCATGGTGTGAGTGCGGCAACGTTGAATGGCGCTATCCAGCACTTTGTGCAAGCTGTCTCCAACGAGTTGCCGAGGAAAATCCGTATCAATGCAGTTAGTCCTACGGTATTGACTCAGTCGGTGGAAAAGTACGCTGACTATTTTCCGGGATATCACTCGGTCGATGGTGACGCTTTAGCTAGTTCCTATGTACGCTCTGTACTTGGGGCCGAAACAGGTCAAACGTATCGTGCGTTTGCTGGAAATTAACTTATCGATTCGTTTGCGAGGAATCAAAGACTGAGCGATTGAGCCAGCTTAACACTAACATCGATACGATCTGGCGGCTGGGAGTGGCGTTACCTAGCCCAATTTTGTTAAAGTAAGCTCCATTACTTTACAGGGTTAAATACTATTTAATAGGGTATAGATACTATGTCGTCAGATTTTTATGGTTCTAGTGCTGCGTACGCGCGTAAAGAAAGTGGCTATCGAGAAAAAGCTCTGAAGCTTTACCCTTGGATTTGTGGAAATTGTGCTCGCGAGTTTGTTTACTCTAACCTTCGGGAGTTGACCGTTCATCATAAAGACCACGATCACACCAACAATCCATCAGATGGAAGCAACTGGGAATTATTGTGCATATACTGCCACGATCATGAACACTCAAAATACACTGACCACGACCGTTATGGTGTCGATCCGACAGCGCGATTAGATGATCACGAAAGCGCAACCTATAACCCGTTCGCAGATCTTGCGAGCCGAATGAAAAAATGATGAGTTAGGAGTTGGTCAACGTTCTAAAACATAGACCAAATACATTACTTACGTTACTGCCTTGGAGCTTCTGCAAGTTTTCTAAGGCAGTTTTGGGTAGGCCTTATCGTAATCGAAACAAGTCGGCATAATGATCATGTCATTTATTTACGATTCAATAGCGATTTTCTGAAGCTTTTTGGAAAGCACACACGAAAACAACACGCAGTTGTGACTCGACATCCAACCAACTCACTCACTATTGAGTTTCCCAAGCACTAGCGATAGTTGCAGCCGTGACGAGAGGGTGTATACACGCTAGTTTTGACCGAACCTTTTTAATATTTTTGAATAGCTTCCATTAGCCTTCATTTCTTTGAGAGATTGATTGAATTTAGTTATTATCGCTCCATTGTTTTGGCTGTTTTTCCTCTTTTTACTTAAAATAACGAAAACATCAAATGACTTATACGGAGGTTCAAGGATTTCGAGATTTTTTTGAAGAGCTGGATTATCTTTCAGTAACAAATTTAATTGAGGTCTACCCATCAAAACTAAATCGATTCTCCCAGCCGATACCTTTTTTAGGCTCTGTAGGTCATTCGATGTCTCCTGTATCTTGAAACCTTGATTTTTCAACTCTTCTAATTGACCTCCTCCACGCAACCCACCAATAACATACGGTTTGAGATCATTCACATCGCTGTACTTGATGTCAGCATTTACATTCTTAACAAAGACTTCTTCTACTGCGTAAACAGAATCGGAATAATCAAAAGATTTACTTCTATCTTCCGTATAATAAGCACCCATTACGCCATCAAATTCTCCTTTCTTTGCCGTTTCAACCGCTCTACTCCAAGGGATGAATTTCACGTCCATGTCATATCCTGATTTATTAAATGCTTCTCTTGCCAGCGCAGAGAAAAATCCATTTTCAGGTAAGCTCTTTCCATAAACTGGTTCCCAATTCGTTGTGACTAAAGATATTTCCTCCGAAGATACGTTAAAGGAAAGTAAAGAAATCAACAGTGGGATCAACGTTAGCTTGTTATTCATTCTATGCCTTTATAGGTAGGTGGATATAGGGTAATTCTATACCATTATCCCAATATTACTATTTTATCGATTTTAAGGAAGGGAAGTAGAGGGGTATGAAACTTCTGTTATCTAAGATTAGTAGTAGTGAATCGGAGTGTTTGTTGTGTTTATCTGATAGGGAATAAAAACCATGTCTGTATTTATTTGTCAGAATAGTAAAGGGAAGTAACATAATAACTATATATTAATAATACTCAATATTTAATTGGTGAAGAAAACGAGTGGTATGATACCTATAAGGTTTATAACGGGACAGTGTTATATTCCATTGAAATTATTAGGTTTGTTTTTATGTGTCTTTTATCGGTTTTATACAAAACTAGATCAACGTCAGCCAAGAGTAAGTCTGTGCACTATACTAAAACCTTGAAAGTGACAGTCGATGTCTCTAGTTAAACGTCGGCTTACATCGGGTGCGGCAAATATTCACATAATCTCGTTGGATGGCCTTTTTACATGGTAAATACACACATTGGTGGATACAAGGTACTAAGTATTATTCATTCTGGACCTAAGTCTTTAATTTACAAGGCCATTCGACTCCGTGATACAGTGCCAGTCATCATTAAATTAGCATCAAAAAACTCTCCTGAAAGTGAACAACGGCTAAATCAGGAGTTTCGCCTAGTAGAAAAAATTAGCGCGTCAAACTCTAGTCAGATTAGAGAGAAACAAAGGATTGATAATCGTTTGGCTTTGATCAGCGATGACCAAGATCTTCACTCGCTTAAAGAATGTTGGGGAAATAAATCTATAGATTTACTTGATGCATTACATGTAGCAAGAAATATAGTGGAAGTACTTTCGACAATACACAATGCCGGAATAATACATAAAAACCTCAACCCATCTAATATTGTATATAATAAATCCACATTGATGGTTGAAATTATTGACTTTTATGGCGCGACAGAGATCCCAAAGGAAAACCCGCGCACCCACGATGTTAGCATTGATCACTATGGATTACTCTTCATCTCTCCAGAACAAACTGGGAGAATGAATCGCTATCTTGATTATCGAACCGATTTTTACTCATTAGGTTTGACTTTATATTATGTGTTTACAGGAAATATTCCCGTAAACAGTGAAGATACACTGGATGTCATTCATCATCACTTGGCAAAAAATTTAGAGTACTCACGTCTTGATAAAGAAAATATCCCAGAGATAATCAAGATAATAAATAAACTAGTAATGAAAGGAGCAGAGGATCGATATCAAAGCCTATCTGGAATATTACATGATATAGACTTTTGTATAGAACATATTTCAACTGGTAATATGATCCCTAAGATAGTTCCTGGAAGTCACGACTCTTTCGGCGAGTTCTCAATACCCCAAAAGATATTCGGGAGAGATAAAGAGATTCAAGTGCTGCTGTCGTCTTTTAATAAAGTATCAAGTGAAAGTAACGGGATGTTATTTGTTTCTGGTGATCCAGGGATAGGTAAATCAGTTTTAGTAAATGAAATTCATAAACCAATCGTGAAAAGGAAGGGTTACTTCTCCTCGGGGAAATATGATCAAATACAACGAAATGTCCCTTATAGCGCGATAATTCAAGCTTTTAAAAGGTTGGTCAATCAATTATTAACCGAAAGTGACGAGAATATACTATCGTGGCGAAGGAAAATAATATCGTCACTTGGTGTTAATGGTAAGGTTATTACCGATGTTATTCCTGAAGTTAAGTACTTGATCGGGGAGCAGAAAGAGATACCTGATCTGCCACCAACTGAGTCATCCAACAGGTTCAACATGACCTTTGTCGCATTTATACAGGCCCTTACAAGATCAGAACGACCATTATGTTTATTCCTCGATGATCTGCAATGGGCTGATACGTCGTCGCTTAATTTAATAAAAACCCTCATAACATCTAAAACAATTAACAACTTATTTATGATAGGAGCATATCGAGATAACGAGGTGAGCCTAAGACATCACCTAACCAGTGTCATGACAGATATAAAGAAAGAAAATAGTAATGTTTCGGATATAAGGCTCTCTAATTTGACTAGTGATTACGTCAAGATGATTATATCTGAGTCGTTACCATGCTCCAAATCAGACAAGTCTGAACTAGCTTCAATTTGTCTTGAAAAAACAGGCGGAAATCCATTTTATCTTATGCAGTTCTTAAAGGCCCTATATGATGAAGGTTACCTTTGTTTTGATTCAAACAAAGAAATATGGAGTTGGGAATATGATGTAATAAAAAGAACAATGACCACTGATAACATTGTTGATTTGATGGTATCAAAAATTAAAAAATTCCCCAAAGAAACTGTTGAAATTTTAAAGTTATCGGCTTGCATTGGATCAAACTTTGATATTAAGACTCTTGGTATTGTTAGTAGGTTAGGAGAGGCGGAGATATTTGACAGTTTATCTATTCCAATAGAAGACGGGCTAGTTGTGCCACAAGATACTTCCTCGAAACATAACGAGTATAAGTTTGTCCATGATAGAGTACAGGAAGCATCGTACTCAATGCTTTCTAATAATGAAAAAAATGAATTACATTCAAAAATTGGTTGGACGTTATACCAAGCGTCAATGGGGATTATTGGAGATAATGTTCTTGATATCACCGATCACTTAAATCTAGGTATAGATTCAATAACGAAGAAAGACGAAATTTTACTTCTTGCTAAATTAAACTGTGAATCTGGTATTCGTTCAAAACATGCTGTTGCTTACGATGTCGCCATAAAATATTTCCAAATAGCAAAGAATATTCTAACTGACGCAGATTGGGGGTCAAGTTACGATCTATGTTTTTCAGTATATTTAGAGGGGGGGGAATGTAGTTACTTTCAAGGTGACTTTGATGGTTTCTCGAGTATGATGGATACTGTATTTGAAAAGTCACAAAATGTCTTGGATAGATGCAGAGTTTATCAGCAAAGAATCGCTCAGAGTACAACGTTAGGAGATTATAATAATGCTATTCGTCAAGGGATATCTGCAATCTCATTACTTGGTGTAAATTTACCAGATATTGATGATGAAAAAGGGATAAATAATTACTTTGTTAATGAATATAATTGGTTTGATGAAAGTTGGGGAAAGAAAAAAAGAATTTTAGAATTATATGACCTTCCAATAAGTGAATTAGAAAAAGAAGAAATGCTTATCTCTATATTATCTTCCATATTGGATTCTGTTACTTTAGGATTTCCAAATTATCTAAGAGTAGTCACTATCACGATTATTAATCAATCAATTAAGTCTGGACATACAAAGTATACTCCGATTGGCTATTCGTTTCATGGCTTAGTGATACATGAGGTTTTTAAAAATGTGGAGGAAGCATATGACTTTCATAGAGTAGGATATATGATTAATAATGATAAGATTGATAATAAATCTATGTCTTGTCGGGTGAAGTTTATGTTTGGCTCATTCGGAGTTTATTTGAAAGAACCTTATATGTCTGGATTTAAGTATGTTGATAGTGGTCTTTCAGAAGCAATGGAAATAGGAGATCTTAATTATTCAGCATATTCATTGACCAATTTTTCTAAAATGAGAATTTCTGCTGGTGTTGAATTGAATGAGATACTAGATGAACATGAAAAATATGTAGATACTGTCAGGTCTTTAAATTATGAGGTTATGTATAATCTTGCAGTTATGCAAGAAGGCGTTATTTTAGCTCTTAAAGGTGAGACCTATTCATTATCTTCTTTAGAGTGTAATAGATTTAATGAAGTCGAGGGGAGGAAATGTCTTTCTCAAGTGCCTCTTCTTTTAGATTTACTTGATAGTTATAAATTATTTTTATATTTTTTGTCAGGAGAGTATGCAGAGGCAATAAAAATAATAGACAAATTTAAGAATGACCTATCTATCATGGGCACTTGGTCACTGGAATTTCGACTTTACGCCTGTCTTGTTATTTGTAATCATCCGGATGAAAAAGAACGTCTTCGTTACGATAAAACATTGAATGAATACTTTGAACACATAAAAAGATTAGCTAATAGTTGCCCGGATAATTTTTTGTGTTTTTATAAATTGGTTTCCGCTGAAATGTGTAGAGTGAAGGGTGATATGCTCGATTCATTGGAGATGTATTATCAGGCAATTGATGCTGCTGAAAGTAACGAGCAAATACACTATTTGGCAATTTCTTATGAACGACTTTCTGTTTTCTGGCAGTTTTTTGGTCGGGAAGAGTTGGCAGAGTTGTATATTTATAAGTCATACTCATTCTTTAAGCAGTGGGGATGTAAAGGTAAAAGCGACCTGATGGAAAGAGAGTACCTGTCTTTAAGTGCTCAAAATGAAAATAATATTTTGGAAGGAAATTTATCATCTCATAATGATCTTGATTTTCAAACTATCATCAAAGCAAGTCAGTCGATATCAGGGGAGGTTGAGCTTAATAAAATGATCCGTTCTCTTATTGATATAGTCATAAAAAGTTCAGGAGCCCAATATGGGGCCTTAATTTTATTCTCCGACGGTGTTATGTCCCTTAAAGCTATATGCGATAAAGAAAAAATTGATACGTTTATAGGTGATGACTTTGATGGTTATTTCGACGAGGATTTATTACCTGTTCCAATAATAAAGTATGTTGAACGAACGAGTAAAACTCTTGTTTTAGACGATGCGGTAGATAACCCTGAGTTTTCTATGGACCCATATATAAGTAAAAATATGCCATCTTCAATCTTATGCGAACCAATTTTCAACAAAGGAGAGCTTAAGGGAGCTCTGTATTTAGAAAGCCGACTTGCTACTGAAGTGTTCACACCCGGGAAGTTATCTTCTTTGAAAATATTAGTTTCTCAAGCTGCAATATCAATTGAAAATGCGATGCTGTTTGAATCACTAGACAATAAAGTAAAGATTAGAACTCAGGAGTTGAATCAACTTAATGAAAGGTTAGAGTTTGAGAAAGAGCGGGCAGAACATGCTAGCCTTGCTAAAAGTACGTTTTTGGCAAATATGAGTCATGAGATAAGGACTCCTATGAACGCTATTTTAGGTTTTAGTGAGGTGCTCATTGATAAAGCGGAAAATTCAGATCAAAAAAAATATGCTACATCTATAAATAGAAGTGGAAATAATTTGTTGTCACTGATTAACGATATTTTAGATTTGTCTAAAATAGAATCAGGAAAGATGGATTTGAACCCGAAAAAAACCTCGTTTAAATCCCTGCTAGACGAAGTTTATATGTTGTTTGACAAGAGAATGTCCGATAAAGGCCTTGACTTTGAAATCCAGCTACCTAAAGATTTTCCCAAGTACCTGCTGCTTGATGAGCAAAAATTTAGGCAAGTCATTATCAATATTGTTGGGAATGCTTTTAAGTTTACTGATACTGGTAGTATACATATTACGGTGTTTTTTCAGGCCTTGGCTCAGTCGGATACTCCAACAATAAGCCTGACGCTAAAGTGTAAGGATACAGGTGTAGGGATTGCCAAAAATCAGCAAGATAAGATATTTAACTCCTTTGAGCAGGTTAGGGATCTTAAAGTAGAAAAGTATGTCGGGACCGGTCTCGGGTTGGCAATCACGAAAAGTATCGTTGAACTTATGGGAGGGAGAATCAGTGTTCAAAGTGAAATTAATTCCGGTAGTGATTTTGAAGTACATCTTCCTTCAGTTGATATGGTTTTAGATGAAGCTGAGCTTGACCAAAAATTTGTTGCCGAATATTCTGACGTGGATTTTGGAGGTAAAACAGTGATGGTTGTTGATGATATAGACTATAATCGTGACGTCATATCCGCTTTCCTTTCTGACTCAAATTTTAATTTTTTATATGCGAGTAATGGCCAAGCCGCAATAGAGAATGCTATCTCACAGCTTCCAGATATCATATTGATGGATATGAGAATGCCAATTATGGATGGTTACGAAGCCTCGCGGGCATTGAAAGACAATAGTAAAACATCTTCTGTCCCTATCGTTGCCATTACGGCATCCGCATCGCGCTCCGACGAAGGCCATATCAGTACATTCTGTGATGGCTATTTGACCAAGCCTGTGACAAAACCCCAACTGCTTTCTGAAATCATGAATCACATTAGCTATACACGTGGTGAATCAGTTCTTGATGACCGTCAAGTTGATATCCATGACTTTTCAATACCTCCTCAAGACGTGATTACTCAGTTCCATCACCTTGCAACTATGGGGTTATTAGATTCCGTAAAAGAAACGGCACTCAAGATGGTGGAGGATTCCCCAGAGCTGGAACCTTTCTCTGATAAGTTGATAGTCATGGCGAATAACTTCGAAGATGAAGAACTGGTTTCGTTCCTCGATTCAATACGGGAGTCAGGCGATGAATAGAAGTGATGTAAATAGCCACGCTGTCATACTTGTGGTGGATGACAATCCAGAGAACTTGGCGTTGATCTCGACATATTTAAAAGAGTGCGCGTATCAGATAGCCGTCGCTAAGAATGGCGAAAGCGCAATTGAGATTACTAAGAGCCTTAAACCTGATTTGATTTTATTAGACATACAAATGCCAAAAATGAATGGATTTGATGCATGTAAAATCATCAAGAAAAATAGTGAGATATCCGATATACCTATTATCTTTATGAGTGCATTAACAGATACCATCGACAAAGTGACAGCTTTTGAAATTGGTGCGGTTGATTATATTATTAAGCCTGTAGACTCCGAGGAGCTTATAGCTCGAGTTAATACTCACCTAACGATAACGCGGTTACAGAAGGAAAACTTAGTCGCAAATAAGAACCTTGAGCATACGAACTCTGAACTAACTAAATCGTTGCAAGAATTAAAAATTGCGCAAGATGCTTTGGTGATCTCTGGAAAGATGGCAGGGCTAGCGCCTTTAGTCTCTGGAGTCGCACACAGCATAAATACCCCTCTAGGTATTTGTATTACAGGTATATCTCATCTAAAACATACTTTGGTTGAATTGGAAGAGGAAATTAAACAGAGATCTGTTCAGGAAGCGTGGTTAGATGCTTATATCGACGGTTGTATCTCCGTTGTGGATGTAATGACCGACAGTTTGGATAGAACGAAGAACTTAATATCTAGGTTTAAAGAGGTCTCTGTCAGCCAGTTCCACAGGCACAATGTCACATTGGATTTAGTGGATTGTATAGGAAGTTTTAGAGATGTCTATGGTAAGAAGCTAAAGGATGTAGGCCATCGTCTATCCGTGATTATGCCTGAAAATTGTACGGTCAATGCCAGTCAAGATATCGTTTTTCAGATTCTAAGCAATTTGGTAGATAATTCGTTAATACATGGGCTTGAGGGAAAGTCGGTTGGGAACATTGTCATCGAAGTTTCCCCTCAGCCTGATGAACATATTTTACTCACCGTTCGTGATGACGGTTGTGGGATGAAAGATGAAGTGGCGGAAAAGTGCTTTGACCCATTTTTTTCAACTCATGATCTTTCGGTCAGATCTGGATTAGGCTTATCCATTACGTATTCGCTTGTCACCGAAGGTTTAGGAGGGAAAATCGAATTGAAGAGTTGGCATGACGGTGCCCAGTTTTCTATTGTATTTCCCGCCAGTAAAGACGGTTGATCAGTATGTAATGGACAACTAAAATTATGCTTCTTGGGTATAGTTGAGAGAAAACCAATCACTTGATGAGGTAAGCTGATGGCTAGTAGGAACATCCACGGAGAATGGACCATGAAGCTCGAAAACCAAATATTGTTTTCGGAGGTTTCAGGGGTGTTTAATCGGGAAGGTAATGAGGCTTGGTGCCAAGACGCCGAACAGCTGTTAATGAAAGGTTCGACTGAGACTATGGAACCCTGGTCTGTCCTCCTTGATTGTCGGCAATGGGGGATGGCACCTCCCGACTCTTGGGATATTGCCAACAATTTTGTACGTTGGATGTCGCAGCACAATGGAGTTTACCTATCAATTGTCTTCGACAAAAAAATACAGGTTTTTGCAGCTGACGACGGCTTTAAAGATCAAACAATGGTCGGTTTTTTCTTCGACTACAATGAGGCTTACCAGATGTGTGAACAAAAGCTTCGCGAACTCGATATTTAACTTTCAATAAATTAGAGCCGGATTAGCGACATTGCTAAAGCGGCTCCAGTTCAGTGTATCGACTCTATTTGCTTAACTACCCCAGAATAATGTAATCGTTGAGTAAATTGGAACATGGTGTGGAGGCTTATTAAGTTCGCTGTGGCCAATTTTAGTTGACAACAACAAGTGAATAGTGTTTTTTCATTCTAAGCGCCACGTTTACTAGGGCTATGAGCACGGGGACTTCAATTAACGGGCCGATCACACCCGCAAAGGCTTGATCTGAATTAATACCGAACACGGCAATTGAGACAGCAATCGCGAGCTCAAAGTTATTGCCAGTTGCGGTGAAGGCAATAGACGCGTTTTTGTCATACTCGATACCGAGCTTTTTCCCTATAAAAAAGCTAACAAAAAACATCAAGACGAAATATATGGCCAGCGGAGTCGCAACGCGTACGACGTCGAACGGTAAGTCTAAGATCATCTCACCTTTCAAACTAAACATGAGGACAATCGTCGCCAGAAGTGCAATCAAGGTGATAGGAGAAATACGCGGGATAAAGATGTCGTTATACCATTGTTCACCTTTGTATTTGGTTAGTAGGGCACGGCTCAAAAATCCGGCTAGGAAGGGGATGCCAAGATAGATTAGTACGCTTTGGGCAATATCCAGCATAGAAATGTCTACGGCAAAGCTAGAGAACCCGAAGTAGGGTGGTAATACGGTAATGAACAACCATGCCATTGCACTATAAGTGAAAATTTGGAATACACTGTTTAGAGCAACGAGTGCTGCTCCATATTCTTTGTTTCCACCGCCAATGTCATTCCAGACCAGTACCATAGCAATACAGCGAGCGAGCCCAATGAGGATAATTCCCATCATGTAGCCTGGATGATCGCCGAGGAAAATTAATGCGAGGGCGAACATCAAGGTTGGACCGATAAGCCAATTCATAACCAATGAGAGTGTGATGGCTTTCTTATCTCGGCGCACTTCACCAAGCAGGCGATAATCTACTTTGGCTAAAGGTGGGTACATCATTAAGATTAAGCCAATGGCTAGCGGAATGTTGGTCGTACCTGCCGACATCGCTTCATTCCACTGGGTAACTTGCGGGAAAGCATAGCCAATCGCCACACCTACTGCCATGGCAACAAATATCCAAATGGTTAAATACCGATCGAGAAAACCCATTTCATCGGTAGCGCTTTGGGTTTGGTGTGTGTTTGGTTCCATGGTGGTTCCTTACTATTGTTCATCGTCGATAGACGATTATTTGTTTGAAAATTAAGTGGCATCAAAGCCACTTACATCATCTGTTATAACAATCTATTGAAATATAGACGCAAATAGCGCTGAAAATTGATTTAATTTTGCGCGATTGACACGATAACAAACTTTAGGCGGGTTCGGCTCTGCGGTGATGAATTCAGCCGCCTTTAGAATCCGTAGATGCTCTGAAACGGTCGATTGTGCAAGCCCCAAATCAGAGACTAAATCGCTGTTTAAGCATCCTCCGGTGTTATCTAAATTGACCAATATTTTCAACACTCGAATTCTGGCAGGGTGCGCGAGCGCTTTTGCTTGTGCAGCCAGCTGTGCTTCATTTTCCGTTTCAACTTCCGTTGAGGTGAAAGCTTGAGTGCGGCTTGGGATGCATGGGTTGGTCATTCGTTTACCTACATAGTCAATCGTCGAACTACGATTGACTATAGTCTCATTGTTCGCCTCCGACAAGTACTATTTGCAGTTTCTCGTTATTTGTATGTCATTGACAAATTAAATTTGATAACGATTCAAATTTGAGGGTGTTTTTCTTAGTGAATATTACTTATATTCTAGTTGTCAGATGTGGCGGTGACGAGGCGGAATATCGCAAATGAAAAGCCATATAACATTCATTTATAGAAGGTTTACTGTATGACTCAGCTTACAATTGTTGCCGATATTGTGGCAAAACAAGACAAAATCGAATTAGTGAAATCAGAGCTTCTTAAGCTGATCGAGCCGACTCTGACAGAAGAAGGCTGCATCAACTACGACCTTCACCAAGACAACAGCAATCCAGCTCATTTTATATTCCATGAAAACTGGCAATCGCATGAATTGTTAACCAAACATTTAGCTAGCAAGCATATTGCCGCTTATATCGAAGCGACGGAAGGTGCGGTAGAAAGCTTTGTCATCAATGAAATGACCCGCGTAAGTTAGTTTTAGCCATTAACCTTTGTTTTAATTATCAATTTACTTAGAGTAGAAGGCTTGCTGGGCTATCCGAGCAAGCCTTTTTCTTTGAGAGTCGCTAAAATCTGTTCGGTTTTTGAACGGAATATATCCCGAATCTTTCGCACTGCGGGGGTAATGGATTGGCGACTAGGGCAAATCAGCCATAGTTCAATTGGTTCAGGCTGATGCTTAGTCAAAATGCTGACGACCCTACCTTGCATCAGATCGTCTGCAACATCCAAACTTGATTTTATCGCGTAGCCTTTCCCTGCTACACACCAACGCCTGACCACGTCGCTGTCATTTGACGCTCGGTTTCCTTTCAGTTTTACTTTGTAATCTCCCGATTCACTGGGGAACGTCCATTCATCGTATAGCATATCGCCAAATTGATAAAACAGCCCGTTGTGCGCAAGTAAGTCACTCGGCTCGTTAGGCGTACCGTGTTGCTTTAAGTAACTTGGGCTCGCACAGACCAAACGTGGTATAGAGCAGATTTTAAACCCATATAGATTACTGTCTTTCGGGGAGCCATAGCGCAGCGCCATATCAACGGAATCACGATAAAAATCTATTTTGCTGTCACTCACATCAGTACGCAGTGTCACGCTAGGGTAGGCGTCGACGAATTCATCTAACCAAGTGAGCGCTTGATTGCGGCCCAAATCAGACGAAACGGCAATTCGCACTTCACCATCAATGATATCGAGGTCATCACGCATATTGAGTTTGGCACGCTCCAACAATTGCAGCGCTTGTTCACATTGAGGGAGATAGCGTTCACCGGCGCTGGATATTCGCAAACTTCGTGTGGTGCGAACGAACAGTTCAGCGCCTAAATTCGCTTCGACCCGCTTGACCGCGGCACTGGCGGTTGCGGTTCGCATATCTAGATTAGTGGCGGCGGCAGTGATACTGCGGAACTCAGCAACCCTTAGTACCACTCTAAGATCTTCTAGTAACATATTATCAATCCTTATTTGATAATGATTCAACTCAGCAGCGCTTTTTCATTGAAGGTCTAGCGAGTAATATTGTCCTCGTTGTCCATAAGCGTATCAAGCGATACCACCATTTTAGAGAAGATTACATTATGACTCATCCAATTATTGCTGATTTAGAAAACCGTTACACTGCTAAACGCTATGATGCCTCAAAGCGCATTCCTCAAAAGGATTTGGATGTGATCTACGAAGCAACCCGTTTGTCTGCTTCTTCGATTAACTCTCAACCGTGGAAGTTTATCGTCATCGAAAGTGATGAAGCGAAGCAACGTATGCACGATACTTTTTCGCGTATGCACCAATTTAACCAGCCTCACATTAAAGCGGCATCGCAAGTTATCTTATTTGCCCACAATCCGAATTATAGCCGCGATGACTACGCAAAAGTGGTCGATAAAGGGGTTGAAGATGGACGCACACCACCAGAAAAACGTGATTCTGCCTTTGGCGCGTATGGCTTTGTTGATCTAAATACGGACGACAAGGGCAATAATGCGACTTGGACTAAAGCACAAACTTACCTTGCATTGGGTAATACCTTGCATGTGCTGGCACGTTTGGGTATTGATTCCACAACGATGGAAGGGATTGATGCGGAGATGGTGAGTGAATTGTTTAGCAAAGAGCTAGGCGGTTACCAATGTGATGTCGCTCTTGCCATTGGTTATCGTTTGCCTGAAGAAGATTACAATTTAAGCTTGCCAAAATCTCGCCTAGCGATGGAACAGGTGTTACAGGTTATCTAACCTTTCTGTTTCCTACCAATTTATACAGTCTTAAACAAAAAAACCTCGTTCAAAGAACGAGGTTTTTTTATTTTCTATTCTAAGATAAGAGCTTAATCGATGGCGCTGCTATCTTCGGCTAGGGCTGCGCATAGAGCTTCCTTTTGCCACGTTGTGGATATAAATTTGTTTGTGATAAGGCCTCCTATTGTAGGAATACAAAATAGTTTACTCATAAACAATAAAGTTTGTCTGGTTACAAAAAAGTTTGATCACTTTTTGGCTTTGAGGGCGTGATTAGCTAAACATGAACTATCTCATTTATGCCCCAAAGTTGTTTAGCGGAGTAAAGTGAAGGAGATTTACTGAGGAAGACTTGCCCGACAAAATGGTTCTTCTCCTATATGGATTCCATATAGGAGAAGAACCTAAAACTAATCTGGAATTCATCCGGTATATCTGTCTTTGATGTCGCTTAATGAAATGTTCAGTTTGGTCGGAGCAGATCACACGGACAAGTCCCTTTAAATTGGGTCGCTAAGTATAAAAAGCAGACTCAAGATTAGGTGCTTTCAACCGATGAACGCGCTGAGTTAATTCGCCTTAGAAAAGAAAATAAACGCTATAATCAACTAAACATGAAGAGGTCCGTGATATGGCTAAATGGAACAAACATGGTGTTTATTCGTTCGAACCCACTTACTGGGATGAAAATATCATTATCGCGAGAATTTCTGGGGTATGGAACCTTGAGGCCGCGGAAGAATTCGTAAACGATTATTATAAGCTCGTCAATGACGTTTGTGGTGGACATGAATGGGGATGTATTAACGACTTTAGAGATTGGGAGTTATGCACTCCTGATGTCATAGAATATTTTAATAGTAAAGTAACCGACTTTACGAACCTCCAAAACCGCTGGCAAGCAGTGCTACCTATCAACCCTTTGCAGAAGACTATTGTGCGTGACTACACCGCTGCAGCTAAAGACGTCCTGATTACTCGGCACTTTGACGATGAAAGTGAAGCGCTAGCTTGGATACGTAGTGAAATGAAAAAATCTCGACGTTAATACCGCGTTAGAGACGAGAGCCGTCGGCTATACTCGTGTAACAAGTTTGTAGCCAAGTAAAGGAAAGCAATGACCCAACGAAATATCCATGGTGGCCATGAATTTCACTTCGAAGGAAACCTCCTTATTGGTCGAAGTTGGGGTTCGTGGAACTTGGAAGCTATAACCACTTACGCCGATGCGTGGAAATCTGAGGTGCTGAGCAGGAACTTAGGTTATTGGGGATCATGTGTCGACTCTAGACAGTGGGAACTCGCAACTCCAGACGCTCTGGATGATATTTTCACCTTTACCAATTGGTGTTACGAGCACGGTTGCCGATTTAACGGTACCGTTGTGGACTCCGTCATGGCTGACAAAATGATAGTCAACGAATATGAAAAGCATGATTCGCAGCTCGATTACCGGACTTTTACAGATTACCAAGCGTGTTTGATTTGGTGCCGATTTCAAGCAAAAAAGTGGCAATGATAACGAACTGCCTGTCAAAAAACGGTCATGACGCCAAGTGGTTGATTCAGTAATAGTACTCTCTTTCAATAAAAGTACCGATTACCTTATCGTGCATAGCTTCTGACTTGGAAAAGCCGATCGTTTTTCTCACTCATCTCTTTAGTCGAGTGCGTAAAGTGAGATTGGTTCGCTCGATTCTCTGTATGTATCGTTTGCCCACGATGTGTTTTTCACGTGGTAAACTTGCTGTGTAAACACTGAAGTTATCCGTACAGAAGAAATTGACGGTAAAGGGAGTCAGCAAGCTTTGGAGACGCTTAAATGCTTGACTGTTCCGCTTGCCAAATGCGTGAGCAATAATACGTTTAAACCTCGGCTCCCATGCATACCACAATCAACGCTGATTCTTTTTATTCCCCACAAAAGACCATTGTTCGTCGACTTCGCAAATCAATTCAATACTCGCGGCATCAAACGGGATCGTGGGTAAGATTGACCTTTCTCAAACAGATTCTGAAGTCGTGAAAAAATAACAGAAATACTGCTCATGCCCACTTCCAAAATTCAGAGTCATACCATATATCAACGCCTTGGCGTTACGACCCTATTTTGCCCCCTCAATGTCAGAAAAATAATTAGCCATAATTTTATTCACATCTATTTTCTCTATCCCCTCATCAACAATCTTTTTCCATTTTTTTCCTACCTTATCGTTAGAAAAAGCTATGAATAGTTTCTTTTCATCCAAAATCTTTTCGTTCATCTGTAGTAGGTTCTTTTGTTCCCTAAGCTTGCTATTAGTATTAACCAAATATGCAAAAACGTTACTATCGATGACCGCAAGAGGGATTCTTTTGTTCGCGACTTTATACAAATTTTGGGTATCTCTAATGACAGCTTCGACTTGTATTTCACCGCTAGCAATCATGTTGTCTAACTCATCAGTGTTTGCATAACCACTTATCACACCAAGTTTCACTGCTTTCAAATCTTGCAAAGTAGACCAAGTGAACGGTTTAGATTTATTCTCAACGAATCCCAACGGACCTGTACCAATCGGTAATGAAAAGATAATATCTTCCGATTCGAAATAATACTCTGGAAAGTAACCAGCATATTTAGGCTTAATTTTTGCGAGCATGACCGCTCGCTGCCAAGGGTAGAACTCAACATGTAATTCATGCCCCATAGCTTCGACAGCTGCTTTTACAACCATAACAGTTGCCCCTTGGTGAATAAGATTAGGGCCAGTATACGGGGGCCATTCCAGTGAAGTTAACGTTAGCACATCGGCTCGTACAAGTTGGTACGGTAGTATAAGTAAACATAAAAATATCAGTGTTGTTTTCATATCGCTGAAGACATATTGATGCATTGTTTACGAAAGAATAGATCAGAAATGTGAATACTAAAAGCTGTGGGAATCCCCACGAATTTCCGCCCTTAGACTGATTGCTTATCGACCTTAGCTTTCACTTGTGATCAACTCATTGATAAAAAATGAGTAACCGTAATGAAAGCCTATCAAACACTAAAAAATGATATCGCTTCTGCTTACCCTGAGATCCATACCGCTAGATTAAACGCGGTGTTTACTTTCGTTGAATCGGGTATGACCGATCAACGACTCTCTGCTACCTACCTTGGCTGTGGGCTAAAAAATAACTCTGACACCGACAAAAAACACGACATCAAAAGAGCAGACAGGCTGATTGGAAACCAAAACTGATGGTACGGTTCAACACCTCGGTATTCGTTGGGAAGCCGTCAAGAACATCGAAGCTCAGTCCGTGCCAGAACAGGATGTATCTAAGGCTAAGTCATCTCAAATACATTGGCGTCGATGAGTTGGCCGACGACATGACTGGGGTCTTACCAGAGAATAGAGCGGACCAATCTCACTTTACCGAACTCGACTAAAGAGGTTAATGAGAAAAACGATTGGCTTTTCCAAGGCAGAAGCCAAGTACGAGAAGGTAATCGGTACTTTTATTGAAAAAAGCACTATTACTGAATCAACCACTTGGTGTCACAGCCAATTAATGAGCATATTCGAAACAACGTTTACTTAGCCAATAAACGAGAATTTGAGTTAACAATAAAGAAATTTTTATGGATGTATTACCTAATATCTCAGACTTTTTTGAATCTCGAATTAATGATAATTGTCGGATTGTCAAACCTGTATCTCAAGTTGAACAGGGATAAATCAAGTAATAACACATTCCCTATAGACAATTTTTAGTAAATGGGAGCCACCTCCTAATATTTTAGTATTATCTCATCCAAATCCCCATTAGATCTTATAATGTCAATTCCTTTTTGAAGCTTATCAATAAATTCATCTGGTGTATCTAAGCTAAAAGCATAATATAATTTGGATTGACTAAGAGTATAAACCACTTCGTAATTATAAAAGTCAATATTTTCCTTCTTCATAATCGATTTAGCCACATTGATGTCATAGGCTATTATATCAACTCTATCATAGTTTAACTTCTTAACCATTAGTTTGGGACTATGTGACTGTCTTAGTCTACCATCATTTACTCCAAGGGATAACAATAACTGCTCTCCAACATCGCTCCGTACAACACCAATAACATACTTTTCAAATTCTTCTGGCTTAGAGATTTTTATTTTTTTATCTTTTTTTGCTAAAGCAACTATTTTCGTTGATGTTATTGGCCCTGCCCATTTAAACTTAGCTTCCCGCTCTTTGGTTTTAGTCGTAGAAAAAAGCACGACCATAGGCCCATTGGAGAGGTTCATATAACCCCTTGCCCAAGGTTGCAGCTCAATTAAGTTTATGGGGTCGTGTATGGATTCAGCTGCTAACTTTAACACATCAACGGACAAGCCAACTATCTCTCCATTATCTGTATAATTGTATGGTGGGTACTCTTCCGTTATAAATCGGAGATTATTTAGCTCAACCGCACCCACAGGAACCGGAAGATATAGAAAGAGTAGTATTATGTACTTCAACATCATTCTACACCGTATTAATAGAGTAATTCCTCTATTAATATTAGCTTATACCCAATCAACTTGAAGACGCAGGCTTGAGCACCTGAAAATTATCATTGATTCGAGACGTCAACGAGCCTGCGATCTCTGGAAGAGTCACAGCAAAGAACTGGTCAATTGCCGACTTGAAGTCACGTTTGTTTTTAAAGTAAACGTTATTTCTCGACCTCTCGTTCATTACCTTCCATAACCGCTCTATAGGATTGAGGTTAGGACTGTAAGGTGGGAGGTAATGCAGCTCAATATTTAGGACAAACGCCGCATCTTTGACTAAATCGCTACGGTGATAGCCTGCTCCATCTAAGATGATATGGCGCTTGTGAGTTGATGGGTAGCTCTCACTTAGTTTGCAGAAAAAGCGAACAATATTTTCACTGTGAATGCTTTCGTAATCGCTAACAATGGTCGCGCCAATATCCGACAGGTTCAACCCTCCAATAATATTCAGTCGGATACGATTTCCTGTCGTTTCTAGCACTTTATCTTGACCAGTGCGTATCCAACCATGGGAGATTTTGGTCGATAGGGTTGGGTGAACGGCATCGATAAAAACTATCGATTCATCCTCGCCACAACTCGCTTTTAGCGCTTCATAAGCTTCAATGAAAGCTTGCTGTTTGACCTCATCAAACCTGTGTGGAATGCCTTTCGGTTTCTTGTAACTAAAACCATTATGGTGAAGCCATTTATTCATGCCCGAAACAGGATAACTCAGGCCAAATACCTCTTTAACATAAGCGACAATTTGATGAGTATGAGAATAGGTATTCTCAGTCAAATGTTTGACAAGGTGCATGGTTTGGGTAGCCGAAAGTTTGCTTTGGCTGCCACCATTTTCAGGCTTAAGCTTTTCTGAAAGCACATAATCGCTGAGGTGGTGAGCAACAGTCGATTCATGAATGCGAAGGGCTTGAGAAATCATGGTCTGACTCCAACCTTCAGAAGCAAGTAAGACAGCTTTAATACGGTCACGCACTCGTTCGTCACGAGTTGAATCGTGCATTTGTTCAAGTTGCTGTTTTTGTTGAGGAGTGAGTGTAATTTTCATGGCGCTTAGCATGATCCTGATTTCATCGAAAATCAAGCATCTTCAATGATCAAGGGTATATATGATATCGGGGCGATTTAGTAACCAGTTCCAGCAACACTACTATACTTCTTTTATACAAGGAGTAGTTATGCCCGATCCCCTAATAAGTGCTGTAAGGTTAAAGAAAGTTCAGACAACATATTGCGATATATATGAAGATGTGCCTTTAATAACAAAAAGATTCCGATTAGTAGGGGCACGGAAAAAAGGAGGTGTTGCTAATCTGATTATCCTATTCTTCTATACAAGTATTGTTATTTTTTCTCTATCTTCGTTACTCAACAAAGCCTACCCGTCAAATAAAAACTCGTTAACAGTAGCAGTTTCTCCTTGGATACCTTGGCGAATTCAATTGGATGACGGAAGTTGGGGAGGGATAGCGATAGACACAATAAAAGTTATTGCGTTATGTACAAAAACAAATCTGGAGCTGCTAGATGTTAAAAATGCTAAACGTATGAGGAAAGAGTGGGGGCGGCGTATCAACGCTGAATCCGCGATTTCTCCATTGTGGAGAAAATCTCAAGAGTCTAGTTCATCCTATACGAATCCATTATTTACAACATCCGATATTATTTTTGCCAAAAAGGGGAAATTTAAAAGCATTGTGTCTTCCAAAGATTTACATGGGGAGGAGATAGGAGTGACGGTTGGGTATTACTACCCAGAGGGGTTTACAGAAGCATTTAATACAGGAAAAATACTAACCAGTCCCTCAAACTCAAAAACGTTATTACCGAAACTTCTTCGTGGAAGGTTAAAAGTGATCATCATCAATGAAAACGAACTTCTCTACTTACTAAGTAATAACCAGTACAATTTCAAATATGAGGTAGACGACTTTGAAGTAATCTATCGTTTTGAAACCGTGCCTTTACACATACGACTTCATAGAGACTATGAACACCTAGTCCCTAAGTTTAATGCCGTTATTGACCAGATGAATAGCAGTGGTTTAAAAGAAAGTATCCAAAGAAAATATTCTACTTCTGGCAGAGGGAAAGTACCGAGAAAAATGGAAGATTGCCCATTCAAACCCAATTAATTCAGGCCTAAATATCATATACTTTTCGACAGGGCTTCCGTATTTGTCATAATAATCACTCCTATGACCACACTACTAGCCGTACTTGGGGCTAATGTTTTAAGTTAACTCAAATTGGTCAAATTTGGTTCACTTTCAATCAATGGCACCTATAAACTAGGTAGGATGGACTGCTCAGAGAATCATAGACATTGATGATGACCACTGGAACGGTGTACATGTCACAGCATCCACCGAAGTGACCCTCAAAAGCGATAATCGATAAAGACTGGAACTACAGCACCATCAGGACGGGAGCATACTTTGCTCGATTTATAACCCAAAGAAGACCTGCGCTCGAAAATCATCACACCAACCCGCTTTTTTAAGTTTCAACTTTTGACTGCGAGTACCACAGTTACACTGCTTAAGAAGATTCAACACAAAACGTCTGAATAAAGCGATATTCTCTACCGCATCTTCCATGACTATTCGCGAGCTGTCTTCTTTAAAAACAACATCTAATATGTAGTGCTGGCTATTGTCTATGCGCCAATGCTGTCGAATGTAATGACCCAGTAATTTATGCTTCGGAGCCATTGAACTGATGTAATAAGACGTATCGACTGTCCCCTTACCTTTGACTGTTCGGTGCCGCTCTACTGCAATGATACTCTTTACTGTCGGCCATTTGGCCTCAAGCTCTTCTAGCAGCTTGGCCTTGAGTTGGAATACGTAACGCTCTTCTTTTCTACCATGATGTTCTTGTTTCACTTCAGTGACTATTTTTTCCTTCTTCGCATCAAACACTGCCTGAAATTGAGACACCACTGCTGATCTTAATTTGGGTTGATTGTTTTTCACTTGAACAACGACGTGCGCTTTCTTTTCAGCGATTCTCTCTAGTGTTTCTCGTTGGCAATGAAGCGCGTCGATAGTGACTACGCTACCTTTAATATAAACTATATCAAGCATTTGACGAACAACACTAAGCTCACCATCTTTAGTCGCTGTTGGCTTCTGACTTAGAATTAAACCTCGTTCAGCATCATAGGCAGTCACCAACTGCACTGCTGTCTTTCTGTCATTTCGATACGAGCCTCTTAATACTTTCCCATCAAAGCAGATAATAGGTTTACCCTGATGACTTCGTTGTTCATTTATCCAAAGTACTAGTGCCTCAAACAAAGATTCAGGAACGACTGAAGCTAGGATCCTCGCTATGGTGTGCCTGCGTGGGATACCGTTTTCAAATGGGCGATATTTTCTCAACCAATCGAGCTTATGTTCGCCATAGGATTCAATAGCTTGCCAACCTTCACTGCCTGCAGCAACGGCACTAATTATAAGGAACATGACATCAATAAGGTCATGTTTTTGGCTGGTGTGAGAACGAGTGTCTACAACAACAGAGAGGTGATCGAGTAAGCTCAAATTAGCGTTCTATCAATGGGTTTTGCCTATTAGATCAGATTTATTAACAAAGTGCGATCCCGCCCTGGGGCGACCTTTGACCAAAGAAAACCAATCAGAAATATCGGCCTAACGCACTGTGCCGATAAATTCCATATATTTTAGTAAAAAAATAGATGAAATTTAAATTACCGATAATAACAACAACTATTAGATTTATAAATGGGTGTGACCTTAATATTATTAGCCTTGTCAATAGAGTGAATGCTGAGTTTACAAAAACAATGCATCACAATGGTTTTTATATAACATTAGAATTAATTTTCAAACAAAAAGACAGCACTTTATTACTATGTGTACCTCGCAATCGTTTGCAGAGATTGACTTTCAAATGTATCAAAATGTAAATTACCTCCCCATAATAGATACAACAAAGTTTAAATAATACGAATGACACAACGCCAATCCGTTTTTTAAGATTACGACGACTCAATGAGCTTTCACAATTGTTCAATAATCGTAAAATTGTAGACAAAGAAACTTGGAGGTTTGAACACATAATGTCTTATCGACCTTTTTGGGTAATGCTGGAAAATTAACGGTTGTGGCAGCCATAGTGTCGTCAAGCATGTCTCCTTCAAATTGGGTAGACAAAAGCCATCAATCTCATTGTTGGTGGTTACATTAGAATTTTAATTACCACAGAAAATAAATAAGGATTTACCATGGGTGAAATCTCGCTATCCAAACTCCTAGTTGTTGCAGTGATCTTCGTGATGTTATTTGGCACCAAAAAGCTTAGGACTTTTGGGGAAGATCTAGGTCTTGCTATCAAGGGATTTAAGAAAACCGTCAGTGATAACGATAACGCAACTAGTACTGCTGACAATGCTGATAGCGAAAATGTTGAAACCACCAGTAAACAAAATCTTTATTAGTCATGTTTGATTTTAGCTTCGGTGAAATTGTGCTGGTGTTTGTTATTGGGTTAGTTGTGCTAGGTCCAGAACGTTTACCTCACGCTATTCGAACGGTGGCGAAGTTTATCGCAACTGCTAAAAAAATGATGAACAATGTTACTCAAGAAGTAACAAAAGAGATTAACGTACAAGAATTAAATGCCCAGTTGCGTCAAGTAGAAAAGTTGGGAGTGGACGAGATATCTTTAGAATTCGAGTCTATTGATAATAAATTAAAGAGAGTTGAAAAGGACTCTATATCCGGTAGGAAAATTGCTGGGCACACAATAAAGTGAAGGGCAATATTCGCATTAGTAAATGATAAGCATTTCAATAAGCAGTCATGCGCATCGACTATACATACCCAAGTTTTTCATTACGGTAAAATATGTCGTGCCATATCATAATACCAAAATTTTCTTATTTATTCGTGGAGGGTGGCTATTCCTAGGTGTCATATATTAACTTGTATTCATGTTTAAATTACACGCAATTAGTATAGAAGGTAGATCGGTGACTCATACCTATATTATACATCAATTATATTGCGTGAATGTTTATAGTGAAGGAGGGTTGGGTTATTTAACCCTTTTCCTGAAATTAACTCTCTGTCGAAAGATTACAATAAATTAATCATAAACACGCGATGGAGCCCACAACCAAACCATTACATTGATTGGTTTTTAATTATATATGTCTGATATATCAAAAATACAAAAGATGAGAAGCCAAATTTTCAAACGTCTTTCTCGTCTGATCCCAAACAAAACCATTGTTGGAAAAGAACTTGGTCAATTTGATCACATAGTGTCTCGCCGAGCTTTCTTAGGTAGCGCTGGAAAGCTGACTGCTTTAGCGGCTTTGGTTGGGTCTGGGCTTCCTCCATCTGTTTGGGCCAATACCAACCCAAACTATCAGGTCGATGAGCCAGATTTACAGCTTACAGATGCTGAGAGGAGTGAAGTGACAGCAGCGTACTCAATGACGCTAAATGGCGAGTTAATGGATGAACAGCTTACTTTGCAAAATGCGGCGATGTTTAAGCAGTTTGATGGTCGCCATGCCATGATAAATGGCATCGCATCCACTCCTTATATCCAAACGATGCCCGATGAGTCGGTGAATGTGTCTTCATTGATTCGCGGGGAAAGTGAGTTGTTAGGGCTCGATGAACACAACAACCTTGTCCATATGTATCGAGATCCAGATTCGGGCCATGGGTTTAAACAGCGGGTAGAATCCCTTGGCTTACCAAACGCTGATATTATAGAATTTTTTGTTTTACCCCATCCAGACAACGGTACGATAATTGATGGCTGGATTGTCGGTCACTGGTCTGCTTGGTGCATCATCAACGATGGTTCAGTGTTTGCCTATAACCGTACGCTCAAAATAAACAGCAACGATAGCAGCCAGAGACAAGACTCTGGTTGGAAAATCGACGGATATTTCCTATTACTGGTACCTCATCCGGCATTAATTAAAGATATAGTTTACGGGGACGGTCTAAATCAGAACCCTTGTGTTCATTTCTTTCAACCACCTTCTAAACAGCATGGTCCCGATGCCATTTCAAATGTTTTCTATTTCCATGACCTCAATTATGTGCTCGCAAACCCTGAGATGTCGAGCATGCAACGCACCACTTATAATTGGAAAAATAAAGATACGCATTTCAACACCTTAAATCAGCTACGTTTAGTGTCTACAGATAAGGAAACCCAGCAATTCACCTTTATAAACTTTGTTGGGCAAGATGCTTCTGAGCATTTCTATAAAAGTTACGTAGCTCAATGGGATGATCCTGCTTCACTTATGCAGTCGGGTGTTTGGTCATTTGGAGAAGCCAAAGAAGAAGAAGAAGAAACCTATACCAACTTTTGGACTATGGGACAAGGGACCTATAAAGTCTATCCCGCTCCTTGTTTTCAAGGTCAGATCAGCGCTATATTGTGTGGAAAGTCGATTTCCAATCATAGTAAGATAGTGAACAGCCAGATCACTTTTCCTGCACCTCATTCTTCAACCTATAGTAAAGTTGGGTTAGCGACCCTTACAGGACCTAACAACACCACTTCTGATTTAAATCCGATAGTACAAACTAATCACGATGGGATACAAAGTCTGCTATTCCAAGATGATGCAGGTAATGTGTTTCAGCGTCGGCAAAACTGCCAACGTCAAGAGCCTAGTGATATTTTGAGCCCATTTGTGGCAATAGAGCCGAAAGGTGAGTTAGATACTTGGTTTGAACCTGAATGGCAACAACTGGATAAGTCTTGCATCGGCTTTGTCGCCCCCTTACTGACTGGGCAAGATTGTGAATATCTAGTTGCTAAGCTTTCTTCAACTACTCAAGCGGTCGAATACCATTCTACTCAGGTGACCAAATTCAGTCTTACCGCACAAGAAGAAACCATTATGGTGCCAATGTCTGAAGCTGCTATTGAAGCTAATGCTGATAAAGGCCAACAACAGATAACCGATACTTATTACCACGCCGAGATCAATGTGTTGAATGTGTATGGCTGTTCAGTGGGTTCAAATCAACCAATTGAAATAAGAAGCTCTAAACCTGTACGCCTGATCGACAATAGTACGGGAAGAGGACACTCCATTAGTCGTGATACTAGTGCGATACTGTACACTAATGCCGCTGGAAGAATTGTGGCTTCGATAAAAGCGACCGATTTCAAGTCGCCAAGCCTATTTACCCGCATTTACGACACCAATAATCAATTGGATAACCAGAAAATACAACTGAGTCAAAGCGGTGCCGACCATTCGTGGCATGAATTGAACCCAGATTTAGATGCTCACAAAAGGCTTGCAAACCCAAGTCATACAAACGCAAAAAGCTTGGAGCAAGCTGGCTTGCTCTCTGCTAAAAATGCCACTGCAGCTAATGCCAAATTACTGCAAACCGCTGGCAGTAGACTCACAGAATTGTCACCTACGCCAGCACCCAATTCATCGTTGATAGCACAGCCTGACTCTCAAGTGATCAACCCGTTACAACACATCAGCTATATGTTCCCTAACCTATCTGATACAGAACTGACCACCTTGTCTGGATCGTGGACGTTAGATTTACAGAATCGCTCATTGAGTGAAGGGTATTCTGAAGAGGTCGGTAGTTTTTTCCACAGTATTGGTCACTTATTCCACCATATAGTCCACTCGATAGAGAAAGGCGTTAAAGCCGTGATCAATGGTGTTGCAAGAGCCGTGACCAAAGTGGCTTTGTCAATCGAAGATGGTTTTCGTATTACCTTCCAATATGTCGGCGGGGCGGTTAGCTTTGCCTTAGATACCATTGAACATATTGCGAAGGCAATTGTGTCTGTCGTTACAACATTGGCGGATGCAGCAATTTCTGCGGTGAAAACTCTGATTAAGTACATAAAGCTACTATTTGACTTTAAAGATATTCTGGCTTTATCTCGTAGTATAGAAAGCGGTTTAAAAAATCAAATATCTTATGTGGCCCAAGAAAGTTATCAATGGTCGCAAGATATAAAAATTAAATTCTCTAACTTCGAACAAAACATCGAAACTGACATTGATAAGTTGTGCCAACGGTCGTTACCGAACATAGAGAAAAGCAAACCTTCAGTGAACAACTCCTGTGTTCACAATTTCGTATTGAACAAGTTTACTAATGCGGCACAAGCATCAGGTTCAACTCAAGTAACACAGTGGAATGATTCAGACGAACTATCCACGAACAGTTTGAATAGTTTAGTCGAGTCACTCGTGGGAGATGTCCTTGTTGAAGGCATTGCCGTTCCTGAAGATATGGTAGAATCGCTGTTCGACGTGATAGTGAAAGGGTTTGATAAGTCGGCGCTAGATAGTGTGTTGCAGGACCAAAAAACCTTACTTCGCAATGGCTGCAAAATAACTCAGGAGACAATTGAAGGGCTAGCACAAATCACACAATTGGGCGAAGCTATTGCTATCTCCGCTGTTAACAAGAAAGTCCCTTTCCTTAGTTGGCTGCTAAAATTGTTTGGTTTAGAGTTGACTTGGGGCAATCTGACCGCCTTTATGGTGGCGTTTCCTTTACACACTATGTACGCCTTTGAAACCGGGCATTCATTGAAATCAGTGACGTTCAATACTGGTTCCTCAACTTTTGAAAGCTTCGTAGATAGCCAAGGAAGCGCCATTTCTCCTCTTACCACTGGTTATATTGTCACGAGTCAAATAGCGATCATATTAGATTGTATGAGTAGCTTTGGAGGGCTCTCTGCAGATGAGTTTGGTCTCGCTAAATCGCAAGTGAAAATACTTCAAGGAATTTTTGGGCTGACAAAAGCCATAGATACTCAAAACCAAACGGTAGTGGGGTACCTATCTCCAGTAAGCTCATATATTCTTACGGTTGTTGCACTTATCTTGTCGGTGAAGACTTTCTACCCTAAGCAAAAATCAGCTTTGGCACTGCTTTCATTTCTGGTGAAACTAACGATATCTATTGTTATCTCCATTGAAAACACTCAAAAAAGCACAGCTTCTGAACTTACAAAAATAAAAACCTACCTAGATGCTTTGGCAAGTATGGGAGATGCTATTCTGAAAGCCCAAGGCAACAAAAATGAAGAAATGATCTTAGAAGTGGGGGCGGTAAAAGAACTATCTCTAGCCGTATATATTGCCAAAGCTTTCTCGTAACAAGATTAGCTGACCTAGTTATGGTTCAATCGAATAAAAAGTGGGCTAATCCAGGTTTTTCCTTCTATCTCTGCTGAGAGTGAGGACGTATATTTCATTTCAAACAGGGTGATTCAGCTACGCTGGAGAAGTTTATTTGGGGCACTCAAAATATACTTATCATTTGAAAGTTAATATTTTGTGCCCCATAACAAGTCAGCCAAGTTGGTTGGCTATATGGTACGACGGCTGACTTTCCCTTATAAATCTAATCTTGAGCAATCTCAGCTGGCAGATATTATTTTTGCTTAATGTCATCGAGATCGTGAGATTATGAGCGTTAGCTTAATCTTCATTTGTAAACCTCAATCCAAGAACTTATTGAGTAAGTGATCTCCGCATCTATCTAGAGGAGGACGCCCATCATTCATTGACGGACGCCTCGGGTAATTCACATTGTCCGTTCTTAGCTATAAATGATCTAAACCACTTACTTTCCAAGTGCCTACTTGCGACCAAACTAATGTAATATCTCCTTCATGTTTGCTTTCTGAGCCCAACCTCACTTCGTTATCCTGGCCTCTGAACTTGGCATAAACGATGTTTTCTTGAAAGTTTTGGCCAATACCACACTTGCCAATTTTCATGGTCACCATTCCAGTATTATTTATAGGGAATGGGTCAAGGTGAGCAACCTTATTATCTCCGTCACATACTTTTAATACACGTATGTATACGAAATCTTTCCCGTCTATATCTCCCGCATTACATTGTGTGTAAACAGGGTGTCCATGACTACCACCTGGTACGACACAAAGAAGATGTACGCTTGTTGCGGCATTAGCTATGGCGGATATTGTTGATAGAGATATGATCAGTAGGATATTTCGCAACATTATTTATATAAACTCCATTTAATAGTTTTTAACGTGCGGTAATATTCCACATCGGCATATTGGGGTCAATTCAAATTAAGGACTTGTTGCAAAAAATGGTGTCGGAGTACATTAAATTGTGATCATTTTTTCCGCGTGTCATTCAATTAAACTAACATGCGTATGTCCAAAAATAAGCTTAATCTGATTACACTTTATTGTCGGCGTTTAAGCTTATTCGTACAGCTCTACGAGAAAAAACGACCAAACATTAGCTAGAAGGTGAGATGTACATCATCTGGAATAGCTGCGTTTTTGATCAAGGGCTATTGTCTACCGACACCTATGGCGTTGTATTGACTATATCGACGAATAGAAGGCGTTTGGAATATAGATTTAGGACTCAGGACACAATTGTAGGGAGTTTGAGAAACACAGCTCAGCTTGTGCCGATAATAGAAAACGATCAGAATCAAGGTGAGAAACGGTAAACTCGCCACCTGCGCTAGAAAGTTGCCGAACAGTTAAGTTTTTCATGCCAAGTTTTCTAAACCAATAGGGAGCGAGTGAGCATTGCGCCGATCCAGTAGCGGCGTCTTCGTTGATGCCAATCGATGGGGCAAAGTAGCGCAAAACGTATTCGCTTTCGCTACTTTGTGCGGTGATAATGAGCGCATGAAATTGAAGGTTGTCACGTAGCCAAGTGATATCCGGTTTGAAGTCAATTACTGCTTGTTCTGAGTCCAAAACGAGCACCAAATCTCGGGTGGTGTAGGCTTCAACGAGATTCTTCTTTGGCCAATTGAGCAGTAAATCTTCTTCGGCAGGAGTCCCTGACCACGCAGGGAATTTCATCTCAAAGCCCTTGTCTTGTTTTGTAACGGTTATGTCGCCGTATTTACTTTTGAGGTGGACCGCTGGTGCTTCATTTTGATTTAAAAGCGCCGCGGCTGCGCCGAGCGTGCCGTGCCCACATAAATTGATTTCGCTATCAGTGGTAAACCAGCGAATAGCATAATGGGAAGATTGAGGAACAACGAAAGCCGTGACAGGCTGATTGATGTTTGCTGATATTTCCAGCAGCTCTGGTGTTGTCAGCCACTGATCTAGCACAACGACACCACCTGGGTTGCCAGATGCGTGTTTGCCACAAAAAACATTATAAATAGAGTAGTGCACGAAATTATCCTTATTTCAGGTGAGATAGAGAAGAGAGGGAACTCATCAGTGAAGTAGCGCCAGAGTAGACTGGCGCACTGGAAGCTAGATCACTGAAAACTATAGGTAACGGTTCTCTAAATGGCGTTTAAAGTGCTGCGCATTGAGAGTTTCGCCTGTCGCCTGCTTCACTAATTCGTCTGTGGAGAGTAGGCTGCCTTTGCTCCAAATGTTGTCGGAGAGCCAATTAAAGATAGATGTGAGATCGCCGCTTTCAATTGCTGAGTCGACATCTATCTGACTTTTCATTGAGGCCATAAATTGGGCTGCGTAAATCGCGCCTAAGGTGTAGCTCGGGAAGTAACCGAACGCGCCATCGGTCCAGTGGATATCTTGCATACAGCCATTGCGGAAGTTCCCTTGTGTCGACAAGCCAAGATAAGTTTGCATTTTTTGATCCCACAGCTCTGGTACATCCTTGTATGTGATGTTGCCATTGATCAAGTCGCGTTCTATTTCGTAACGCAAAATGACATGAGCTGGGTAGGTGAGTTCATCAGCATCGACGCGGATATAGTCTTTCTTCACGCGGGTATAGAGCTTATGTAAGTTGTCTTTTGCTAACAACTCTTGGCTAGATCCAGCGAAGTGTCGCTGAGCAAGCTGAGATAGGTGCTGAATGAATGACTCGCTGCGGCCAAGCTGCATCTCAAAAAAGAGTGATTGAGATTCATGGATACCCATAGAGCGCGCTTCACCGCTTGGAATTCCTGAAAGGGTCTTTGGTAGCCCTTGCTCGTAACGAGCGTGCCCTGTCTCGTGGACTATACCCATCAAAGATTGGACAAACTCGCTCTCATCGTAGCGGGTGGTGATTCGCACATCCGAGCTTACGCCGCCACAAAATGGATGAACACTTTCATCTAATCGTCCGTGGTTAAAATCAAATTTCAGCAGCTTCATCACATCTAAACCAAGAGACTTTTGTTTCTCTGTGGCAAAGCGGCCTTGAGGCTGTATATATGACTCTGACGATTGTTTGTTTATCGCCTGATTGACCATATCGGGTAGCCAAGTTTTCACATCGCCAAATAAAGTATCTAGAGACGCTGAATTGGTGCCAGGTTCGTAAATATTCAGCATGGCGTCGTAAGGCGAAAGCCCTGTTGCTTCGGCACGAAGCTGCGCTTCTTCTTGAGAGAGTTTGACGACTTCTTGCCAGTTTTTGCTAAAACCCGCCCAGTCATTGTCGCCACGTTGGCTTCGCCATGCATGCTCACACTTGGAGCCAGCGAGGGATTTTGCTTCGACCAATGCTTCAGGCAAAACAGTGGTTTGCTGCCATTGGCGTTTTTGTTCCCGCAGTGAAGCTTGGTCTTGGCTATTTAAGGTTTCTTCTTCGGCTTCGGCGAACCAATCTGCCAGTTGCGGTTGAGTCATCATCGAGTGAATATGTACGGACAGTTCAGCCATCGCTTCAGAGCGAGCCTGATTTCCGCCTGCTGGCATCATGGAGGCGGCATCCCAACCACATATTGCTGAGAGATGACTAAAACGAGATATTTTTTTAAAATGCTGGGTGATTTTTTCGAATGCAGACATTGAAAGCTTCCTTTATCCGGCGGTATATCATTGAATATGGTTGGGTTAGTGGCTACGGGTTTATATGGCTCTATAGTTCGAGTGTATCAAGCGCTTTTGTGCAGGCCAAGAGCCAAGCCATTATCGTTATGTGTATTAGGCGGCTTTGGCTGATAAATGAAGGGCATGTAACAGTTTGTAAGGAAAAATGGGCCTGTAAGGAAAAGAAATGGGTTTGTAAGAAAAAGGGGCAGATTTCTCTGCCCCTCGAGTCGATTGAATATGGCCAATGACCGCTAGTTAGGAACTTGGATGCGGTGGAATAGCCGGTAGAGGACTGGCACAACGATCAAGGTGAGTACAGTAGCGAAGCCTAGCCCGAACATAATGGTCACCGCCATTGGCTTGAAGAAGATATCCGGTAGTAGTGGAAGCATACCAAGCACGGTGGTAATTGCTGCCATACAAACCGGACGCACCCGACTGACGGCGGCATCGACAACTGCATCATAAGCGGGTTTACCGGAGTGGATCTCTATCTCAACCTGATCGAGAAGCACAATACCGTTTTTAAGCAGCATCCCCGATAAACTGAGGAAACCGAGTAAAGCCATGAACCCAAACTCGGTATTAAGTGACAGCAGACCGATGGTGACGCCTATGATGGCGAGCGGCACGGTGAGCCAAACAATCACAGGCTCCTTGACTGTTTTAAATAAGAGCACGGTGACGATGAACATGAATAGATAGCCCATTGGCATGCTGGTAAACAGGCTAGCTTGTGCGTCTCCAGATGATTCATATTCTCCGCCCCATTCCAACGAATAACCCGGAGGTAACGGAATCGCTTCAATGAGTGGCATTAAACGCGCTTGCAGCGTTGCAGCGGTTTCGTCGCCAAGGAGGTCGGGATCGGCCATGACGGTTAACACGCGCTTGCGGTCTTTTCTCACCACAATGGGATCTTCCCAGAAAAAGTCGTAACCAAGTGCCACTTGTTGAATCGGTATGTAGTCGTTTAGCGCTGGGCTCCAAATATTAATCCCATCGATATTACGAATATCAACTCGCTCTTCGTCGGGAAGGCGAGCAACGATAGGTAGCAGAGTTGTGCCTTCACGGTACAAGCCTATCGCTTTTCCGCTGAATGACATGGCTAAAAAGTCATCGACATCTGACTTCGTGATCCCATAGCGGCGAGCTTGGCTTTCGTTGAACTGCGGCTCCAGAACTTTAGTGCGCTCACGCCAATCATGACGAACGTTGGTGGCGTTCGGATCTTGGTGCATGATATCTATGACTTGCGCCGCTATCTTACGGAGTGTGGTGGGGTCTGAACCGATAATCCTAGCTTCGATTTTCGCGCCACTTGATGGCCCTAGTAAGATTTGCTTAATCTTGTAATGCAACTCAGGGTAGGTTTTCTCAATATGTTCACGAACTTTTTCAATTAAAGGGTGGGTTGCCTCATAGCTATCCACCCGTGCGGTAATTTCTCCATAGGCTGCGTAGCTTTTTTCTGGTGTATAGGTGAGCATAAAACGAGGTAGCCCTTTACCAGCAGTTGTCGTCACATGTTCTACGTGATTCTGCTGACTGATCCATGCTTGGATCTCGTTCAGCTTTTTACTGGTGGCTCGGATATCACTGCCTTCTGGCATCCAAACATCGACTTGGAACATAGGCGTGGTCGAAGAAGGGAAGAAGGACTGCTTAATAAACGTAAAGCCATATAAGCTGACAAATAGGCAAACAATAAGAAAGGTTACGGTTAACCAAGCCCGTTTCATACAAAAGACCAAAAAGTTCCGGTACGCAGTAAATAGAAAGCCGCCATACAAGTCTGCGTCTTCACCTTGGTTCTTTATTTTCATACCTTTAAAGAAAATATCGGCAAAGAATGGCGTTAGTGAGATGGCAGTGAACCAACTGAGCATCAAGGAAGTGAGGAGCACGATAAATAAGGTGCCACAATACTCACCCGTTGCGTCATCAGATAGGCCAATGGGAGCAAAAGCGGTAATCGCAATCACAGTCGCGCCTAACAGTGGCCATTTGGTTTGTGTGACAATATCGGTAGCGGCTTGCAGCCTCGTTCGCCCTTTTTGTGTACCGATCAATATGCCTTCCACGATCACTATGGCATTATCGACCAGCATCCCCAGGGCAATAACTAAAGCCCCCAATGATATTCGCTGTAAGTCGATGGCAAGGAACTTCATGAAAATGAAGGTGCCCAACACCGTGAGTAGCAAGATTAAGCCAATTAGGAAGCCTGAACGCAGCCCCATAAATAGCAGCAATACCACGATAACGATAGCAACGGCTTGAGCTAAGCTCACCACAAAACCGTTGACGGACTTTTCTACTTCATTCGGCTGACTGTATATTTTGGCAACATCCACGCCGACAGGCTGCTGTACCTTGAGTTCGGCTAAGCGCTTATCGATACGTTTACCCACTTCTACGACATTCACGCCACTGGCAAAAGAAACACCGATGTTTAACGCCAGTTTGCCGTTGAAGTTGATCAAGTTGTCGGGGACCTCAACATAGCCCCGTTTTATACTGGCAACATCGCGCAGGTAAATAAGACCTTCTGCGCCGCTGTCGGTAACGATTAGATTGCCGAGCTGGTTAACGTTTTGAAATTCTCCCGAGGGTTGAATTCGAATGTACTCGTTGCCTATCCGTGTTGCGCCCGCATCTCCCACAGTATTTTGGGTCGAAAGTAAGCCGAAAACGGTATCGGGGGAAATACCAAAGCTGCTGAGTCTTTTCATTGACGCTTCGAGGAATACTTGCTCCTGCTGGGTACCGCTGACCGTGACTTTACCGACACCGTCCACTAACTCGAGTTCGCGGCGTAAGTAGTCGACGTAATCAAGCAATTCTTTATAGCTGTATCCATCTCCCGTAACGGCGAATAGGATTCCGTACACGTCGCCAAAATCGTCGATGACTTTGGGCTCGAGTACTCCGGGCGGTAAGTTACGCTTTTGGTCGTTGATTTTACGTCTAAGTTCGTCCCATATCTGAGGTAAGTCGTCAGGCCCATAGTTATTTTTCATCGATACCGTGATCTGGGAGAGACCGCGGCTAGAAATGGAGTTGACCTTATCTACGTAGGGGAGTTGTTGAATGGCCTTTTCCAGTGGGTAGGTCACTTCTTCTTCCACTTGCTGGGGCGTTGCTCCGGGGTAGGCCGTGACAACCATGGCATCTTTGATAGTAAACTCTGGGTCTTCCAATCGACCTAGCCCCAGAAATGCTGTTACACCACCAATCAGGAATATCAGTGAAATCATCCAGCTTATAACGCGGTTGCGAATGAAGTACGCGGCAATGCCAGTAATATTGTCGTCAGGTTGAGGTGTTGGGGTATTGTGCTCACTCATCGTTTTCTCTCTCTGATATGATACTGACTTTCATGCCATCACGTAGCTTGTCGATACCGGCAGTGACGATGATATTGCCTGAATTGAGGCCACTCAATACTTGCAATTTATCTTGAGTAGCGACCCCTATGCTGATGGGATGTTTTGATACCGTGTCGTCGGCATTGACTAACCAAACGAACTTGTTGCTTCTGTCGAGTGCGTCGCCGTCGGAATTGAACACGGCTTCAATGGGGACGAAAACCCCCTCAGTCAGAGCAATGGCTTTACTTGTTGGGCGTGACGCGCGAATTTGCATCGCCATACCATCGAAGATCACTTCTTTTTTAGGCATCGGCATGCTAAAGGTTAGGGTGAAAGTCCCGGTTGTGGGATTGGGCTCAGTCGTAAATTCCTTGATAATCACTGGGTAAATATTTCCACTGGGAGAGCGGACACTGGCATCCACTTTAGATAGCATTTCAATGGTTGGTCGATGTGTGAAGACGCGATCAGCCACCTGCACGACCACATCTAGGTTATCCAAACTTTGCAGATTCAAAACCGGTTGACCGATTTGGACATTTTCATATTGCTCAGCATCGACTCTCGACACGATGCCATTGTATGGCGCTTTTAGCTTGGTAAAGGAGAGCCTAAGTTTTGCTAAACGGAGCTCGGAAAGAGCGATGTCACGCTCGGCGGAAAGTTCATCAAATTGAGATTTAGCGAGTAGACCTTTTCTTACTAACGGTTTAGAACGTCTAAATTGCTTATTAATCACGGAGTATCTGGCTTGGGCGTTATTGACATCCAGCTGGTAGTCCTTGGGATCGACTTGCGCGATTACTTGTCCTTTTTTGACTTTATCGCCTTCTTTGACGCGTATGCTAGTGACCTCTCCGGTAACACGAAAGCTAAGTTGGGACTTTGTGGCAGCATTAGCGACAGCGGGAAAATAAATCGTCCCGCTTGATGATAACGTGTTGAGTTTGGTGACTTTCACGTTCGGTTGATACACCTTGTGTTCAGGTGCTTTTCGTTCACACCCTCCTATAAGGAACAACACAAAGATCAGTGCAATCCATTGCTTCATATTAAAGTCCTCTTTCCTTCACCCATTCTCGAATACGCATATTGGGTTTGACGGCATTGACGCCAGCGACGATGATTTGGTCACCGTTGTTTAGGCCCGACAACACCTGATTGTCTTGGTTGAGCTCAACGGAAACTTTTTCGCTGATCCCTTTATTGTTTACTCTCCAAACACTGATACCGCCTTTGTTATCCATAATGGCGCTTGCTGGAATGGAGGTGGCTGATTTACTGGTTAGCAGAACTTCAACATTTCCAGACATGCCAGGCAATATCCCGATATTGGTTGGGCGCTTCATGATGAGGGTGACTTTGTATCCGCCAGTTTTCGGATCGGCTTGGGTGCTGATTTCTTGAAAGGTGAGGGGGTAGTGATTGTCTGAGAACGCGTCAAAGGTCATGGTAACTTTGGCGTCTTTAGCGTTACCAAACTGAGATAATAGGTAATCGGGAAGCTGGAAAAGCACTTTGAGCAACTGCTCAGATTGAATATTCATCACGCCTTGTTTTGCGTTTACATATTGGTATTCATCAGCGTCAATGTAAGAAATCGTACCATCATAGGGAGCGGTGAGCTTGGTGTAACTTAGGTTAGCTTGCGCTTGCTCTAGGCTGGCCTTCGCTGAGTTCAGGTTAGCCTTGGCTTGATCAAAATCTTGATCTGAAATGATTTTGCTTTTGTGTAGCTTCAATGACCGCTTGAATTGCACATTGGCTAACTTGTAACTCGCCGCTGCTTGCTTATTCAGTAAGGTATATTCATCGGGGTTGAGAGTCGCGAGAAGCTCACCTTTACTGACATGCTGACCCGATTGTACGGCAATGGAGTCTAACTCTCCCGATACCCTGAAGGTCAATGCGGCCTTGTCGCCTGCTTCTGAAATAGCGGGAAAGCGCCTTTGCAAAGGTTGATCGCCTACCGCGACGGTGAGCAATTTTGCGGGCCTAGATTCTGGCTCTGGGAGAGTGGTTTCTTTCTGATTGCAGCCCGCTAATACTAGTGCGCTTAACAAAACAGCGATTCGCTTACTCATAAAATTCATCCATAAACTTTCTATTTGAATAAGATATTGTGTTCAAGTGACGCTAGGAACTTTATCTACGTGGCATAGGCTTAAGAAAACAACTCATGCGTTTTGATGTTACTTAGGTATACAACAGTTTAGTGCAAGTTATGGTTGGTGTAATTGATGTGCTGAGCAGTTCTCTTCAATATAAACAATGGCCTTGTTAGTAGTGGCAACTAAGCCATCTATTCGCGACTACTATTTTCAGCGAGGTGACTTGTAGTAAACGGTTGTTTTATCGTGTAATCGCAGTTATTTTATCTTCTCACGCGAGCAGCTCGATGCTATACCGCTTACCCATAACTTTTACCCATAACTTTTACCTATAGGGAATGTGACATTGATAGAACATATCCACGCATTTTTCATTGCCATCATTATTTTGACCCTTACTCCTGGCTTAGACACTGCGCTCATTATCCGTAATACGTCGCGAGCAGGTTTCAATGGCGGCGCAATCACCAGCCTAGGGATTTGTAGCGGTTTGTTTGTACATGCGACGCTATCTGCTATTGGTGTGTCTGCAATTTTAGCTCAGTCTGCACAGATGTTTTCCGTCATCAAAATAATCGGCTCACTGTATCTAGTGTGGTTGGGTATTAACGGGTTAAGAGCAACAATTAAGGGTACTCCAACATTGAAACTTTCTGGTGGGGAGCAAGTGCAGAGTAGTCGCTTGAAGTATCTACGAGAAGGGTTTCTATCAAATGTATTGAACCCTAAAACTGCCGTTTTTTACTTGGCATTTTTACCTCAATTTATCAATCCACATGGCTCAGTGCTGTTGCAATCTTTGGCTATGGCGTCGATTCATTTTGGCATTGCAATGATTTGGCAGTGTGGTGTTGCAGGCGCGTTGGGTTCGGCTAAAAACTTGCTCAAGAACTCCAGCTTTATGCGTTGGATGGAAGGCACAACCGGAGTTGTATTGGTCACGTTAGGCTTGGTGCTCATGTTTGAAGAATCCCCAAGCAATATCAGTTAATAGAAAATACTAACGACGTAGTTGGCGACCAAAGTTCATAGCGCAAAAGGCCAGCAATTATGCTGGCCCTTAGCTTATCGGTTTAATGGTGGATATTTGACTGATTCATGGGTTTAGGACTAAATTGTTCGTTGATACTAATCGCGACATCTAAGTTCTCGAGCAGGGTATCGACGATATGTGCGTCGAGGTGTGTCCCGCGCGATTCTTTCATCTGTTCAATCACATCTTCCATAGGCCACGCGGGTTTATACACACGTTCATGGGTCAGGGCATCGAAGACATCAGCAACGGCAATGATACGTGCTTCAATACTGATCTCATTTCCCTTGAGCCCGAGAGGGTAACCCGTCCCATCTATTTTTTCATGGTGTTGATGAGCGATAGTTGCAGCGGTTTGCAATATGCTGCGTTTTGACCCAGCTAAAATGTTATAGCCTATTTCGGCGTGGGTTTTCATCACTTCCCATTCCGCTGGCGTGAGTTTACCCGGTTTGAGTAATACCGCATCTGGGATGGCAATTTTTCCCACATCATGCATAGGAGCGGCTTGGCGAAGTAGGTTCGCTTTGTCTTCTGAATAGCCGAGCAATTTACATAATTGGTAGGCAAGTTCAGAAAGCCGTCTTACATGGTTAGCCGCCTCTTGTGAGCGGGACTCGACTACGTCGCCTAGACGATAAATCAGCTCGCCTTGGGTATTAATGATTTCTTGCCCGAGGAACAAGTTTTCAAACGCAAGACTTACACTGTAAGAAAAAATTGTTAACAATTGGCTTTCAAGATCGGTGATTTTTCTAGCGCCCTTGAGGTAGAGCAAACTAACGGCACCTGAACTAGTGGCAAAATACCCGATGAAGACATCATCTTCGATGATGCTTTTTTTTGCGGCAATGGCTTTGTCTAAGTATTTTTTGACGTCATCACTCACTTGCTCTGCTTGTTCACCGATGTGCGCCAAGATTTGGTAGTCGCTGCTGGGGTTTTCGTGCAGGGTTGCCAATCCTCTAACACTGACCAACATGCTTTGATCATTCATTCTCAATAATGACAATACTTGCTGTAAGATGCCATCAGAAAAGGCTTTGAGCGTATGCTGTTGGAAAATAACCGCGGTCGATTGGATGACCCGTTCTAGCCCTTGTCGATAGTTTTCTTCGAGCTCACGAGATTGTTCTACTTTAACAATGTCGCGGTAAGAGCGGATAGCCGCATAAACGGTGGTAAAGAGTTTTTGGCTACTTAACTCTGTTTTTTCTTTGTAATCATTGATGTCGTAGTTGGTGATGACCTCTTGCTCAGGTGCCTGACCTGGTTGGCCAGTCCGCAGCACGATTCGAGTAAAGTGGTTGCTTAAGTCTTCTCGGATCCAGCGGGCGACTTCCAAGCCGGCATCGTCTGTCTCCATGACGACGTCTAAAAACACCAGAGCCACGTCTGGTGTAGTGGACATTTTTTCTTTAGCCTCCGCGCCAGAATAGGCATGAATAAACTCTAAAGGTCGATCATCTAATTTGAACCTTTTAAGCACCATCACCGAGACTTGGTGTACATCGGGTTCATCATCTACTATCAAAACCTTCCAAGGTAACTGAAAAGGCTCATCAAGCTCTCGTAGAAGATTTAAAGGCATAATCCGTCCCTAACTTTTATACAATGCACCTAAGCCCGTGTGCGGTTGAGTTTTAAAATTATTCTTTGTATTCACCTTATTGGTATAGATAAAAAAGCGGATAACTACAAGTTAGAGTCTGTTATTGTCTAAAGTCTCACTAGAAACTGGTATTGCCAGCACAAACTCTAACTTTCCCTCCGTTTTTTCAGAAATTTGGCCTATATACCGTGTATTTCTGCCCGTTCTTTTTGCCCGAAGTACGCTTGGGTTTCTCGTCTCACGACATGGCGAAGGGCTAACAAGCCAATTAAGTTTGGTATTGCCATTAGGCCGTTAACTATATCTGCAATCACCCAAACAACATCTAAGTGTAGAAAAGACCCGGATGCAATGAGAGTGATGAAAATACCTTTGTACCATTTCACAGCCTTCGTCCCGAACAGGTAGACAACGCATCGCTCCCCATAGTAGTGCCAGCCCAATATAGTCGTGAAGGCAAAAAAGGCGAGGCCAGTAGCCAGCAGAATAGGCCCATAGGTTGCGCTCAATCCCACCGAAAAAGCTTCACTGGTCATTGCCGCGCCACTGAACCCACTTTGCCATGCGCCAGTGAGAATCAACGCCAAGCCCGTCATAGTACAGATAATGATGGTATCGAGGAATGTACCCGTCATGGAAATTAACCCTTGCTTAGCAGGGGAGCTCGTTTGGGCTGCAGCGGCAGCAATCGGGGCGCTGCCTAATCCTGACTCATTGGAAAACACACCGCGTGACACACCAGCTTGTATTGCGAGCATCATCGCGCCACCAAATGCTCCACCGCCAATGGCTTGGAGGTTGAATGCAGAAGATAGCACCAGTTGAAAAGCAGCGAGCAATTGGTCGGCTTGCATGAATATGATGAGGAGACACATGACCACATAGAAAACGGCCATAGTCGGCACCACTTTCTCAGCCACTTTCGCAATAGATTTAATTCCACCTATGGTGACCAAGGCAACAATCAAGGTGAGAGTAGTTGCTATGATAGGGGTAGGCACACCAAACGATAGAGTTCCGGCACTCACAATTGCATTTACTTGAGGAAAGGTGCCGATCCCAAAGCAGGCGACTGCCAATGCGAATACCGAAAATAATATCGCGAGCGGCTTGGATTTGAGGCCGTCTTCGAGATAATACATCGGCCCGCCCAGCATTTGTCCGTTGCTGTCTTTACGGCGATATTTTACCGCAAGTAAACATTCAGCATATTTAGTCGACATGCCAAATAGTGCGGCAATCCACATCCAAAATAGAGCACCAGGCCCACCAAGTTGTATTGCAGTGGCGACACCCACAATGTTGCCTGTCCCTATAGTGGCAGACAGTGCCGTACACAAAGCCGAGAAGCTTGAGACATCACCTTGTAAGTCATGATCATCACTCTTTCCAAACACTAACTTCAGTGCGGTGGGCAAATGACGAATTTGGATAATGTTGAGTCGAAAAGTAAAATAGATACCAGTACCCACAAGCAATATGAGTAGCGGTGCTCCCCAGATAAAATGATCGATTGCCTGTAATGTCGGTAGGATGTGGTTCATGGTTTCCCCTTAAAAAATAATAAAGATTAAGGAGAAGAGCGAAAATACGTCGCTACACGCATAGAATATAAGCGCGTGACGGTTCAAAATATCAAAAAAGATATTGCGTGGTTTTCACTCCTCTGTCCTTTTGCCTGAGAGTTTCACTTCGGCTTAAATCACACCTCAACGGTGAGTGTATTTAGAGTCAAAGCTTGCTCCTTCGGCGACTGATTTAACAGTTCTCTCCAGAGTTTCCTCCAACAACAGTCCTCGCTATCAATTATGTTCGATAGCACCTGAAAGATTTACTTCTTCGGTGGGCTCACACTGAGTGCGTGCCTCTCTCCTGCTGTTTTCATCGGAAGCCATACTCATTGCGATGGGCATGGTTGGATCAAATACGTGATGTAAATTTGATTTTGTGAACTCTATCATCTTTTTTGGGCGGGTCAATGGGGATTTGAGCGTATGGTCAATATCGGTAAACTTATCGCGTTATTACATAGCCCTGATGGTTTATCATGATTTCAGTATAGAATTATAATATGCGTCGACGCGTCGCCCCACCGAATTGAATGCGGCTTATCTCAGCATTAAGGATTTGTGATGACAAGAATAATTGCGATTGTTTTGCTAGCAGCGTTGGCGTATTTATTGGTTCGCTACCGCACCAATGAAAAATTACAAAAAAGCGTTGTGATTATATTGGGTTCCGCACTTTGCGTGTACACCACATATGTCGTGATTTCTGAATTAATGCGATAAACATGAAGTAGGAGCTGGATTTGAATACAGGTACGGGAATGGGCGAGCAAGATGAAGATGTTGTTGTCATTGAGCAAAGGGATAAGCGTACCTACGTTTATCTTGCTCTAGCACTTGTTATGGGATTGGCAATTGGTGGACTCGCGGGCTCAAGCGTCACATTAGGTAAATGGAAAGAGATGTATCAAAGCCTGCAAAAAGACTATCAGACGTTGGAGCAAAGTAATGCTAGCTTGAACGCCAAAGCGAGCCATCAGGTTGAGCAAGAAGACGCGGATAAAAAATCGGTAGAGGCAATGAACAAGGCCCTAAAGACTCAAGAAGATAAATATTTGCAACAGATAGCTAAGCTGAAAAACCAGATTACTGAAGTTGAGAAAGTAAACCTATCTCTTGAAGATACCGTCGCGCAGCAAAAAGTGAAATTGGATGGCGCGCAAACTAAGATCAGCAAGTTAGACAGACAAACGGATATGCAGGCAACAATGTTTGATCACGCTAAGCAACTGTTCCAACGCGAACTCAAAGTAAAGCAAGAACTGTCTGCTTTGGAGACGGAGAGGGAGCAGTTAGAGCCACAAACGCAAGCCCTGAAAAAAGAGTGTGATTTATATTTAGCGGGAACATCGTGGAATGCCAAGTCAGACTCTTGCGATAAACAAGATCAAGCGAACTCTAGGCTGAGCCAAGTTGATCAGGAGATTCAACTACATCGCTCGGACTTAAAACAGATTCAGTCGCTCACTGATAATCTGGGTTTAGCTAAATAAATGGCAAGGGGATTAAGCCGTTGTGGGAGTGGCAGGGTGTAGATCACTGCTTACTTTTTTTATGATGCTTTAGTGACTCTGAGTTAGGTAGAGCAATAAATTTTTGCAATGATTTTTTGAGGTCTTCGGCGGTGAGCGGCTTGGAGATAAAATCATTCATACCGACATCAAAGCAGTGCTTTCTGTCTTCGGCCACGACATTGGCCGTTAGAGCGATAATTGGCACTGTTTTCATCCAACTTTCTTTGCTGCCCCTGAAGTATTGCGTTGTTTCATAACCATCCATTTCCGGCATGTGGCAGTCCATTAGGATGAGGTCATACTGTTTTAGTTGGCACATATCAGTGGCGATTCTTCCATTATTAGCGACATCACCATGCAGCCCTAGATTATTGAGCATGATTTGCACAACTTTTTGATTTACGTAAGTGTCTTCTACTATTAAAACTTGCGGGGTTCCATCCGGTTGGTGGAACCTTTCTTCTTCACTTAGCGGGGCCTCCCCACTAGAGCTCGTTGGAAAGTTGCAGACATTCCGCTCAGGGCTGATTCTGATTGGAGAATGCTGCAAGTTATTAGTATCTTCTTGCTGAGAGACAGGGAGTTCGATGACAAAAGAGAACTGGCTCCCAAGCCCAACGTGACTCACCACACAAATTTCTCCACCCATCATGCTAACAATTTCTTTGCTAATGGCTAAACCTAGCCCTGTTCCGCCGTACTTACGGGTTGTACTACCATCGGCTTGCTGGAATTTCTCGAAAATATCGTCAATCTTGTCTTCTTCGATACCAATACCGGTATCTTTAATCGAGACCTCTATAGACGCACTATTCGGATTACTATTATTCAATTTGATATCGAGATGAACAGACCCTTTTTCCGTGAATTTCACGGCATTATTGAGTAAATTGCTGATAACTTGGGAGAGGCGTGTAGGGTCACCAACCAAGCACGATGGGATATTTGAATCAATAGAACAACAAAACTGTAGGCCTTTCTCTTGTGCTTTTAATGTGAAGAGATCGGCTTGATGTTGGGTTAAATCAAGCGCGTTAAAGGTTATGCTTTCTAAAGAGAAATGACCAGCTTCAATTTTGGAGAAATCAAGAATTTCACTGATTATTTGAAGCAAATTTTGTGATGAAGTGGTGAGCACTTTGAAGTATTCTTTTTGTTCTTCTGTCGAGTCTAATTCTGCAAGCAATGAAGATATGCCAATAATACCATTCATTGGCGTACGAATCTCATGGCTCATATTGGCAAGAAACTCACTTTTCTTTTGGTTCGCGATTTCAGCTCTTTGTTTGGCGTTAATTAATTCGTTATAGTTGCTTTCTAATTGATTAACGGAAGCATTGTATTTACTCGCTAAAACGTCTATTTCGTCATTAAATCTTCTATTTGGCAATGTAACCTTGCTTGGAATCACACCTGAAAAGTTAGCCATTGCGTCTGACAAATGCCTAATGGGAAGAACGATTAGCCTCATGATGACAAAGAGAAGTACGCCAACAACAAAAAACGTTTCGACTATGGTCATCAGCAATACCAATAGAAAGCTGTGGACCAAATTTGTGTAAATACTATCTAAGTTTGTTTCTATTGTGAGAGTGGCAAGCTGATAGTTTTTGTCACCCATTGTGTGATTTAGTTTCCAGACGGTGGTGAATTTATCTCCTTCGACTTTTGTTCCAAATATCGTAGATTCTCCAAGGTTATCGTCAAGTCGGAGATAAGCGATATTAGGGTTTTGTAAAAGGCCTGATAATGAACTAGCAAGCTGTTCGCTATCTTCGACCCACATAGCTTGGCTAAGACCGCTTTTATTGGTTGACTCAAGTTGCTGCATATCTTCTTTCAACTCTTTCAACTCTTTTTGGTAACCTACGTAGAAACTGATTGATGCGCTAACGAACGCCAGAAAAAAGCTGGTGATGATCGTTGCGATCACTAGTTGCTTACCTATACCTAACCAACGCTTATTCTTCATTTGCTTCATATGCAATGTGTTTACTTTATTTTGCTGCTATCTTAAACATAGTCAGTATTAATGACTTGTAAATAAACATTGACAAAACGGAGGTTGTTATGTGGGCGATATCTAGAGGATTCATGGTATGGATACTATTATCTGTTAGTTCAATAGCATCAGCGCAAACTATCAATTATTACGTCATTTCTAAACAGGCACAACCATTTCAAATCGAAGAGAAAGCGAAAAATCATTCCGGCATTGTTACAGATGTGGTGAATGCTATATTCGAGAAAGGGGACTATGACATCGCGTATCATACGTATCCGTTCAATCGGATGATCAGCATTCTTGAATCTGGTGGAGAAAGAAACTGGATAACTTACGGCAGCCCGGATTGGGGGAGTGTCCAAGCGGAAAATTTATCAGAGCTCCCAATTTATACGGTTAGGCACGCCTTGGTAATGAGCAAAACGGGTGAGTTTGAATTTGAAGGAATGCAGTCACTGAATGGTAAAGGTGTTGTGCTGTTGCATGGTTTCGATTATCCGCAGTTAGCGCCTTACATTTCGTCGGGGGAAGTTGAAGAAATTAGAGTAAAAAACTACAAATCGGCATTTAAGGTGGTGGCACGAACTCCAGGAGATACGGCTTTCATTGAAATGTCTTCACGTGTGAAATATAACCTCGACAAGTTAGCGTTAAATAGTAGAAATTACAGCATCCAAGCATTTAGCCAGGTGATTCCAGACTATAAAATTTACTTAGCGTTTGATAAGAATATGGATCCCACTTTGCAGTCTTATATTAATCAAAGACTGGCAGAGCTAAAAGCCTCGGGTGACTTAGACAATATCATTAGCAAATATATCTAGCATTAAATAATAGAGAGAAAGTAGAAAACAAGATAACCGAACCAGTTGCTTGGTTATCTTGTTCCAATCTTACTTTCTCTATATACACTGATTGTTTTATATAAACTTATTGTTTTGCATTGATAAAGGTGGCATCAAACATATGGCCTAATTTCGTCGCTTTAGTCTGTAAATAGTTTTGATTGTGGGGATTGTTCCCTTCTTGTAGTGGCACTCGCTCAATCACGTTAATATTGGCTTTTTTCAGAGCTTTCATCTTTCTAGGGTTGTTAGTCATAAGGCGAACGGCATCGATGCCTAGATAACCTAAAATACCTTGGCAGAACTCATAGTTGCGCATGTCGGCGGCAAACCCTAGCTGTTCATTAGCTTGCACCGTATCAGCGCCTTGGTCTTGCAGATGATAAGCCCTTACTTTGTTGGACAAACCGATACCTCGCCCTTCCTGACGCAGATAAAGCAGGACCCCAGCCCCTTCATCAACAATATTCTGCAGCGCCTTCGATAGTTGGAAACCACAGTCACATCGAGCACTAAACAGTGCATCACCGGTCAAACACTCAGAATGAAGCCTGATCAATGGAGCTTCAACGGTATCAAGATCGCCATAGACGAGCGCGAGGTGTTCCTTTTGAGTTGCGTGTTCGATAAACGCATTCATTTGAAACGTTCCCCACTGAGTCGGTAACTTGGCCGCATCAATGAAGCTGACTAAGTTATATGGCTTGGTTTTCTGTAACGTATTCCGTACATCCATCAGTATTCTCCCTAGGACATTATTTCCTTTACCATTGCCTCCATCCCCCCAAAACGCATCTTTATGAGAATGCTCTTTGAGTTCGGTATTACCAGTGTTGATTAGGCGATATCCTAGTTGGGGATTCTGGGCAAATTTTTCTTTGATGATAGATTCCATAATATTGACGCGAACATCGTTCCAATCTGGCCGAGAGTGCTCCTGATATTTTCTGCTCAACGCAAAGGCTATATCTGGAGTTTTCGCACTCAATATTTCTTGGCGAATGATCGCGTTCGAAAACTTTTGGGCTTGATAGTAGTGTTCACTTGTAGGCCAAGTCGTTCCTGATATTTTTATGTTTGCAGGATAAAAATTCGACAAAAAACCGTGTGATTCGAACGGTTCATAAAAAAGGATAGGATTGTCCATTTTTAGCTCCTGACGTTGGATACTAGGTGGGTGCTTGATTGCACTTCATCAACATTCTTATGCATCTACATGTTTAAATTTAGTTAGTAGCATGATACTCGTCAAATAAATGCATAATTGTAGTGAATGATTATTTTGGCCGATTGAGACGCAATTTCTCGCTAATCTGTTGTTCGGTTGAGAAGTTTTAGAACGAAATCGACGCAGAAGAAGTGGTGACTAAATGCAAGGGAAGGCTGTCAAGCGCTAGATGCAAATAGTTCTACAGCATAAGAAATGAAATCGTTTACACCTGTAACATGTCTTGAACCATAGGTGTCCTTAAATAGAAAAATTTTTAATGATGGATTAATGCTCTGTTTTTTGAAAAGGATTTCATGGCGGTGATATCCAGTACACTCAAAGTCGATGTCGGGAGGCAGTGTAAAACATTTGTTTCACATGAATGGGTAGCCGTTCCATACAATACAATCACGTTTGGAGTTATGAAGGTCTTTCATCAGCCATTTTTAGACAAATAAACAACAAGTTAAGCTATTTATTAGTAAAACTGATGATAACCACAAAACTATAGGTTATTTATCTGTAACCAAATAGTTACAGATTTGTTGTTGTTGGTATTGATTCTCATTTTTTCTAACCACTGTAAATTCAAACACCTAAGTTCCATATTAAAAGGAGAATTAAAACAACAAACCCATAATGTGACAAAAGGAGTAGGGCATGACCAAGTTATCTCATTCACTCGATTCAGTGAATCCACTAGGGACAGATGGTTTTGAATTTGTTGAATATACCGCCGCAAATGAAGAAGGTATCCAAGAGCTGAAGAAGCTATTCGTATCGTTAGGTTTTGCGGAAATTGCGAAACATCGTTCTAAAGATGCATGGCTATATCGCCAAGGAGATATCAGCTTCATTGTGAATGCTCAGCCTCACAGTCAAGCGGAAGAGTTTGCCAAAGTTCATGGCCCATCGGTGTGTGGGATGGCATTTAGAGTACAAGACGCAGCCCACGCGTTAGATCATGCTCTGGCTAACGGTAGTCAACAGTATGTGACTGAAATTGGTCCGATGGAGTTAAGCATTCCCGCTATTTACGGTATTGGTGGGAGCCTACTGTATTTTGTCGATCGTTATGGTAGCCAGAACATCTATGATGTTGACTTCGATTTTTATTCTGATGCTGATCAAAGGCTACGTGATATGGCGGTTGGCTTATACGAAATTGATCACTTGACCCACAATGTTTCACGCGGCCACATGGACAAGTGGTCAGGATTCTATGAGCGTATTGGTAACTTCAGGGAAATCCGCTACTTCGATATTGAAGGCAAGCTAACGGGCCTAGTAAGCCGAGCGATGACAGCGCCGTGCGGAAAAATTCGTATTCCAATCAACGAATCTTCAGATGAAAAATCACAGATTGAAGAATTCATCCGTGAATACAATGGTGAAGGTATTCAGCACATTGCTTTAGCCACAGATGACATTTATACCACGGTGAAAACGTTGCGTGAACGCGGTATGGACTTTATGCCAACACCGGATACCTACTATGAAAAAGTAAATACTCGTGTCGAAGGTCACAACGAAAGCCTATCAGATCTGCGTGATTTACGTATTTTGATTGACGGTGCGCCGGAAAAAGATGGCATTTTGCTTCAGATCTTCACTCAAACGGTGATTGGCCCTGTCTTTTTTGAAATTATTCAGCGTAAAGGCAATGAAGGCTTCGGTGAAGGAAACTTCAAAGCTTTGTTTGAATCTATCGAGGAAGATCAAATTCGACGCGGAGTGCTCGACGATGCATAAAAACCTGTCCTTTCCGCACCGAGAGGGGGTTTGTTCGAAGCAAGCTCACGCGGATTTCCCTGAAGGTGCGATTTATGAACGTGAAGCGGGACGTTCAGGCTTTTTCGGGCCTGCAGCGCATTTTCATCATCAGCACGCACCCACAGGGTGGAGTGAGTGGGAAGGTGAATTGAGACCGCGCGCATTTAACTTCAATTTAGTGGAAACTGCGGCGCAATTGTCGCCTTGGACTGTACCGCATTTACTGCACAATGCAGACTGCAAAATCCGCATTTGGAAACTTGACCAAAGTATGGATTTTTTGGTGCGCAATGCAGATGGCGATGAGTTGCTCTTTATTCACCAAGGTTCGGCAGACATTTATTGCGACTATGGCCAATTGGCGGTAAGCGAAGGGGATTATGTGTTGATTCCCCGATCGACTAATTGGCGAGTAGAGTGCCATGAACCTCTTTTCGTGTTGATGATTGAAAATACTAACGCTAGTTACTCGCTACCAGAAAAAGGGATAGTGGGCAATCACGCGATTTTTGATCCAGCCGTTCTAGAGGTGCCGTCGATTAACGATAAGTTTCAAGCTCAGTATTCAGAGAATCCGACTCAAGTGCACATGAAACGCGGTGATCAGATCAATGTACTGACTTATCCGTATAACCCGTTGGATGCGATTGGTTGGCATGGTGATTTATCTGTCGTGAAGCTTAATTGGCGAGATATACGCCCGTTGATGTCGCATCGTTATCATTTACCTCCGTCCGCACACACCACATTTGTCGGAGATGGCTTTGTGGTATGTACTTTTGTTCCTCGGCCAATCGAAAGCGATCCCGGTGCACTAAAAGTGCCTTTTTATCACAACAACGACGATTACGACGAAGTGTTGTTTTATCATGCGGGCGACTTTTTTAGTCGTGACAATATTGAAGCTGGGATGGTGACTTTCCACCCCGCTGGTTTCACTCATGGGCCACATCCTAAAGCGTTTCAAGCTGGGCGTGAACACAAGAAAAAGTTCACCGATGAAGTGGCGGTGATGATCGATACTCGTAACGCTTTATCGTTTTCAGATGAAGCGAAACAAGTCGAAAACCCGCAATACGTATATAGCTGGAAGTGATTTTACACAGCAATAAGTGACAATGTCACTTATTGCTGGTTGCGAAAAAACATGGTAAGAGGAATAGGTAATGAAGTTAGCCACGTTAAAAAACAATCGACGTGATGGCCAGTTGGTCGTAGTAAGCAAAGATTTGCGCCGCTGTGTCGCCGTACCAGAGATCGCCGCGACCTTGCAAAGTGTATTAGACGACTGGGCACAGTTTGAGCCTCGCCTACATGAAGTTTATATCGCATTAAATTCAGGCACTTTAGTTGATGAAATACCATTTGATACCAATAACTGTGAGTCTCCGTTGCCACGTGCGTATCAATGGGCTGACGGTTCAGCGTATGTCAACCATGTGGAGTTAGTACGCAAAGCGCGCGGAGCTGAAGTGCCTGCCAGTTTCTGGACAGATCCACTCATGTATCAAGGTGGCTCAGATGCATTTCTTGGGCCGCGCGATGAAATCCCAATGGCGAGCACTGAGTGGGGAATAGATTTTGAAGGTGAAGTCGCGGTGGTGACCGGTGATGTCGCTATGGGCGCTTCCCTTAAAGAAGCAGAAAAATCAGTGCGCTTGTTGATGCTGGTGAATGACGTTTCACTTCGAGGTTTGATTCCTGGTGAGCTAGGTAAAGGTTTTGGTTTTTTCCAGTCTAAACCTTCCTCTGTATTTTCCCCTGTCGCAGTCACGCCGGATGAGCTTGGCGATGCTTGGCAAGATAGTAAAGTCCACTTGCCACTACTCTCTACTTATAATAACGAGCAGTTTGGTTGCCCAAACGCGGGTGTGGATATGACGTTTGATTTTTCCGAGCTGATTGTTCATGCTGCCAAAACTCGGCCATTATCATCAGGAGCGATTATTGGCTCTGGTACCGTATCGAATAAGCAGGGTACCCAGTATGGCACTGCCATTTCAGAAGGTGGCGTCGGTTATTCTTGTATTGCAGAAGTAAGAATGATTGAGACGATACGTGATGGTAAGCCGAGTACCCGTTTTATGCAGTTCGGCGACCGAATCAAAATTGAGATGTGTGATCAAAATGGGCAATCTATCTTCGGTGCGATTGATCAAAAAATTGTTCAGTATATTCAGTGATCACGAGTGGCGTGAATGCCTAAGCAGGGAATATCATGACAAAGGTTAAACTGTATGAATATTGGCGCTCTTCCGCTGCGTATCGAGTGAGAATCGCGTTAAATTTGAAAGGGATCGACTATCAGTCGATCCCAATTCACTTGGTAAAAAATGGTGGTGAGCAGCACAGTGTTGAATTCGCTGAGCTGAATTCAAGCGAGTTAGTCCCCGTATTCGATGATGGTAAGATTCAATTAAACCAATCGTTATCCATCATCGATTATTTGGATGAGAACTACACAGGCGATCCATTAACGCCTCGCTCGGGTTCAGATCGTTATTTGGTTAAGTCGTTAGCCCAAGATATCGCTGTCGATATTCATCCACTTAATAACCTAAGAGTGTTGCAGTATCTCTCTAACCAGATTCAAGTCAGCGACGAGGAAAAAGCCACTTGGTATCGTCATTGGGTTGAAAAGGGCTTTTGCGCGTTAGAGAAAAAGCTGGTCGCCTCATCGGGTATTTATTGTGTTGGCGACAGTCTCTCCTTGGTGGACGTGTGTTTGATTCCACAGGTCTACAATGCGCTACGATTCAATATAGATATGACACCTTTCCCGACAGTTTCCTGCATATCGGAAACATTGCAGCAGCATCCTGCATTTGTACAAGCAGAGCCTGCAAATCAAACAGACGCTGAGCTGTAAGTCAACGATTGACCCCCTCTGTCTTTTCTCTGATTTTTTGGCGATAAGGACAAGGGTTTTTTTTTCTGAAAAATTAAAGCCCTTGTTCCCAAACATTTTAGATTCACCATGCATTGTCTACGCTATACATAGTGTCACCTGTTTATAAGGACAATTCATGATGCGAGCGTTCTGGTGGGCGGTCAGTGTCACCGTCGTCATCTTTAGCTTACCTTTCTCCGTGATAGCCGATTCAGAAGAGAAACCGCTGCGCATTGCAACAGTGGCGCTGGTACCTGTTGGTTATAAAGAAAATGGTATCTCCAAGGGGCTTTTTTATGACATCGCTAACCGAATTGCTCAGCGAGCTGGTTTTTCCTATGTGAATACGATAAAGCCCTATGGGCGAGTGGTTAACGATCTAAAAAACGGCAAATCCGACGCATCTATTTTTGGCTATAACCCTAACTTGGAAGGCAAAGCGAAGACGATTGCTCCGATTGTAAGCCTCAAAATAGTGTTGATAGCGAATCGCGGAAGCTCAATCATTGAAGCGAGAGATCTGCTAGGGAAATCAGTAGGTTTTATTCGTGGCTCCAGATTTATGGCACAACAGATACTTGATGATGCGAAGGAGCTCATTCCTATCACCGATTTTAAACAGGGCTTAAAGATGCTAAAGGCTAACAGGTTTGATGTTTTGGTTGGCAGTGATTTGGGCTTGTATTCGAGTATGAAACTATTAGGGATGAAGCGAAGTGAATTTAGCCAGCCTTATATAGTCTCATCCTCCCAAACTTATCTATATCTGTCGAACCATTTTGCTGATAAGAAACAAATTAAACGTCTTGTCACTGCTGCACATGAGCTGAAATCAACTGGAGAAATAGACGAAATTTTAGAAAAGTATTTAGGCAATTGACGATAGGAGCATGATCTAATGGTGTCTTCGTTATGGTAAATCAACGCGATTATTGCTGAACATAGGCGGGTTGCCTAAGCTTGAGGTGCGTATATTAGTAAACGAGGCAAACGATGCGTTACTTTGTCACGCTGATTACAGCGATATGTATAGTTGGTTTTTCCCCTGTAACAATAGGGGAGACGCTACGAATCGTGACGATGGCTTTGGCTCCAGCAGGCTATAAAGAAAATGGAAAGGCGAAAGGTGTCGCGTATGAAATCGCCAATGAAATCGCCAAGAGAGCGAATATGCCTTATATCAATACACTTAAGCCCTATGGGCGAGCAGTGCATGAATTGAAAAGTGGCAAAGCGGATCTTTCTATAATGCTCTATAACACCAGTTTAGACGGAAAAGCGATACCTTTGATACCTGTGTTTTTGATGAGTACGATAGCGATCGGTAAGAAAGGCATAAACGTGAAAGGCTTGACCGAACTGTCGGGGAAAAAAGTCGGTGTGATCCGAAGTTCGAACTTCCTTGACTCAGATTTGGTTAAGGATATGAGTTTGGTTTCAATTAAAGATTATAAACAAGCAGTAAGAATGCTCAATGCGGGAAGGATTCATGCGTTTATCGGTGTGGATCTTGGGGTGTATTTTCATATCAAAAACCTTGGACTAGAACGAAAGGATTTTGGCCAGCCTTATGTGGTGAACTCGCAAAAAAATTTGTTGTATATCTCAGCTAAATTTACCGATCAAAAAGCGATCAATAACCTGAAGAAGGCTACTGAGAAAATGACAACTGACGGCACAATCGGTAGCATCGTGGAGAAATATCTAGGAAAATAAGAACTAGTGTTATCGAGTGCGAAAGCACGTTTGATTTCATATAGATATGAAGGTAGCCGATCGATGGCGTTGTGTCCGTCTTAATGCACTTAATCTAGAGTTGTGTGAGGGCTAGCGTTACTTTACCACCGCTATTTCTTCGACTGATATTTTTCCATGATCTTCTTTTGAGTCCCATCCGCAATTAGTTGGTCTAACTGGAATTGAAGTTTTACTATGGTTTCATCCTTTACCGATTTATTGCACGCCAATCCCATTTTAATTGCAAAGATATCTATAGCTTTTTCCACGGGCTGACCGTCATTTACCATGGCAATGAGTCTAGATTCTGCCATAGCGACCATGTCAACACGATTGGCTTTGAGTTTTTTGATAGATTTATCTGCATCATTCGCCGAATCCAACTGAGTGAAACCATGATCTTTTAAATACACGCCCGCTACGTCTTGGTTTTGGATACCTATCTTGTATTTTTTTGCTTCGTCCAGTGACGAGAGCGTAATGTTACTACTTTTTAGTTTGACCAACACAGAAGTGTTGAGGGATAGGGGCTCGACCCACTTGAAGAGGTTGGCTCTTTCAGGGGTATTGGATGTAGTGAATACGCATGTGTTCTTATTGGTTTCTGTTGTTTTGTACGCTCTAGCCCAAGGGTACACTTTCATCACATAATCGATGTTAGCTTTGCTCATTATAAGCACGACTTGCTCTGTTGCAATGCCTTTGATTTGGCCATTTTCGGTAAAGCTCAATGGCGAGTATTCTTCGGTATGAATGATTAACTGCTCAGCTGATGAAGCTGAAGAAAACAAAAGCAGTATGGTGGAAAGTAACAGTCTCATGGCAGATTTCCTTTCGGCTATACATAACGTGTGGATTAATCGTTATGTATAGCCGAGGGTCGGCAATGTTTCAATTAGTCATTGCATACTGAGGTGCGTCCATATATTTCCTAAATAACTGAACTTTCCCGTTCCTAGCGATCAGATCTCTCGTAGGTCAGGGCTTTGTTGCACTACTCAATGGCCTCGGTCTTTTGACGTCATTAAGTTACTCGGTAGTTATCGGGCATCCCAAGGTGAGTAAATCGATTTAATATCGATGCGCCTAGCATCATTATCTGCTGTTGATTGCCAAAACCAGTGCGGTTTAAGTTGGGCCCAATAATTGCCTTGTAACGTTGCATCGCGTTTTCCGATATATTCCTTTTTGCCACCATCAAAGGATTGAAGTGACGCGGATGTTTCGCAAAGGCCAGTTCAAATTTTGGGTGTATAGTCGAGCATTTAGGGGAGGTGCGCCTAATCGAAAGTCAATTTAGCTTCTAGCCTACAAACTACCCGAAAAATCAGACTCCCGATAAACTTTGCAACGGAGCCCTTTCAGTGGGTGCAAACGGCCGTTGATATTATTATGTATTATATGATCCGATGAGTATGACGGTCAGATAAATCGCTGTGGAAAATCGCTAAATATCGCGTCCACTTTTTGCCAGTGCTTGAAATGCTTTGGGCTATTGACGGTGTAGCACCATACTTGATAGCCTGCTTGATGTAATTTGTCGATATGCTGAGTACTGGTCCAGCGATAGTAGAGGTGACAACTAAACGCTGAAATTTCTTCAAGTAATTGCCAGTGCTTAGCTGATAAGCGTTTACTAATTACACCCAATTTGTACCCTTTGTTATGCTGGTGAAGGGAGCGCATTACTTGATGACTGAAGCTAGACAAGACGATTTGTTGCTTATCGATTGATGTGCCTGCCAACTTGCTGAGCACAGTGCTCACCAATAGTTCGATGTATTCCATTTTTTGGTTATCGGTTTTAATTTCTAAGTTGATCCCAAGGTTTTGCTGCTCTGCTAATATGAGCAGATCTTCAAAGCTTAATATAGGCTCTCCTTGAAAATCAGGGCCAAACCAGGCACCAAAGTCTAACTTTGAGAGCTCTTCAAAGGTATGATCGTCGACACGCCCATTGCCATTGCTGCATCGCTCAACGGTGAAATCGTGCGTAATCACCAGTTGCCCATCTTTTGTCATTTGGACATCAACTTCCACCCAGTGAATCTTTGAGTTTACTGCGGCTAAGATACTTGCTTTGGTGTTTTCTGGGTGAGTGCCAGAAGAACCACGGTGGCCGACGATCAATGGAGACATGACTAATCCTTAAATTCTTATTTTTTATGGCCTCATAATTAGCCCACTATTATGTAGGGAGCGTTTAGGCAACATGAGGCGATGTTATGGGTGCAACATGTCAATTTAATGACGAAGTTTTGGATACATAAAATAAGCGTAGGAAGATAGCAAAGTAATAGTCTCAGGAATGTAACCTAGCTTGCATTTTTGTCGTTGCAGAGTGCGCTAACGCACTATAACTAAATCTCTTGTCTGCTTTTGCAAAATACTAGATAAGCATGAAAGCATTTCTGAGCTTCGAATTTGTGATTCTAATAATGTGACACTGAGAGCAGGTAAGCTGGGAAATGCTGGTGATTCGATTGTTGCAAGTGAATGCGGTACTGAAAAACTGGCTCGTGCAGTAATACCAAGTCCAGCGTTGACGGCTGCCCAAATACCTGCAAGGTCGCGACTCGTCACGGTTAGTGTCCATGAAATTCCGGCTTTATCGAGGGCTGCAAGCATCATTTTCCGTACGTAGCAGGGGGTTTCCATCGCGACTATCGGCAGTGCGCGCCCTGATTTTAAATATTTGTCCACATTAAATTCGGAATGACCAATCCACTCAAGTGCTTGGTTTGCGAAAGGGTGTTGATTCGGCATGTTGTCTGAGTCATACCAACACAGAGCCAAATCTAATTGATCATCCGAAATCGCATCAGTTAGCTCTTTGTTTCGCCCTGTTTGAGTACAAATCTGCGTCTCGGGGTAGTGACTAGAAAAGTGTCTCAGTGTTTTTGGCAGCAAGTATTCGCTGAAATCTTCTTGCACACCTAATCGAATGGAGTGGCATTGTGTGGGGTTGAGCGTTTGAAATGCTTCGTCATTTAATGTTAGTAAACGCCTAGCGTAACTGAGTAATACCTCTCCATCTTGGGTGAGTTGCAAACCTCGTCCACTTTTGCTTAAAAGCTGAGTGTTACATTGCTGTTCAAGTTTTTTTAATTGGGCGCTAACTGCGGAAGTCGAGCGGCTTAATGTCTCGGCGGCAAGGGCAAAGCTGCCAAGTTCATGACCGATGATGAAGCTACGCAGTGCCTCTAAGTCTAATGTTGGAGGCCGTTTCATAAATTGTCCTGTTTTAATGGATGGTATGATCAAAAGCTTTTGATTTTATAAATATTCACTTTCTCCCACAATCACTTATTCAATTAATTCACGTTTAAGAGGAAGTATGCCTTTATCACGAATTGTAATTAACCAAGGCCGTTCAGCAGACGAGATTAAGACGATCGCAGATACACTGCATCAAGTGATGGTCGATGAGTTTGATGTTCCAGTTGATGATAGGTTTCAGATTATCGAACAGTGTCCCATAGGACATTTGATATACGATGGCCATTATCAAACAGGCACTAGAACTCATGATTATGTCTTGATCAATATTGTGGCGGGAAAACCAAGAAGCCAGCAACAAAAGCGCCGATTCTACCGTGTTTTATCTGAATGCTTGGCAGTAACTGCGGATATTGCGCCTGACGATGTCATGGTGGTGATTGAGTTCAATTCGGCCGAAAACTGGAGCTTTGGAAGGGGGGAAATGCTCATTCTTCCTTAGTTTACTGATGTTTTTGTCATGAAGTTCTACATGGATCACAAATACTTATTCACTATATTTATAAATGTTTTACACCTAGATAACATCTTCCGCGTCGATTGCTCGGGATTGTATAAATAACAGTACCTAATTTTATTGAAGGTGAAGGCATTGGTGCGATTTAATATATCTATAGGGAATAAAACATATGTACGGTGAGTTTGGATTGGAAGCGACACATAATAAATTTGGCTTTATGCATCCATTAACGCCTTTTGGCGAGCAGTTCGTTGATTTTTCGTCTCAAAATCAGGATGCGCCTTTACTGGATATTGGCTGCGCGTTTGGTGTGACAACTCTGCCGTGTTTATTGCAGGGGGCACAGGTTATTGCCGCTGATATTGAGCAATCTCACTTAGATGAACTGTATACACGTACTCCTGAGGAGTGTCGTAAGCAGCTGACTTTGCAACAAGGACGCTTTCCTGAGGAGCTAGACTTCGAGCCTAATAGCCTGTCTGGCGTGATGATCTCTCATGTGTTGTCATTCTTAAGTGAACATCAATTAGTCGAAGGCTTCCAAAAACTGGCTCGTTGGATCAAACCCGGTGGGAAAGTTTTTATTGTTAACTATACGCCATATCACAAGCCGATCACTGGCTTCATTCCAGACTATCAGCAAGCGCTCGCTCAGAAGAAAGTGTTTGCTGGCTACGTAGCGGACAAGGCGCAATATTGTGATAGTACAGTAATCAGAAAGGGCGTGCCAAATGAGGTGATGTTGATGGATTTGGAAACAGTGGAATGGCTGTTGGATCAAGCAGGGTTTGCGACTGAGTCTTGCCAATTCGTGGGTGGCGAGGAAGCTGGAGTTCCAGAGCCATTTCGTTTTGACGGCCGCGAGTGGATCAACGCGATTGGTGTGAAGCCGAATGGAGTGACGTCGATTTAGTCGGCCCTAGTGTCATCGATTCCAAATATTGGCGAGAGCAAGGCACTGTAACGGTGCCTATACTAAAATCATCATCAATTTATGAGCATTAATTGGCATGACGTCAACAAAGTACCTCTGGTTAAGTTTCTTTTGCTTAGTTCTCAACTCTTTTGCTTCCCATGCATCCGTCATTAAAATAGTCTGCGTGGATAAAACAAAACCGTTCTGCTATCAAGAGCATGGGGTGGGGAAAGGAATGCTGGTCGATGTTTCTGAAGTGTTGAGCGATCGATTAGGCCGTCCTATTGAAATCCATATATTACCGATTAAGCATGCGTTACAAAAATTGAAATCCGGCGTATATGATATGGTGATGCCACTTACTTATACTAAGCCGAGCGTTTCTACCAAGCCGAGCATTTCTACTAACCAGATCGATGAATCTTTTCATTTCCTTTCTGCACCTTTGTTCTCGTTTCGCAATATTATTTACGGAAAACAAGATCGTTTTTTCAATTACACGCAAGTCAGCGACCTATTTGGCAAAACGCTTGGCATGCGTCGCGACTTCGATTTGAGCGTTGAACTCTCACAAGCTATTTCAGACGGAGAAGTCGAGACGTCTCTTGTCAACACAGATCGGCAGCTAGTCGAGATGTTGGTTACAGGGCGAGTGGATATTATTGCCACGCACAATTACGTTATCCCACAGAACCAAGACGTACTATCTGATCGATTCGTTTTCTACGGATATCTAGACAATCTTAAATCCTTACGGGCAGCGATATCGCGAAAAAGTGATCTTAATCAGAGTTTTGATAAAGTGGACAAGGTGCTGAGCGAAATGAGCCGTGATGGAACGCTAGCTGAAATTGCCAAGCGGCATAAAGCGTTCAATGTAGCCTGTAAGCAAGGAGTAACCTGTTAAAGCGTTTGATGTCACATTTATTGGCGCGACTTGTTATTCCCTCAATAGCTTTTCCCGTATCGTAACGCCCCATTAAATATCCTGAAAGGTGAACGAAGAAAATGTTGAGATGGGGTATCGCAGGGCTGGGCAACATTGCTCATAGAGTCGCTGCAGATTTTCGTTATGTGGAAAACGGTGTGCTTACGTGTGTGGCTTCTCGCTCCGCTGACAAAGCAAAAAAATTCGCACAACAATATGGTGCCGACCGCGTTTACTCCGATTATGAACAGATGGCGAAAAGCGACGCTATTGATGCTGTTTATATTGCAACCATTCATCCCACGCATTATCAGATAGCCAAGCTGTTTTTATCCTATGGCAAGCATGTCATGGTTGAGAAGCCGGCGGTTATATCCGTTCAGCAGTGGCAAGACTTGGTGGAGGTCGCACATCAAAACCAATGTTTTCTTATGGAAGCGATGAAGTTTCCTCTATTTCCGGCTTACCGCCAGCTTAAACAGCATCTCAATCAAAACTCTGAGAGTATTACTAACATCAACGCGTGTTTTGGCAATTATCATCCCTTTGACGACCAATGGCATTTGTTTGATAAAACCTTATATGGTGGGGCGAAATATGATGTTGGCTGTTATTTGCTTTGGCTGTACGTCGATCTGCTGGAGATCAAGAACTACGATGAGCTCGAACTTCACAGGTTCGAGTCAACGGTGAATCAAGCGTCTTTGGTGGATGAGAGAACCGATTTTGTGTTGAGTAAGCCAGTTGCTGGTGTGTTACGTAGCTCCATCGTCGATGATTACCAGCGGTCGGCTTCCATTACATCAACGGATTCTAGGATTAAGATCCATGGAAAATGGTGGAACCCCAAGTATATCGAGATCGAAAATTCTCAAGGGAAAGTAACTCTAGATAATCGCAGTGATGTCGGAGGTGGCTTTCAATATGAATTTACCCATTTTGCTGATTGCGTTGCCAATGGTCTAACGCAATCGCCGATTAATAGCCATGCCAAAACAATGGTTGTGTTGTCTGCTTTAGAAGCGAATGGTAAGTAAGGTAACGCTTAAGCTTTAAGCTACCTGTTCTCGTATCCCCTTCCTACAACGGTGCAGCGGCGTTGATCTTGTTTTGGATTCTAGGAGCCCGCGTTAAGGCTGTTTCCCTTTGGCGATGAGGCTTAGAGCTAAATCAAAGTCGAACTCTTCCAATGCACTGCTGAGCTGGGTGAACTCAGATTTGGTCAAGCCAATAATTTCTGGTGCCGCGACGTTTTCTAACATAGCTAGTGCATGGGTGTCACTTTGGCGGATCAGGCTTTCTAGCGATTGGTATACATTGTCATCATAAAGAGCACTTTTTAACTCAGTAGGAAGCTCTTGGTGGGTTTCCAAAGGCTGCTTGAGGTGTTGGTGGATGTCCGATGTAATATGAGCCAGCTGATCGAGCAGGCTATGTTGAAGGTCAGCCTTGTCTGGAGATAACTCATGATCGATACAAGAATTATGTAACTCTACCGCACCTATGTTACCCGATACGCCTTTTAAGGTATGAACCCAGCGTTTACTCTCATCCATATTGGTGTTGGTAAGCTCAGCTTCATTTTTTGCTTTGTTTTTGTAATTCAGTGCAAATCGACGTAAAAGTTTTAAATACAACTCGGTATTGCCGCTCGAACGAGTAAGGCCAGCTTCGAGGTCAAGGCCGTAAATATCGGGCAGAGCACCGTGTTTAGCTTTTGTGTAAGTCATAGGTGCTTGTGGGTTTTTGGGTTGAATCCATTTGGCCAGTGTGGTGAACATACTTCCGACATCAATTGGCTTAGCAATGATGTCGTTCATTCCTGACTGTTTCGCTTTTTCTTTGTCTCTCTCCATCACATTCGCCGTCATAGCGATGATGGGAATATTTTGATCGTCGAGCTCAGTACGAATGAACTGAGTGGCTTCATAGCCATCCATGATAGGCATTTGGCAATCCATCAATATTCCGTCGAAATCATGATGCTTATACAGGTCGAGGGCAACATGGCCGTTCTCAGCGATCGTCACATGTATTTGTTGCCCTTCAAGTAATTCAGTCGCCAGTTCCTGGTTAATTTCATTATCTTCGACCAATAAAATCTGAGCCCCAGCGAGTCGCTGCACGTTAGCGAGTTGATGCTGCTGTTCAATGTCACTACGGCTGACATGTGGAGGTTTGAGGCCATATAAACCGATAATGGCGTCAAATAATTGCGATGCGCTGACCGGTTTATCCAGTATAGGTGGGACTGGAAGGGCTCTCTGTGATACCGCCTCAATCAACTCTTCACGAGCGTAAGCGGTGAGCATGATAACTTTCGGTGGCTCAACGATATTCGGCATCCGACTAATGGCTTCAACTAAGTCAATGCCATCGCTTTTCGGCATTTGCCAATCGGTGATGATCAGATCGTAAGGAGCGCCGAGGTTCATTGCGCGCTGCATTTCCAACAATGCATCATCAACACTCGGTACTGAGGTTACGGTAAACGTGAGTGATTCAAGAATATCGGTCACAATTTCACGGGCACTGGCGTTATCGTCGACCACTAAAATATTAAGCTGAGCCAGTTCAGAGGGAGTGACATATCGGTCTTCTGCTAAAGTTTGGCTAATTTTCAGCTGTGCTGTGAAGGAGAAGGTAGACCCATCGTTTAGGGTGCTTTCTACCTGAATGTCGCCGCCCATCAAATGACATAACTCTTTACTGATTGATAGGCCGAGGCCAGTGCCGCCATATTTTCGAGTGGTAGAAGAATCCGCTTGCGTAAACTTATGGAAGAGTTTGCTTTTTTGTTCCGGTGACATACCAATACCGCTATCAGAGACCGCGAATTTAAGCGTTACGTGTTCACCCGAGCGACGTTCAACGGAGATGCGTATTTTGACTTCACCTTTCTCAGTGAATTTTACTGCGTTATTGGCAAGGTTTATCAGAATTTGCCCGAGCCTTAATGGATCGCCTATTAAGGCCGTTGGCACATTTCTCTCGACATGAATGAGCAGCTCTAACCCTCGCTCCGATGCGCGCAAACCCACGAGGTTGGAAATGTTATCTAACACGTTAGCCAGTTGAAAATCGACTTTTTCAATATCGAGTTTACCGGCCTCTATTTTAGAAAAATCGAGAATATCGTTAATAAGACCGAGCAAGCTGTCGGCCGACAGCTTAACCTTCTGAATGTAGTTACGTTGTGACTTGGTAAGTTCGGTCTTTAACGCCAAATAACTCATGCCGATAATCGCGTTCATCGGCGTTCGGATCTCGTGACTCATGTTGGCCAAAAAATCTGATTTCGCTTGGTTTGCGTTGTGCGCTTCATCTTTAGCGACCGCTAATTTGGTGGTGAACCTTTCTAGTGCTGCATAAGATTTATGCGCGAGTAGCCCAAGCAGAAGTAGAGTAAGGACAAAGATACACCCTCCGATGGCTAAGTAGCTGACGATATTGCCGGAGTTCTCCACCATGTTAAGCTGTTTGATGAACACTGGGCGGATTATCGCGTCTATGCCGTTGTAAGTGGCGTTTAATTGTATCAACTGGGAGCTTGCTAAGGTGCGCTGATGTACTAGAGTGCCAAACAAGCTCAAGTACTGCTGCGTCTTGTCGGCAATAATGTCTAAGTTGGATGAGCTGTGGGTGGCAGAAAAACGCTTTTCAAGGTCTTTTAATACACTCAGTGCATTAAGTAGATGCAGCTCCACGGATTGAGCCAGTTGCTGTTGCTGCTCCCCCGAAAGAGCCATTGAATAGTCTCTGTCTAGTTGCTGTGCGGAGCTTACCGAAGAATGCAACGATAAAAGTCTGGTACCGACCGCTAACCGCTGACCAATCGTTGCCTGTGTATTGGATAGCTCTCTTTGATAGCCACTCATTTGTGCCTGAAATGCGTTTTTTAAAGAATTGGCGGCACGTGAAAGCTCCGCCGCGGCACTGTCTGCGTTTTTTATTACCGTTTTTTTCAGTGCTGGCGATAAGTTGGATAGGTTTCTGAGCTGTGCAACGGATGTGAGATAACGATTGAAAGCATTGTGTACGATTTGCAGTTTATCTTGGTTATCTTTTTCTCTTAATGAGGGCTTTAAGGTTGAGATTAAGCTATTGATATTGGCAAGTTCAAACTGTAATCGAGTAAAGGCTTGCTTGTTATTTTTTTTAGTTAAAGCGTGGGCATCATTCTGTGCACTTGAAACATGTTCGATAATTCGATGACTATCGATAGTCTGATCTGTGATGTTGTCGAGCCGCTGTCTAAGTAAGTCGATTCTTTGCAGGTTTTGTTCGATATGTTGCTCATGCTCAAACTGTATAGACTCGATAACTTTGGACAGTAGATCAGCAGCTTGAGACATGGAAAGCCGAGTGGTGTTGACTTGCTGATTAAGGAAAGCGTATGTCTCAAATTGACGTTTATATTCTTGGATAAATGGATTCAATTGGGGGAGGTGCTGGACGTGCACGCCAGAAGTAAGGATCTGTGCTTGTCGCAGTTGATGGGCTAATTGGCGAGCAACTTGTCTGTTCGGTAGCCTTAAGTATTTTTGTTCCAGTTGTTTTATTTGGTCTAACGTTGAGAGGATTTGTGCATGGTGGGCATAATCTTCGATGGCATCGAAACGTTTGTTCAGGCTATACCAACCAATACCGCCCGCGAGCACTAATAGCATGGCGGCGATAACGAAGCCTATCAGTATTCTTTTCGAGTCTAGCGCATAGTTCTTAACTTGCCCCATACCTGCTCCATGACCATTAGGTTATATCTTTAAAAGACTCTTTGACGTCGACAATGTCATTGAGTTTGCTTACAAAAATTGGCACTAAATTTGGGTCGAAATGGCTACCAGCATCTTGTTCCAGTTGAGCAATGGCTTTTTCTATCGGCCAAGCCTCTTTATACGGACGAGTGCTGGTTAGCGCGTCGAAAACATCGGCGATCGCGACAATTCTTGCACTTAAGGGGATTTCTTCCCCGGCACATCCCTGTGGGTAGCCGCTGCCATCCCATTTTTCATGATGATATAACGCGATTTCCCGAGCCATTTGCAGGAGTAATGAATCGCTCTCACCGATGATCTCACCACCAATCTGTACATGTTTCTGCATGACGTCCCATTCTTCGTCGTCGAGTTTACCGGGTTTACCTAATATCCTGTCTGGGATACCTATCTTGCCGACGTCGTGCATGGGAGAGGCGTGAAACAGTAAGTCGACCCAACGTTTACTCACATTGAGTTGCTCTGCCAAAATACGAGAATAATGACTCATTCGGATAACGTGCATGCCAGTTTCATTATCTTTAAACTCGGCGGCTCGCCCTAGGCGCTGGATAATTTGTAGTCGGCTGCTTTCCAGTTGTTCCGTGCGTTGTTTTACCTTCACAGCTAACGTGAGGTTTTGATCATAAAGGGAGATATGAGTTTGCACTCTCGCTTTAACGATAGGTGGGCTGACGGGTTTGGTGATGTAGTCGACTGCGCCAAGTTCAAACCCTTTCTGTTCGTCTACGGTTTCGGCTTTAGCGGTGACGAAGATAATCGGGATATCAGAGGTGAGAGGGTTTGTTTTTAGAACGTTGCAGACTTCGTAACCATCCATGCCTGGCATCATGATATCGAGCAAAATAATATGGGGTTTGGGCTTGGAACACGCGATTTGGATGGCTTTGGCACCATTGGTAGCGGCTTTGATTTGAAACTCACCCGAGAGGATACCTGATAATGTGTGAATATTATCCGGTATATCATCGACAACAAGAACCACTGGCTTTTGTTCATGGATGGTTTGCATTATTACGCCGCCTACTATGTTTTGTTTGTCTTATCTTATTGTTTCGTATATAGGATTGTTAGGTACATACGATTGTTTTGTGCATATTGTTTTAGGCTATTGCGTTTAATTTAGTTAAGGTACTCAATCTAAAATAAAACGACTGTAAAAAGGATAGTGTTATCTGGGCTATATTCCAGAGTTAAACGCAAAAAAGAGCACCATACTTTGGCACTCTTCTTTCTATAGCGGTCTGTTATTCGTAAGCTCGGCCGTTAATGTAGACGCGCTCTAGCTTTTCCGTGACGGGCAATAGTGCTCCGCACGCCAATGCAGAGCTTTCTCACGCGCTCCACTCATTGTTGTCATCAACTCTTTTCCCGACATTTGAGGGTAGGCGTTCACGACTTTAAGCTCTTGGTTGACATCATGCTTTCGGTAGACCCTAACGTGGGTAAAGGTCGTAGCAAGGTGTTCCGAGAGTACTGTTTGTGACAAACATATACCAAATACATCGCGTTTCATTGTGGGCCTCCGTATCACTTGATGTTTTTTACTCAGCCATAGTGCACCCTAATATTGCGTTATTTTGGTGCAAATTAACCTAAAACTTGTGTGATCAATCTCTTACCATTGACAGTCTGTATTTTTAGAACTTTTGATATTGGCGAAATAGGTAGGAAAGTAGACGCACGAAAGCTAGACGAGTTTTTGTTCACCATCTACATTATTAGTGATGTTTTTATCAATATTCTTTGTTGATACTTTTTATCGATACGAATGGAGTGAAGCATGTTTAGGTGGTGGCAAGTTTTAACGGGGTGCGTGTTAGCGATGTTTTCGTGCAGCGTACTTTCAGCTCGATCTCCTTCTTTGAGCTCATTAAATTTTCTGACAGAAGACTACCCACCTTATAATTATCGTGAAGGGAGCAAGCTCACCGGGATTGCCGTTGACCTTTTACTCCGCGCGTCTCAAGTGGCAGGCGAGCCTATCAAGGAGTCCAGTGTGCTGGTGCTGCCTTGGTCGAATGCTTACCGTTCCGCATTGGTGCAAGATGGTACCGTGGTTTTTTCTACCACTCGCACGCCTTCTCGAGAGCATTTATTTCATTGGGTTGGGCCGATTAGCAGCACAAAAATTGTTGTACTAGCATCGAAAAGCAATCGAATAGACATTCATCGGCCAGAAGATTTTTCACGATATCGTATCGGGGTGATACAAGATGACGTGGGTCATCAATTGATGATGGAGCTCGGCGTGTCACCCAGTAAACTTCATCCACACGATGACGCGCAGTTTTTGGCGAGGCAATTAAAGACAGGAAGAATCGATCTCTGGGCTTATGAAGAAAACGTTGCGCGCTGGTGGTTAGACAAATCTGGCTATAATACTTCAGACTTTGAGGCTCTCTACATACTCCAACAGGGAGAACTGTACTACGCTTTTAATAAAAATGTAGATATTACCTTGGTCCACAAGTTACAACGCGCGATTGATAAGCTGAAAAGCGACCCAAGCCGCCAGGGCATAACCGAGTACCAAGCGATCCTCAACAAGTATCGGTAACAAGACGAACAGAATATGAATACAACAAGTAACGCTATATTGACGGAAAGTGGTACAAATGAGCTAGAAATCATAGAGTTTCATTTAAACAAACTACTTCCAGATGGGACGGTTAAACATTGTTACTATGGTATCAATGTGGCCAAAGTGCGCGAAGTGATTCAAGTGCCTGAGACAACAGACTATCCCAACGCTCAGCCGCATATGGTCGGGGTCTTTTCCTCTCGAGATATTCTTACTCCGCTTGTTGACCTTGCCGGATGGTTAGGTGTGCCTACGTCGCAAGAGATTGACAAGAAATTTGTGATAGTGACGGACTTTAACAAGATGACCAACGGTTTCTTGATAGACAGCATCAGCCGTATCCACCGGATTTCTTGGAAAGATGTGGAGTCACCGAGCCAATTTTTGGAAGCGGGTGAGCAAGACTGTGTGGTTGCGGTGGTACGTAAAGGCGAAAATTTAATAATGATTCTGGACTTCGAGAAAATCATAGCTGATATCAACCCAGAATTGAGCATGGGTAAATACGATATTTCTGTAGACAGAACCGTCGATCTCGACCAAAAAATGGTGGAAAAACGCAATGGTAAAACGGTGATGGTCGTGGATGATTCCGCCTTTATCCGGGCTATGATCCAAGAAACCCTATCGTCGGCAGGTTACAATATTTTGTCGTGTAAAGATGGTGGGGAAGCGCACGAGAAATTGATGGAAATCCAAAAAATGTCTAAGGAAGAAAAGGCAGAAGTGAGTGACATGGTTAATGCGGTGGTCACCGATGTAGAGATGCCAAGAATGGATGGTATGCACTTAATTAAGCGTCTACGTGAGAGTGATTCGTACAAAGAAATTCCCATTGTTATGTTTTCTTCATTGATGAGCGACGATAATCGCGCTAAAGCCCTAGCGGTAGGCGCCACGGATACCATTACGAAACCAGAAATCGGTAAAATCGTCAAAATGATGGACAAATTTATCTTTCCCGACGGGAAATAAAGTAGCCTTGTATTGATGATTGATGATTGATGATTGATGATTGATGATTGATTAGCGACTGCCTAGTTTCGCACCCAAACCTCTCCCCCTATACCAGTATTACCTTGGTACTCGTTCTAGATCTGCATAGTGGTAGATCCCCGTTGCAGCCTCCTGTACATTGTGATGCATCTATTCGCCCTTTGGGTATAATTATTAAATAGTTAGAGAACATCTCAAATGTTAGGCAGGTAAATGGAAAACATTATCATCATCTTTGTTCTACTCGTCTGTTTTTTTATCTTTGTACAGAAGAAGGTAAACAACCGCGAAGACCTACAAGATAGTCAATACAAAAAGAAGGGCCCGTTGCTGAATTTAAAAGAAGGCGCATTTTACAATGCCTTAAAAACAGCAGTCGGGGAGCATGGAGTCGTGATGGCCAAAGTGAGCATGGCGACGGTCATCACGCCACAAGCAAAAGATAAAAAACAATGGTTTGTTGCCAACAACCGAATATCCAAAAGCTATTTTGATTACGTGGTGTGCGATCCAAGAAGCTTGGAAGCGAAAGTGGTTATCGAGTTGGACAACGGATTAGAACTCAACAAAGGTAAGGTCGATCGTGAGAAATTACTGATTCATGTATGCAAATCTGCCAATATTCCTCTCATCGGCGCGTCTATTAAACACAGCTATCAGGTTAGTAAGCTAAGGCGGTTACTGGCAGCTCACCTAGATCTTATAGAGCAAGATGGAGATGTTCGTTTCTGCAAAAAATGTGGGAGCCCTATGGTGGTAAAACTGGCCACAGTGGGAGAACACAAAGGACGACGTTTCTTTACGTGCAGCAGGCAGCCGCAATGTACCTATACAGAGAACTACAATGTTGTCTACGATGTCGATGAAGGAGATCTCACCGAGTAGCTCAATGGCGCATAATGACCCTGTAAATAATGCGTTGTTGCTAACGGGTCGCATTTGTTTGTGCGCCCGTTATTAACTTCGATATCCTTCCTCTTTAAACCGCTCTAACCTTCCATCCGCTTAAACCACTTAAGTCGCTGGTTTCATATCATTTCCCATTTATCTATAACTCAATTTGGTGTTTTTTTGACTGCGAGCCATACTATCTAACAGCATCTATTTTATTGATGTTGCTATCATCATTCGAACGTATAGTTTAGAAAGTCGCCCTAGGATGGTTTTTTAATGCCAGGATTTGTGGGAAAAGCCCGTAAAGTATTCAATAAGAATAGCCTTTCTAACAGGCTGCTTTTTTATATTCTTATGTGCAGTACGGTTCTCGCGCTCATTATCACTGTAGTCCAGTTAGTTTGGGACTATCGCCACGATGTGAAACAAATAGAAAACAACATAGATCAAATAGAAGTCAGTTTTTTGCAGCCAATAGCGGCTAGCTATTGGAGCCTTGATGAGGAGCAGATCCGAGTTCAGGTCGACGGTATTATGAACTTCCCAAACATGCAATACGTGATGGTGGCGGAAGGCGGAGAAAATAGTGACGCTCCCTTGATTGAAAGAGGGCAATTTCGGAAAAAATTTGACCTCAGTCGTCAGTTCGATTTGATTTTTGAAGGGGAAGTGGTCGGAAGCTTGTTTGTCGCGGCTTCGTTGTCGGAAGTGTACGACAGGCTGATCAAGAAATCTGCCGTATTGCTAGTTAGCCAAATGGTTAAAACTTTTATCGTCTCTGTGTGTATATTGTGGATCATTTATATGATTCTTATCCGACATCTTCACCATATGGCTGCCTATACGCTAGGCCTTCAACTCGACGGGCAAGGTCAGCCCTTAAAGCTAAAAGATCGTCACAAAACCCGCGTTAACCCAGATGAGCTCGACACGTTAACTGACACCATCAATCAGATGCGAGAAAAAATCGTCGATGAGCTGGAAGGACGACGGCAAATTAACCTACAGCTCATGCAAGAAAAAGAGTTTTCCGAAACTGTGATTGAATCATCAAGCACGGTTATTTGCTGTATGGATGAAGCACTTAACATAGGCTCAGTAAACAAAGCAGGCGAACAACTTACCGGAGAGTCTCGTGACCAAATACTAGGAGAAAGTTGGCTTTACTTATTCGCGAAGCAAGAAGAAGCTCAGCCATTAAAAGAGAGGATAGTCGGCTCTGAGGGCTTACATGAATGTGAAATTGCCATGGAAACATCCGCCGACGAACACAGTATAGTTATCTGGAGCTTTGTTCCTTTTTATCAAGATGATACGTTACAGCAGTACATTGCCTTTGGTTACGATGTAACGCCTCTCAAACGGGTGCAACTTGAGCTGAATTCATTAAATAATGATCTTGAGGCGAAAGTTTCGAAACGAACAGAGAGCCTGAAAGAGAGTAATCAAAAGTTAGAGCTCGCGTTTGACCGACTGAAGAAAACCCAAGGGGTGTTGGTGGAATCTGAGAAAATGGCCAGTTTAGGGGGATTAGTTGCGGGTATTGCTCATGAAATCAATACTCCTTTAGGGATCAGTTTGACGGCAGCCTCCTTCCTCACCGATCAAACCAAAGATTTCTCGCGACGTTTTGAAAAAGAAGATCTCACAATGAACGATTTGCAAGAATTTACCGACGGTCTAGGCGAGTCAACATCACTACTAATCAACAGTTTAACTAGGGCTTCCAATTTAGTTCGCAGCTTTAAACAAGTGGCTGTCGATCAGTCAAGTGAAGCTTGTTATCAATTCAATGTTCTTGAAAACTTAGAGCAAGTGCTAACGTCACTCAATCATAAAATGAAAAAAGTCAGTTGTGAAGTGGACGTGGAGTGTGATGGGGAGTTAACCATGACCAGTTATCCAGGCAGCTTTGCTCAGATATATTCCAACCTCATTATTAATTCTTTGATTCACGGTTTCGACAACTGGGAGGGAGTCCCAAGAATTCGCATCTCAGTTGAACTCAAGGGCAGCCAGCTTTGTATTGACTATCAAGATTATGGGAAGGGGATCAGCGATGAGATGGCTGAAAAAATCTTTGACCCATTTGTAACGACTAAGCGAGGTTCTGGCGGGAGTGGCCTTGGGACGCATGTTATTTATAACTTGGTAGTACAGCTATTAAAAGGCTCGATTCGCTGTGACAACAAAGTGGATCAAGGGGTCAGGTTTTTGATCACGATCCCTTACAAAAGCTAGATGAGCATTGGGGTTAAGTATAATAAAAATGGGAACAAATTTGGTAAATTGGAGACCTAATACCATACTTTGTAAGTGGAAAATGCGGAGGGTAACCTTAGGTGAAAATGTTCAGTTACAGATGGCGAAGATACTCTACTCAATGGGGATAAAAAGGACTTTAGTGAATGCCTAAACCGCAGTGGACCTTTAAGAAAATAGCGAATTTAGACAGCCTTTCGTTCCGGTTACTGTCATACATACTGCTTTGTAGCAGTGTGTTGGCTATTGCCATTACTTCTCTTCAATTATTGTGGGACTATCGTCAAGACGTTGTTCAGATTGAAGACAGCATAGAACAAATTGAAGCAAGCTTTTTAGAGTCTATCGCGACCAGTTATTGGAATTTAGATCAAGCGCAGGTTGAGGTTCAGCTTGATGGCATTATGCGCCTACCTAATATGCAGTATGTGGTCGTGAAAGAGATTTTGGGGGATGCGCTAGTTCCATTGATTGAACGAGGAGGAGCCCAGCCTCAATATGACATTAGCCGAGAGTTTGAGTTAGTTTATCAAGATCAGTTGGTGGGCAAACTGTTTGTCGCGGCCAGTTTGGAAGAGGTGTATCACCGCTTAATCGAAAAATCGTTGATTATCCTCATCAGCCAAGCTATCAAAACGTTTGTCGTTTCTGTGTGTATTCTTTGGCTTATCTATATGTTGGTAATCCGGCATATACACAAGCTGGTGAATTATACGAATCACTTAGACTTGACCCGAGATAGTCCTCCGCTGGTTTTTGATGGACGACGTAATGTAAAAAGAAGCTCGGATGAGCTTGATGTGCTTGCCGATACCGTCAACAAGATGCGAATGAAAATGATCGATGAACTGGAAGAGAGGCAGCGTTCACGGGTCCAACTTGAGCAAGAGCGAGACTTTTCGGCCACCATTATTCGTTCTTCGACCAGTGTTATCTGCTGTTTGCATGAAGATATGTCCATTTACTCAATCAACCCGTCGGGTGAGTTGCTCACGGGGATAGATCATCAGGCGCTTATTGGCCAAAGTTGGCCCAAGTTATTTACTAAAGATAACAAGTCGCCTTTCGCTAGCGTTAGCGGGAATAGTGAGCATGTAGAAGAAGTCAGTGGTTTAGAAGTTGTGATGCATAACCAAGAAGGGGAATCTCGCACACTAACTTGGAACTTCGTTCCCTTTTTTAACCAAGGTGTTCTCGAATATTATATTGCTTTCGGCCATGACGTAACGGACTGGAAGAATATTCAATTAGAAATTGAAAACCTCAATCAAGAGCTTGAACAGAAAGTTAATGATAGAACCGCAAGTCTTGAAAGCAGTAACTCCCGTCTGACTCAAGCATTCTCTGAGCTCAAACAGACACAAGATATTTTGATTGAGTCTGAGAAAATGGCCAGTTTGGGTGAGCTAGTAGCGGGTGTTGCGCATGAAGTGAACACCCCCATTGGAGTGTGTGTCACTGCGGCGTCTTTTTTACAAGAACAAACGATAGACTTTGAAAAAAGCTTCAAAGCAGAAAATATTTCAGAGCAAGACGTGGAATCATTTTTAGAATGTTTGAACGATTCCTCAGAAATACTCATCAATAGCTTAACTCGCGCCTCTGAACTGATTAAGAGTTTCAAACAAGTCGCAGTAGACCAATCGAGTGAAGCAAACTACAACTTCTTTATGGCAGAGAATCTCAGCCAAGTGATTTCTTCACTGCACCACAAATTGAAAAAAGCCGATGCTGAAGTGATTGTCAGCTGCTCAGACACCCTAGCCATCACCAGTTACCCAGGTAGCTTCGTGCAGATTTATACCAACCTTATTTTAAACTCCATCACTCATGGGTTCGATCAATGGGAAGGCGAACGCGAGATCTATATTACGGTTGAGCGAATCGGTGACAATGTGCACATCGAGTATCGTGATTCAGGCAAAGGGATTGAAAAAGATATTGCTGCACGCATTTTTGACCCATTCGTCACCTCAAAGCGTGGTTTAGGTGGCAGTGGCTTGGGGACTCACGTGGTCTACAACGTGGTTGTTCAATTACTAAAGGGCAAAATATACTGCGATAAAGAAGTGGAACACGGGGTTCGCTTCGTGATTGAATTACCCTATACCGCTTAGTTCACCTGTGAAAGATGGCCTGAAATTTAGCCATTCAGGTTATAAGCTCGCCAATCAGTTCATAAATAAAGAATTTGTACTTGCGCCCAACGGTATCTCTCGTTAATATCTTTCCCGTCTTCAGGAATGCGTCCGTAGCTCAGTTGGTTAGAGTATCGCCTTGACATGGCGGGGGTCGGTGGTTCGAATCCACTCGGACGCACCATTCTCACTGAATATTAATCCAGTGAGAGATCTGAAGCAGTTGCTTAAATGTAATGCTAGTAAATTTTTTCGCTTACAAATATTTCGCTTACAAATATAGTAATGATAAACATAGTTACTATAAACATAGTTACTATAAACGTAGCAATATTGCCCGCTTAGCTCAGTTGGTTAGAGTACTTGCATGACATGCAAGGTGTCACTGGTTCGAGTCCAGTAGCGGGCACCATTCTCACTGAATACGTTTCAGTTGAAAAAGTGAAAACGTTTAATGTGTAAAGCTTGTCACTTACAAACATTACTCTATACAAATATAGCGATTACAAATATAGAAAGCGGCCCGCTTAGCTCAGTTGGTTAGAGTACTTGCATGACATGCAAGGTGTCACTGGTTCGAGTCCAGTAGCGGGCACCAATTCGTTCTTTATGAACAAGCAAAAAAGCCCACCGAGTGTGGGCTTTTTTGTGCCTGTGATTCCTAAAATATATCATATAGATACCGCGAAACTGATCTTTACCCACATAAGTGGGTGGCTGAATTAGATATAAAAATTTAATCATTTCTCATTCCATTACTGTGTGTTTTCACATATAATCTGCCCGCAAGATTTGAGAGAAACATCTAGTAACATTAGTTAATTTAGTATGTTATAGAAAAACTGGATTCATTAATCCTTATATAGACACTTTCATTTTTTCGAATGCAATACAACGAGTGAATAAGTTAGGTCGCTATTTAACTTGAAACATAGAATTAACATTTCCATGCCTAGATGTTAATTCTATGTGAGGTTTAATTTTGTTCGCTTTTAATATTTATACAATTTGAGCCTGATAGTCTGTGATTTTAGAAGCAGCGCATCTTGAATATTAGAATGATAGAAATAGTGTGCTTCTTTGCTGTTCAGTATCTTTTCTGGATTGTTAGTCAACCACAGATGTTTAGATGCCATTGCTACATTGGTGGTTGATGAAATTTCGAAACGTGGAAGGAAATCAATATGATGCTGGTAAGCAAAAGATCCAGAGCTCGAATGGAAAAAGCAAAACTGTAGAATAAGAGTCAAGCGGTAGCTCACTGAACCGTCTGTTTTTAATATGTGAATTAATGCGAGAGATTACTCTCAGCATTACTAGACAATTGAGTAGCGTTTGGTGCCTATTTTTATGAAAAGTATAGGTTTAAGCTACTATCTACGACTGATGCCCCTCTTAGAGGGGGTGAATACGACTCGTACTTTGTATTCAGATAGTGTTAGTCACATTCCGTACCTTTAATTTACTTCGAATCAATATATGCATATCACCAAAAAAATTCTGATAACGGCAATTACATCAACTATGTTAGGCGGGTGTGCAATCCCTGGTTCTAACTTGAGTGTAAGCGATAAAAATATTGTCACAACAGACAGCGAGCAACAGACGGATATTTCCAAGCAGGTTAACGTCTACCCATTAACAGCCAGTACGGTTGGTAAAATGAGATCGCTTGCTGTGCAACCAAAGAACAACCCGACTTTGAGTGCTCAAGAGGCTGATTACCAATATCGTATTGGTTCGGGTGATATTCTTAACATCACTATCTGGGATCATCCAGAACTGACCATTCCGGCAGGTTCTTATCGCAGTGCGAGTGATTCGGGTAACTGGGTGCATACTGACGGCACCATCTTCTACCCATATATAGGCTTGATCAAAGTTGAAGGGAAAACCGTAACCGAAATCAGCGATGAAATGACCAAGCGGTTGAGTTCGTATATCAAAGATCCGCAGATTGATGTGAAAGTCGCAGCGTTTCGTTCAAAAAAATCTTATGTAACTGGCGAAGTTAATAAACCGGGCGCACAGCCGATTACCAATGTCCCACTGACATTGCTTGATGCAATTAACAATGCAGGTGGTTTAGCGGCAGATGCCGATTGGCGCAACGTAACGCTGACTCATCAAGGGGCAGATGAAAAAATCTCTCTTTATGCACTGATGCAACGTGGTGATTTAACACAAAACCATTTGCTGTCTCCTGGCGATATTGTTCATGTGCCCCGTAACGATGCGCAAAAAGTATTTGTGATGGGAGAAGTGAATACGCCTAAAGTCTTGAAGATCGATCGTGCAGGCATGAGCTTAACTGAAGCCTTAAGTTCGGTAGGTGGCATTAACGAACTAGAGGCGGATGCGACAGGTATCTTTGTGATTCGAGCGAATCGTGAGAAACACAAAGCAGCAGACACCATTGCAAATATCTATCAGCTAAACATCAAAGATGCTTCTGCCTTGGTGATTGGTACTGAGTTTGACTTAAGGCCTTACGATATCGTGTATGTAACCGCTAGCCCAATTTCTCGCTGGAACCGCGTTATCAAGCAACTGTTGCCAACAATTACTGGCGTTGATGATCTATCAGAAGCGGCATTACGCATTAGAACATGGCCATAAAGTCATCATTCGAGCGTAATGAAGTTTAGTCTATTTTTTGAGTTTATATCGTACTCCCAATTTTCTTGTTGCAGCCGTTAAAAAGTGAACTAAAGAAAAGAGCGATGGGAGTGCGTTTACTCGAAACGTATGCAGAACCGTTCAACTCAAATGAGTGTAAGAGCACTTTTGTTTGCAGAATGTCGGCACCATCTTTTCTAGCGAGTAAGAATTATGTTTCAAAAAATCCTTGTAGTTTGTGTTGGCAATATTTGCCGTTCTCCATCGGGTGAATACTTGTTGAAGACGTTACTCCCAGAGAAAGAGATTGCGTCAGCAGGTATTGGCGCTCTCGTTGGTAAACCTGCCGACAAAATGGCAGTGGCAGTTGCAAAAGAAAATGGCGTTAGCCTTGATGGCCACATGGCCCAGCAACTGACAGAAACGCACTGCAGAGAATACGACCTTATTTTGGTGATGGAAAAAGGACATATTTCAGCGGTCGCCACAATCGCGCCACAAGCACGAGGCAAAACAATGCTATTTGGTCAATGGATTGGTCAAAAAGAAATCTCTGATCCATACCGCCAAAGCCGAGAGGCATTTGATCACTCATACCACTTGCTTGAAAAATCAGCCGCAGCTTGGGCAAGCAAACTGTAAGAGACTTCGACGAGTGATAGGAGAGATATTTTCTCATCACTTACAACTATTTTTAATTCTCATGATTGGAACTTTCAATGAGCATTGCACAAAACCCTCAAACAACAGACTCTGATTCAGATAAAATTGATCTGAACAAGCTATTTGGTGTTCTGATTGATAACCGCCGGTTGATAATGGCTGTTACTTTTGTTTTTTTCTGTTTCGGTATCGCCTATGCGTTTTTGGCAACCCCGATATACAAAGCAGATGCTTTGGTTCAGGTTGAAGACAAAAGCGCAGGTGTACCTGGACTCACGGATCTCACTGACATGTTCGCACCGGAATCTTCAGCGGATACTGAGATTCAAATTATAAAATCTCGGATGGTTCTTGGTCATACTGTCGATAGTCTAAATTTGACCGTTTCAGCTGAGCCTAAATATTTCCCGCTTTTCGGTAAAGGTTTGGCTCGATTACAGGGAAAACAGGAACCTAAAGTTACTATTAGCCAAATGAAACTGCCTTTAGAGCTGATAGGTAAAAAACTGAACTTGATATATCAAGGCAATCAACAGTTTTCTTTATTATTTAAAGGTGATGAGCTTTTGAAAGGTAGAGTCGGTCAGTTGGCACACTCAGATGGCGCAAGTATTCTGGTCTCAGAAATAGACGCAACGGCTGACACTGAGTTTACAGTCACAAAAAGTGCTCGTCTAGTGACAATTAGCGATCTACGTAAAGAGATTAAAATTGCGGAGCAAGGGAAAAAAACTGGGATTTTAAGACTAACGCTAGAGGGAGATAACCAGAATCGTATTCAGGCTATTTTGGAGAATATTACCCAGTATTATTTGATGCAAAATGTTGACCGAACCTCTGCAAATGCTGAACAAAGTCTTCAGTTCCTGCGCAAGCACTTACCTGTGGTTAAAAAGCAGCTTAATGCGTCTGAAGCCAAATTAGATCAATATAAATCAAAAAGTGACTCAATTAATTTAGAACTGGAAGCGAAATCGGTACTGGAGAGCGTCGTCACGGTGGATAGCCAGCTCAATGAGTTGAAGCTCAAAGAATCTGATATTGCTCAAAACTATACAAAGAGTCACCCTATTTATGTCTCTCTTTTGCAAAAACGTAAAACGTTGGAAGCGGAAAAGAAACGTCTGGAGAATTCTGTTTCCAAGATGCCAAAAACTCAGCAGGAGGTCATTCGTCTAAGACGTGATGTTGAGGTTAACCAAGCTATCTACCTGCAATTGGTGAATAAAGTTCAGGAACTAAAGGTAATGAAAGCTAGTGAGGTGGGAAATGTCCGTATTCTAGACAACGCTGCTTCGTTGGAAAAACCTGTCAAACCGATGAAGTTAATTGTGATCGCGATAGCGTTACTTGTTGGAGGTTTTCTATCAATTGCTTATGTATTAGTTAGCGATGCATTTCATCGAGGTGTTGAAAACCCGGATGAAATAGAGGAGATCGGCTTACCTGTTTACGCCTGTATACCTGTTTCGAGTGACCAGATTAAGATAGAGAAAAAGAGAAGGTCGGGTAAAGAGCTGAATGTAGAAGATAGCTTGCTTACAGCATTTAACCCGGCAGACCTTTCGATTGAAGCCTTGCGTAGCCTACGGACTAGCCTGCATTTTGGTATGATGGATGCCAAAAATAACATTATTATGATATCCGGCCCTAGTCCAGATATCGGTAAATCTTTCGTGTCGTCGAATATGGCAGCTGTAATCTCTAAATCAGGGCAAAAAGCTCTAATTATTGATGCTGATATGCGAAAAGGTAAATTGGAGGAGCATTTTGCAGAGTCTAATACTCCCGGGCTTTCTAGTTATCTCGCTGGGAAAACGAAAGTTAGTGAAATAATTAAAAAAACAGGCGTCGAAAATCTAGATTTTGTCGGGCGAGGTGATATTCCACCAAATCCATCAGAGCTACTAATGCACCCGAGACTTAAAGAGCTATTAGATTGGGCTTCAGAGAACTATGATATTGTGATTATTGATACTCCACCAATTCTGGCGGTAACAGATCCTGCCATTATTGGCGCTAATGTTGGGACAACCTTGCTCGTGGGTTACTTTGGAAAAACATCAGTAAAAGAAATCGAAGTTACAAAAAAACGTTTTGAGCAAAATGGCATAGAGGTGAAAGGGTTTATTTTTAATGCTGTAGTCCCCAAAGCCAGTAGTGCCTATGGTTACTATAATTACAGTTACGAATCTTAACTTATACTCATAATATACCAATGAGATAATGATAGATATTCACTGTCTGTTCGGCATGGATGTTACTTTAACTATAAACATACAAAAGTAACTTTCAATTTTAGGTTAAGTGACGCAATAGTTAGCTATATGTCTATAAAGTTTAAAAATCATAATAAATTAGGATTTAGAAAAATGTACTAAGATCAGAAAATGTTCAAATTTTACATGTACTAAATATAAAAAGCTAACGATCTTAAACCGTTTAACTATCATTATAGACCTCATTATAATACTTTAGTTGTTAGTTTTATCAAAAAGATACGGTTCACTTATCTGACAATTGATATTTTATAAAAAGTTAAGGATTAAAGGATGAAGTTAGGCAGTGTTTTAGTTGTCGTAGATTATTATCAGGCGGGTTGTTTTTTTGTAAACTTAGCGAAGAATGATATTCGTCGTAAATATAAAGTTCTTACAACGTTACCATCAATAAAGCTACTATGTAGAGATAACGGCATTGAATGTAGGTTACTAAGTAACCTTAATGGTCAATACGACAATGAAGTTTATAAAATTGGGCCAAAGGACCGTGTGCGTGAGACGCAGACTGGGGTAATGAGCCTAAAAAATGCTAATGTATATAAAGATATATTATATCACGAGATAGATACTAGTATCATCGAAAACAAGCACGAATCGATCATATGTTGGAACGGTGAGGATGTTATTGGTTACACCTGTAGATTGTTTAGAGGTAGAGTAAAGACGAGATTTCTTGAAATATCAAACATCCCGGGAAAGATTTTTGCTGATAGTAAGGGGGTTAACGCTAGCTCCAGTCTGTTTAAAAATATAGAAAAGCTAGACGCCCTTAGAAATGATGATTTAGTGTTTGAAAATTGGAAAGAAAACTATATAGACTATAAAGTTAAACACTCTATTGTAAAGCAAGCAATTAATGGAAGAAAAATCGGTGTGCATAACTTTTATGATACTTTATATGCGCAATTTCTAGGTGGGAAGTGGCAGAGCTTTAAATACCTATATGACAAATTTAAAATAAAGGTTAAGAAAAATAGCGTATCTGAGTTAATTAATTTCGAACGAAATATTAACGGAGGTTTTATTTTTTTTCCTATGCAAGTCTCTAATGATTCTCAAATCGTGCTCAATAGCAAAATTGGTGGTAATTTCGAAGTAGTGGATTTGATTCTTAATAGAAATAGCAAATATAATTTAGTTGTAAAGCCTCACCCAGCAGAACAAGATATGGCTTACCTTGAGCGGTTCGTAAACAAATATAAAAATAAAGTCACTTTTTCTAACGATAATACCTTTGAATTACTAAAAAAATCGGCAAAAGTTTACACAATAAACTCTACTGTAGGGTTAGAGGCCTTGATACTAGGTAAAAGTGTAGAATTTTTAGGTGAGAGTATATTTAGCTCCTTTAATGAGAAAAGGTTACAAGCTTATATTAGCAATTTCCTTATAAATATCGACTTTTTTGAGTCAAGTAAGATATCACAATCCGAAATAGATAGGGTTTTCGATGATATATTATAGAGATTTAGGTCTAATTGTATCACTTTATATAGGTACGTTGGCCTTGTTACTAGCTGTTAACTTTTACTCTAATAAAAACTCAAGAGGAATCAGTTATTTATTTTTACTCCTGATATTCATATTCTTTTCTCTTTTGGTATCCTTACGACCTCTAGATGCCGGAAACGATACAATTAGATATGTAACAGCTTTCAACCACCTAGGATCTGTAAGTAAAGCTTATGATGTAGGAAAATCTTACTTTGGTAATACAGAATTTGGTTTTTGGCGTTTTGCTGCAATGGCTAAGAAAGTTTTGGTATTGCCGGAGGTTTTTATTTTTTCAATCGGTAGCCTGGCATTTTTGCTACTGTGTTCAGTCTCAAGAAAAATGATCGCTCTTTCCACCTCGAACGAAAGCTTTTACTTAGTTCCTATGATTGTTCTTTGTTCGTTGTCGACTTATTTGTTTGTGTATATGGGGAACCATATTAGAACAAGTATTGCAATTCCTTTGTCTTATTTAATGATTTATTATGCGTTCATAGACAAGCAAAGAATAAAAGGCTACCTGTTGGGCGCTTTAGCTTTTTCATTGCATTTTTCTGTAATATTGGCATTCGCATCTAAGCTTGCCTTATCGATTAACAAGAAGAGTTCTTGGTTTTGTATTGTTCTGGCTTCAGTTATTCTCGCGAAAGTGATGCCCGCAATAGTGGGAATGTTGATTAATTACCTTCCATTTCTTGATGCTAAATATGAGTTATATTTTCAATATAATCATGTGGCAGAGTTTAACTCGATCTTCACCTTGACGAACTTTAAGGTGTTGGCATTAGCTGGTACGGTAAGCTTGTTTCTATTTAACGGTGGAGTTTGCCAGAAATTATTTTTATTCTTTTTTAGCTGTATTTTATTACTTAGTCCAGTAGCGCAAGTTTCAGAACGCTACTTTCCATATGCGTTTTTAATAATGTTTGTTTCTCTTTATGAATCTCTTTATTTTATAAAGGAACGCCATCGCGTCTATCTCCTAGCACCCATCGCACTTATACTATTTATAGTAACAGTTTATAGTGAGAGTGCGAGATACACTTTAGGAATATGAGAGGAATATATGAATGTTGTTCATGTAATTGAGTCAACAGCAACAGGCACATTATCTATCGCGCAAATGGCAGCGAACTCACAAGTAAGAGATAGCGATACTACTGTTATTTTCTCTCGTAGGTCTGATACGCCTGAAAATATAGAAACGATATTTGAAAAAGATGTCAGATTGGTAGAAGAAGACTTGCAGGCAAGAAAATTTCCTTTTTCTGTTTTTTCTTTACGTAGACACCTGAAATCAATAAAGCCTGATTGTGTTCACTGCCATTCATCCTTTGCTGGCTTTGTCGGGCGTCTAGCAACGCTCGGGTTAAAAACCAAAGTTTTTTATAGCCCACATTGCATATCTTTTATGCGAGAAGATATTGGTAAAGGTAAGGCACTTTTATTTAGGCTGTTCGAGTTAGTCGCTTGCGTAAAACAGGCGACCTATGTTGCCTGCTCAAACAGTGAAAAAGAAGCTATTCAGCAAGCACTACCCTTTGTCAAAGTCGCTTTACTTGAAAATGCTGTCGATTTAAGTGAGTTCAGAGGTTGCCAGAAGCAAGCTATTGAAGTTAGCTCAAACGAAATAGTGAAAGTGATCACTGTGGGGGGGATCCGACCGCAAAAGGGCCCTGAAGAATTTGCGTATATAGCAAGCCAATTTAAAAATAGCAATGTTGAATTTATTTGGATTGGAGATGGAGAACCTGAATTTAAACGAGTACTTATAGATGCGGGTGTTAACGTTAAAGGATGGATGCCACGTGAGAAGGTAATCGAAGAGTTATACAAAGCGGAACTTTATATTTCCACCGCTCTATGGGAAGGCATGCCAGTTTCCGTTATTGAGGCGTGCGCAGCTGATATTCCAGTAATTCTAAGAGATTGTGCCGGAAATAGAGATATTGTGTCCCACGGAAAAGATGGTCACCTCTTTTCTGAAACAAGTCAGTGTATTGAGTTTTTGAATCAATACCTAGAACAACCTGAGCACTTTGAACAGTTAGCAGGCGTTGCTTATAAGCAAGTTTTTGAGCGCTTTTCTGTCGAACGTTTTTCTAAAGAATTAGATGAAATTTACAAAAAATAAGAGATAACTATGTTTTTAATTGCAGGCCCATGTGTCATTGAATCTGAAGAATTAGTTCTTGAAGTCGCTTCGAAAATGAAGGCCATGACTCAAGATTTGGGTATTGAATATATCTTCAAAGCAAGTTTTGACAAAGCGAACCGTAGCTCAACGGATAGCTTCCGTGGCCCAGGTATTGAGGAAGGGCTGCGCATTTTAAGTAAAGTAAAGAATGAGTTAGGGCTTAAAGTGCTAACGGATGTTCATGAAGATACTCCTATCGATGAAGTTGCTTCTGTCGTTGATGTGATGCAGACTCCGGCATTTTTGGTGCGCCAGACCAATTTTATTCAAAAAGTCGCGGGTTTCGGGCTACCGGTGAACATCAAAAAAGGCCAGTTTCAAGCGCCATGGGATATGGAACAGGTAGTTAAGAAGTGTCGCGAAGTTGGCAATAATGATATCTGGTTATGCGATCGCGGTACCTCGTTTGGCTACAACACGTTGGTTTCTGATATGCGTGGCTTGCCAGTTATGCGTGATACAGGTTGTAAAGTCGTTTTTGATGCGACTCACTCTGTTCAGCAACCTGGTGGCCAAGGCGCGACCTCTGGTGGCCAGCGAGAAATGGTGCCTGTTTTAGCGCGTGCCGCTGTAGCTGTTGGTATTGATGGTTTATTTATGGAAACACACCCAAACCCAAGCGTTGCACTGAGCGATGGCCCGAATATGATACCCCTGCATCATATGCGAGAAATGCTGGAAACCTTGTTAGAGCTTGATGCCGTGGCACATAAACGCCCATTTTTAGAATCCAAATTGGTTTAATTATGCAAAATATCGAATTGGTGTTGTTTGATGTTGATGGAGTAATGACCGATGGCAGCATTTATATAGACGCACATGGCGAGTCGTTTAAAAAGTTTAACGTTAAAGATGGTTTAGCCATTGAATTGTTGCGCAGCCATAACATCAAAACTGGCGTAGTGTCAGGCAAGGCAAGCCAAGCATTGGCGGAACGTTGTGAGAAGTTAGGGTTTGATTACATTATAACAGGCTGCAAAAACAAACTCCCACGCGTTGAGAAGATATGTGTAGAGCTGGGGATAACTCTCCAGCAAGTTGCGTTTGTGGGTGATGATGTGCTCGACCTTCCCGTTATGCAGCGATGTGGCACGAGCTTTGCGCCATCGGATGCACATGACCTCGTTCTTCAAAATACACAACGTATTACGAAAGCGGCAGGTGGTGCTGGTGTGATAAGAGAAGTCGCGGACACACTTTTACTTGAACGTTGTGGTTCACTCAAAGCGATCTATGATGTGTTACTAAACAAAATAATTGCCGATGATGTCCGCAGCATGGAGCAGTAAGAATGAATGCGTGTGAGTTTAAGGTGGTGATCCCCGCTCGTTATGGTTCCTCTCGTTTACCGGCTAAACCATTGTTGGAAATTAACAACCGGCCTATCTTTTGGCATGTTGCTCAGCGCGTATTAGAAGCGGGCATCGCATTGGCGGATATCGTAATCGCCACCGATGACAAGCGTATTGAAAGTAAAGCGTTAGAGTTTGGGTTACCAGTGGTTATGACGGCGGTGAACCATGCCAGTGGAACAGACCGTGTAAACGAAGTAACTGTAAAACAAGGCTGGTCAGCAGAGACGTTAGTGATAAATGTTCAGGGAGATGAGCCCTTGATTCCACCAATGTTAATTGGTGATTTAATGACATTTACACTGAAAAATCAAAATTTTGATATTACCACCGCAGCAACGAAGATTAATCACAAGGCTGACTTTTTCAACCCGAACGTAGTGAAAGCGATTACGACAGAGCATGCTCAGGCACTTTACTTTACTCGAAGCGCCGCGCCGCTGAATCGGGATAACCCTGATGATTTAAGCCAAGCTAAGCGCCATGTTGGTATTTATGTCTATAAAGTCGCGGCCCTTTTTTCCATGAGTACGTTGCCTGAGTCGGCTTTAGAGTCTTTAGAAAAACTTGAGCAGCTAAGAGCGATAAGTAATGGCTTAACGATTGGTGTCATGGACTTTGATGGGGACATACCACACGGTATTGATACAGAAAGTGATTATTTAACAATAAAGAAAATAATGGAATAACAGATGGGTAGTTTAGAAATAGCTAAAAAAGTCATTGAAATTGAAGTGAATGCCCTGCAAGCCATATCGGATCAAATTGATGATCAGTTTGAACTCGCCATCGACATTATTTTGTCAACTTCTGGGCGAGTGATTGTATGTGGCATGGGGAAATCGGGGATTATTGGTAAGAAAATAGCGGCTTCCTTTGCAAGCACTGGCACCCCAAGCTTTTTTATGCATCCTGGCGAAGCCTTTCATGGCGACCTAGGCATGGTTACTTCTGATGATATTTTTATCGCTATTTCTAATTCAGGTGAAACAGATGAAGTGCTCAAGTTGCTTCCTTTTTTGGAGGACAACGGCAACAACATTATTGCAATAACGGGAAACCCTGCTTCAACTTTGGCAACGCATGCTCGTTGCCATTTAAATATTGCAGTTCCCGAAGAAGCTTGCCCACTTCAGTTAGCGCCAACCTCGTCAACGACGGCAACATTAGTAATGGGAGACGCATTGGCCGTTGCACTAATGGAAATGCGTGACTTTCAGCCAGAGAACTTTGCTCGTTTTCATCCAGGTGGGAGTCTTGGGCGCAGGCTATTAGGCCGTGTTAGTGATGATATGAACACTAAAAATCTACCGATCGTTCACTTAAGCAGCACGCTGTCGGAAATTATTATGACGATATCTGAGGGGTGCTTAGGCTTAGCTATCGTTATACAAGATAATGATCTAAAAGGAATAATTACTGATGGTGATCTTCGCCGCACCATAGAACGTTTTGGTAAAGAGTCCTTTAGCGTGACTGCGGAGGCTATTTTTACACCTAGTGCTGCCACTGTTACCCCTCAAACTTCGATTCAAACTGCTTATGACATGATGGAAGCAAAAAAAATAAGTGCCCTGTTAGTGATTGAGGACAATAAATTAGCTGGGGTTTTAAAAAAATGATTCTTTAAAGTACTTTATACTTAGCAGTGTTTCAGATATGAGCATAGCTGAGAAATGAAAAGGTTAATTATCAATAAAATAATTATTATATATAGCCTCTCGTCAGTTGGATAAGACAGATATCTGTTTTTAATATATTTTCTTAACCCTTACATAAATCTGAGTAAATTCCCATGAGAAATATCATTAAACTCGCTCGGCTTATTTCTGGTATGCCTATATATTTAGTCTCTAGACTAATCCCAAGTAGTGAAAATATTTGGGCATTTGGTTCATGGCATGGAAATAAATATGGTGACAGTAGCAAAATATTATTTGAGCATGTAAGCAAACACCATCCAGAAATAAGATCTATATGGATTACTAAAAATAAGCGTACCTTAAACTTAGTTAGCTCTAAGGGGTATGAAGTATATTATGCCTTTACTTTGAAAGGTTTCTGGATGATGTCCAGGTCAGGTGTTAATATTTTTAATGTCAGCTTTAATGATATAAGCAAATTTGTACCGGCTAAGGTGCTTATAAACTTATGGCACGGTATCCCATTAAAGAAAATAGGATATGATAATACGGTAAGTAAAGTCATAGATAAATCAAATAAAAGAAGACTAAAAAAAATATTCCCATATATTCGAGGTGAGGAATATGTTGATCTTGCTATAGCAAGTTCTGATAGAGAGGCTAAGCAACTAGAATCTGCATTTGATTTACCTCCAGAAAAAGTATTTGTTTCAGGGTTGCCGAGAAATGATGTTTTCCAACAGCCTCAAACAAACACTAATACCAAGAGTATTATCTATCTTCCTACGTGGAGAAATAATGGTAGCTCTAAACTAACTGATTTATTGGCAAGCAGTGCAGATAACATAAACAATACGTTGGCTTCGATTAATGTTGTGATGTATATAAAACTGCACCCAAATAATGAAAAAGATCTTTCTTTAAAAGAATATTCTAATATTAAAATTTTGTCAGATGAAGAAATTGAACAGGATATTTACAGCAAGATTAATGACTTTGATATTATGATAACTGATTATTCAAGTATATACTTTGATTTTTTGTTGTCAGATAATCCTGTTATATTCACTCAGTTTGACCATGCCGAATATATATCTCAAAATAGAGAGCTATATTATGATTATGACACTGTCACTCCGGGGCCTAAATGTAGTGATTGGAATGACGCTATGAAATGGGTAGAAAGGTTTAATTGTAACCCTTCTGAATATAAAAATGAACGCCTAGAGATGAAAAATTTGTTTCATAAGTTTCAAGATGGACAAAGCTGTGAGCGAGTTTTTCAAAAGATACTATCTGTTTCAGGTGCTAAAGTGGCTAGAGGTTGTTTTAAAAGTAAGCTATAGCCACGCCTGCTTTATGATATTTACAAAGAGTTATTTGGATTTTAAAATATGTTGAATGAAAAAGTTAAATATTCAAAGAATATTAACTATGTCAGTTTGATTTTAGCGGATTGTATTGGGTTTCTAATCGCATTTTATGTTGCTCATAAGATTATGCTTATTACTAACATCGAACATGCGATGAATTATGATCAATGGCTGAATATGTATCATGGCTATGAGTGGCTGTGTAGTGCCTTTGGATTAATGCTATTCGGTATTGGGATGTTTTCACTTTACTTTCGACACTACCGATCTCGAAAGCCATTTTGGAGTGAGTTGAAAGAAGTAATCATGATGGTCTGCATTTTGGCTATATCAGATCTTTCTTTGATCGCATTGACTGAAAAAAACATGAATCATGAGCGTTGGGCGATATTCTGGGGAGTGATGATGGTGTCGATACCTTTATCTCGATCTGTAGCTAAACGCGCATTAGATTATTTTGGATTTTGGCAATGGCCAACATTTATTATTGGATGTGGTGAAAATGCTCGTGAAGCTTATCTAGCTCTTAAGAGTGAAAAGAGGATGGGATTTGATGTTCAGGCTTTTATTGCACCGGATGATAACCCTTATGAAAGCCCGATACAGGGAGTGCCAATTTTGCGTGCAGAGCTCGCCTCTCTCCGGAATATGAAGAAAGCTCAGGTTTTTATCGCTTTAGAATATACGCAATATGAACTGTGTGATTCTTGGCTTCGGAAACTGGCAGCGAAGAAATTGCGAAATATTTCTGTGATGCCTTCTCTACGAGGTATTCCAGTACATGGCACGGATATTTCTCATTTCTTTAGCCACGAAGTATTAATGTTGAGAGTACGAAATAATTTGGCTCGTCGTTCTGCTCGAATTGTAAAGAGATGTTTTGATGTAGTTGTATCGACAACGTTGTTGCTTATTCTTTCTCCAGTGATGTTATATATCGCTCGGAAGGTGTCCCGTGATGGTGGTGCTTCTACCTATGGTCATGAGCGTGTAGGACAAAATGGTCAGAAATTTAAATGTTTGAAGTTCCGTTCCATGATCAGTAACTCACAGGAAGTTCTACAAGATTTATTGGAGACCGATCCTGTCGCTAGAGCGGAGTGGGAAAAAGACTTTAAACTGAAGAATGACCCACGGATCACTCCGATTGGGCACTTCATTCGCAAAACCAGCTTAGATGAGCTCCCACAGTTATGGTGTGTTTTAAAAGGGGAAATGAGTTTAGTTGGTCCTCGTCCAGTTATTCAAAAAGAATTAGAGCAATATTATGGTGAGAACTCAGATTATTATCTGATGGCAAAACCAGGCATGACTGGGCTTTGGCAAGTCAGCGGCCGGAATGATGTTGATTACGATACAAGAGTCTACCTAGATGGATGGTATGTTAAAAACTGGTCGATGTGGTATGACATTGCAATGTTATTTAAAACGGTTGGCGTTGTATTGCGAAGCGATGGTGCATATTGATTCTTGCTAGAAGTTAACGGAGATATAAATGAAAACAGTAATTACTTATGGCACTTATGATTTATTTCATGTTGGCCATGTGCGGTTATTAAAAAGATTGAGCCAACTGGGCGAACGTTTGGTCGTTGGAGTGTCATCTGATGAATTTAATGCATTAAAGCAGAAGAAGTCATTTTCATCTTATAGTGAAAGGTCAGAGATTGTTAGTGCATGTAAATATGTGGACGAGGTTTTCCCAGAGCATAATTGGGAGCAAAAAATCGATGATATAAAAAACTATAATGCCACAATTTTTGCGATGGGGAATGATTGGGAAGGTAAGTTCGATCATTTAAAGGAGCACTGTGAGGTTGTTTATTTGGATCGAACTGCTGACATATCAACGACGGATATAAAAAAAGCGTTATCAAGCGTTAATAGTAAAGAGCTAGATAACATTGAGAATACATTACACTCCGTTATTGAGATCGTTAAATCATTATCATCTTCACAATGACGGATTTTGTGGTATATAAACTAATATTTCGGACATCCAATGGTATCTAATACTAAAAGAATATTAAGTAATTCACTTTCCTTACTTTTTATTCAGATAGCTAATTATATAGCGCCCTTTCTAGTGTTGCCATATTTGTCTAGAACATTGGGGGTTGAGGGGTTTGGAACAGTAGCTTTGTTAATGTCAATAGCTACAATTGCGAGTATTGTGACAGACTATGGGTTTAATCTGTCTGCAGCGCATGATATTGCTAAGAGTTCAGATAACAAAGAATATATAAATAGGTATATTGGAACAGTTTTCACCATTAAAATTATTTTGGTTTTGGCTATTTTATTTTTTTTATTTCTATATTCTACTTTTGGCACAGACTTACTGGCATCTAATTATTTATTACCGGTCGTGTTTTTTACGATTTTGTCCAGAACCTTTCAGCCTACTTGGTTTTTTCAAGGTATTGAAAAAATGAGAAGTGTGACTGTCTATATGGTTATTGCCAAATTGATGTATTTGATTTTGGTTTTTATATTTGTACATAATAAAGGTGATGAATGGATTGTTATGCTCTGTTTTGGCGTTAGCAATTTGGTGGCGTCTATTATATCTATTTTTTGTATATATAAGGAAGGGTATAAAGTTAAAGTTTCATCGTGGCCAATGATGAAATCCGTATTCAAGAATAGCTCTGGATTTTTCTTATCTCGAGTTTCTGTCTCTATTTATACAGCGTTGAGTACTTTTATTGTTGGCAGTGTCGCCGGTCTTCATCAGGCAGCTCTTTACTCTTCTTGTGAAAAACTATATCAGGGTGGGCAAAGTTTAACATCACCTATTAGTCAGGCATTATTCCCATACATGGCACGAACTGGAGATAAAAAACTTTTTTATAAGTTTGTATTATTTTCAATTATTCCTATGATAGTTGGGTGTGCGATATGTATACACTTTTCAAGTGATATACTATCTTTTATCTTTGGCCCTGAATTTGCGAAGGCAGATAGAATTTTAGACCTGTTTTTAGCCTGCACAGTTATTGTGTTTATTGCTGTGAACTTTGGTTACCCTGCATTTGCAAGTATTAATAAGGTAAGAGTTGCAAACATCACCGTTATGTTCGGTGCTATTGTTCAGTGCCTTTCACTTCTGTTTTTGTATTTCACCGATTCGATCTCAGCTTTGTCTGTAACAGTTGCTGTTTTGATCACAGAAAGCGTTGTCATGTCCTTAAGATTAATTTTGTTTTTTAAGTTGAAATAGTATGTAACTCGAGCTGGGACAAAATTGAAAGAAACTATAAGCTGGTTCTGTGAGAAATCTTTCAATCAGGAAGGATATTTCTGCAAAGGGGCCAGCTATGAATAAATTGGGGTCGTGACGCCAAGTGGTCGAGTTAGTGAAAAATGATTGGCTTTCCAAGTCTGAAGCCATGCACGACAAAGTCACTGGTACTTTTATACTGAGTCAACCATTTATTTTTTGATTCAAATGTTTAGTAAGCAACGCCGCGTAAATGAGCAACTCTAATTAATTAGAGCCACTCCATCAGGACGGGTAATATTAGAATCTTCATGATAATAATTGTTTAGAGTTTCTTCCACCCATGGTCCCAGATAAAGCGTAGAAACAAAAATACTGATTCGGTCTATCTCTAAGGGATCGCCACTTAGTAATTTGGTGCCTTCTTTACTCGCAAAAGCCGTGATGATACCTACGAGCTCGTTATCACGATTGTAGACACCACCGCCACTCATCCCTGCCTCGATAGGGGCGTCCATAATACTGGCAGGGCAGCTAGTGTAATCATCACTATTCACAAAATTCAAGTCTAGGTGATAGAGGCCTTGGCTTGTGAGCATGTCTCCAAAGAGATCCATACCATAGGTTGTCACACTTTCGCCTGAGAATATTTTCCCACTTAGGGAAATATCATCACTGTCATTATCTGTTTCTATGATGGCGATATCACAGTGGGGGTGGTAGGCCACCACTTTATCGTATCCAAACATGGCGACGTGAGCGGCAGTAATACTTAACTCAGGTGTTAGAGGGACGCTGGTTCCACTACCAAAAGCCAGTAAGGGAATACCAATAAACTCGTAGTCTAATTCTGGGTGGTTGCTCGCTTCTTGAGTGGTTCCATTACTACTTACGCAACCGCTTAAGATTGCCACACATGACAATATGGTTAGATAATAACTTGTAATACGCACCGCCAGCCCTCCGATATGAAAGAACATAAATCGTATTTGATTTTTATCAGTGTTCTCAATTTATCTTAGTGCAGATCAAGGAAGTTACTGATTTTTAACGGCTAGTTTGAAAATGATGATCAAGGTTGTGAGCTTGTATCCAATGAGAATGAAAGCGGCCATAGAGAACAAGGTTAAATTGTGTTCTATGGCCGTTGGTGTTGAATAAACTAAAGTGGATTTAGTTTATTACTGGGCGAGTGTACCAAGGAGAACGAGCATCGGTGATGTCATACAGACTGTATTTGCGGTTTAGCATTTGTCCGCCATCTCGTTGAAGGGGTAACCAAGAAATATTCGCACGTTCGCGACTTGGCCTAACGGTAATCAAGTCTAGTGGAATGGAGATATAGAAGCCTTTGGTAAAGCTTCCTTCTCCATAGTCCGCGGCGGATAGGTTTGTTTTAGTGACAAATGCTCCTGCAATGATTCCGCTGTCAAATTGCTTAGAGAAGTCGACAGTGACGCCATTATCGCCAGCTAAGTATCGTCCTGCGCTCACTTTAAGCAAGGTATGGTCGATGGCTCGCCAGAACTTGGGTTGCCAATAAAGCGTGGCGTTCCCCGTTGCTATGCCGGTTTGCACATTATAATATCGGCCAGTCTCCGAGTCGTAGTGTCTTTCACTTGAAAATACACCTAATGCTGTGCCCGGTTCACGTTGAACCACATAGTTGATGTCGGTCCCGATCGCCCAATTGTCATGCAGTGGGCGGTATAGCCATTCAGTCCCTGCGCCAGCGAACATGGATTCTAAATATCCGCCATAGACTTGGCTATATAAGGCCTTGCCATATCGGTCAAAGTGGGTGAGCTGTAAGTTATCTATTCTTACAGGATCGTCGTAATATTGGCGAGAGAGGGTCCGGACACGCTTCAAGCTTGTGCCATCTGGTGGCACGGTATAATTGAACTTGTCGTAGTTATCGACAATATTGCCATAGACAGTGCTGGAAAGTGTCCAGTTGTCTCCAAAGCTGTAGGTAGAGTTAGCATTGACGCCGATAGCGTATAGGTAGAAATCTTCAGCTCCGCCGAAAGACTGCTGGAGGACGGGAGCAAAACCAAACTGCCAATTGTCTTTAGAATCTGCCTTTAAGTCGCCAGAAATGGATTTTGGATTTCCGGTAATATTGGTGTCGTCAAACTTTGCATTAAGATAGTCGTTGTTTCCAACTCGCTTAAGAGCGTTCGAATCTACCGATGTCTCGGTTAAAGGTAGGTTTTCGTTGGCATCGATAATGTTGATGTTCTCAGCCTTGATCCCCGTATTGGCAATTAAATAAGAAGCTCGTTTATGAGATTCATCCAAATTTCTATATTTAGTTGGCTTTCCTTTCAGTGTCACGGAGTCTTTCGATTGATACAAAGTAGCGTGACTATAGCCCGCGACTTTCTCTATGTCTTTGTTAAGAGTTCTCCATTCAGCTGGCGTGAGATCGTCCCGCTTGGGCTTGGGTTGGTAGCTAGGAGGAGGCGTATCAATCCATTGTGGCCGAAGGGTCGCGAGATCAGTCTGCAATGTGATGCCGGCCGTTAATGTATTGCCACGCTCGTAGCTGACACGTAACGCTGCCCAATCGGCTAAAGAGTAAACAAGGCCAAAGTTCCATGGCGTAGATTGAGCCATGCTACTGTTGCCACTCGTGACTGGAAAATCACTTTGGTAATCGTTGCCATCATATTCTGCTTTGAGCTTCAGAGGCTGATAGGGCGTTTGGTATTCCACCCCGCCAAATAGCGCGGTGCACCCGGTGAACATTCGGCTGGCATTGATGCTTCCAGCTTGTCTGGTGTAAGTGGTATTACGCCCGCAATCTTCGGATACCGACTTTGAACCACTAAGGTTGCCGCTGTTACCTATATAGCCCCAACCCACTCCTAAGGTAAAGTCGAAGTTATGATAGCGTTTGCTAGCCGCCACGAACTCTCCATCAAACAGCCCTGTGCCACCGATATCGCGCGCGCCGATCGCCACTTGAGGCAGCCAATAACTTTCATTTAGCAGTTTTAGCTTGGCGTCAAAGGATTTATCCGTGTAGTCGGTCCCACCACTAAAGCCAGAATCATTGCTATACAGCATATGATGAACTTGAGTATAGCGAACCGTCGTCTCTAGCCATGAAAACAGCTGGAGTGACGCAGTGTAGTGAGTGTAGTCGTCATTATCAGTGATGCCGCCGGCCAAACCGCCGTCTGGCAGCATTCGAGCGGTGGGCATTTGCATTAGCCCCACGCCACCAAAATCTGATTGCGAATACGTAAAAGGCGGTTCACTTAATTCGTCCGCATCGATAGTGGCAGAAAATGGCAATATAGACGCGCAAACAATTGCTTGCGCAATTTTTGATTTTAAGAATATTTTATAGTTCATGAGAAAACGTTGTTACTTAGCAGTTCGACAATCAGCTGATTGAGGTTTTTCCCGGGGGAAGTCGGTAATGGCTTGTCAGTGTCAACATCCAGTGGCACATAAAGAATGGCGCCGGGGGCTAGATTGAACGCTTGAGAGTTCCAGTATCCAATTTTAGGCTGGTAAACTTTGCCGTCGGGTTGAATAACCCAGATTTCTCCGAGTGTGTTATCGAGAGGCTGAGCAAGCGCTAAGTAGGCTTGTATGGATTGTTGAGGCTGCCAAGGATAGGATTTGGCCGTATGCACATTGCCCATGACTGTCACACCGTGGATATTTTTCTCTGAGTTGAGAGAAAGTAGGTAGTGGCCCGTGAGGCTAGGGTTGTTTTTGATGGCCAACCTAGTGTAATCGGGATCGACAGAGCCAGAAAAGCGCACAGAAAAATGCATAGACTTCACTTGCCTCAGAAAAGCCTCCCATTGACCTCGAGTTGCCTCTGAAGACAGATGTAATTGCTGGGTTGCAGCATCAAATACTGGCGACCAGTCTCTTTCTGGCGTGTCTAAGTCATACAGGGCGGAAGACAGCCAATCAACATCAGTGATATTTTTATGTTCGGTTTTCAATGCATCTGTCACCACTTGGGAAAGTCTGGGTGGCGATGGGTAGTAGGTGAGTTGGAGTGCATTGTGACCATCCATTAACACGTCCACTGTCGTCGTGGGCGCTTGTGTAGCGGTGGATGCTGGCTCAGATGTGGATGTTTGCGCAGAGAAGGCAGCAAAAGGCCAAGCAAGGATAAATACAAGCAGGTAGGGTTTGGTCAGCCTGATCATTGTTCGCCTCCTTTGGGTTCTTTATCGGGCTTTGCGACATTGGGTTTTGCAACATAGGGTTTTGCAACCGTCAACGTAAACGTTGGCATGCTAGGCGCTGGGGTTTGTATGCTGGTGACGACCTTACCTGTGGATGGGTCAAGCCAATACTGGTTGGTCATCTCACTTTTTAGTAAAGGCACAGAGACATGCTCAACGACATGTAAAAGGTTTCTTGTGCCATTCACCAGTTTCTTGGGCTCTATATTGCCAACCTCAAAATGAGAAAACGCGGGATAGTTTATATAGTAATTAGGTGACCAGCTCAGTGTGTACGACCAATCTTTAGGAGTGCTGGCTTTGTTTAGCCCTATCGCGAGCGGGTCCTCTTTATCGGATTGTAAATTAGTGAGGTTCTCGCCGATTAAATTGACGGTTTTTGTAATTCTTCCGGCTTGGGTCACGACCAATTGATTCTGCTTAGACAGCCATTTCATCGTGGGAGGGCCAGCATTATCACTTTTTTCCACCCAAGCTAATATGGTCAGTGCAGTGGGGGCGTCCCCTTGTTTAATAAACAAACTGGCATACGGTATATTGGAGACTTGTTGAGAGGAAAATTCGTTTGTAGGGGAACCAGAGAATGCTAGGGCGAATGTGTCGGATAGATCTTGAGTGTTTTGGGTGCAGCCTAGGAGTGACATTCCTAGAGCTACGGTTAAGCAACGACGTATTTTATTCATCTAATATACAACTATAAATGAAAGAAATGGAGCGCCTTGTTGTTCAGCGCTCCATTATAAGGTGTGTTTGATTTTACTGCGCAGCGGTGACCGTTGTTGTGGTACCAGAACCACTGTTGCTTGCCGCAACAGCAATACCTGCAACAGCCGCACCGACAACAGTAGCTGCTGCCGTTGGAGAAATTGCGCCAACCGCAGCGGCAGAAGCTGCATTACCGCCAGCCGCACCGCCAGCTGTAGCTGATGCAGGAGTAGCGGGTGTTGTAGTGGCAACGCCTGCTGCAAATGCAGAAGTGCTGATAGCCATTGAAGTAAGCAGAATAGTAATTAGCTTGCTCATGAGAAACTCCATTAAAATGAACAGTTGTTAAAGCTTTCGAGGCCAGTATGGAAACTTATTAAGAAACACCTGAAAGTATATATAAGGCTATATGTAAATCTATTTATTGTAAATATATATTTGATATGTATTGGTATTTGGTAATAACCTGCTTAATTATTCGCCACAAAGTGATGTTTCTATCATTACTTGAAATTGTTACTACAAGGTCGATTTGTGAGTAAATGAAGAACTGCCATACTATGTGGTTGCTTATCTTGGGTTTTTCTAAAGGGAAAATAACAAGTTAACGTACGACTAATTCATGAATTTAAGGAGGGTTACAGGGGGAATAACGTTTGGATGGAAAATACAGTGTTAGTGGTTTAGTGGTTTAGTGGTTTAGTGGTTTAGTGGTTTAGTGGTTTAGTGGTTTAGTGGTTTAGTGGTTTAGTGGTTTAGTAGTTTAGTAGTTTAGTAGTTTAGTAGATTAGTGGTTTAGTTATATTTGTCATTGCTCTGACAAAGCCACTGTTATAGAGATTTTCATCAAATTGTTATACATTCCGCTTATGATCCGTGGAACATCTCTGCTCCTAGTTTCTCGCAAATACTCCTCACCCCCGCTACAATTTCAGTGACTAAAATGACCAATTTAATTGCAGAGGTGACTTTATGCTGGGTGAAGACCATTCCTTAGTTCATGAATTTCCAAACTTTAAAGACCTTATCGAAAGACTCGACCATGAAGACAGTAAGTTTGCACATAACAACAAGCGTTACACCACGTTAGATCGGGAGATCCGTAAATTAGAGCTCAAAGGCAGCCCGATTGAAGATGAATCTATGCACCAGTTAAAGCACGACCGCAGTGTATTAAAAGATGCGCTCTACCAATACCTTACCGCAGCGAGCAGCTGATTCTCTGCGCTTAGCTTCACCGTTTCAAACCAAGCGCTTAAGGCGGCGTGTTATTTCTCTGAGTGACTTCCACAATACTGTTTTCCAGCACTGGAATAATTTTGTATTGCGATCGGTGCACATAGTGGTAAAGGGGAACGCGGTCTAGCTCAGCGGTGAGTGGGGCTAGCTGGGGGTAGCGCTGTTTTAACATGGCGTAGACGTAGCGGGGCACGATCACGGCATCTGCGCGGCCTTTGATGACGAGTTGCACCGCCTTATCAATATTTTCTACCAACTCAATGCCCTGGTATTGGTGATTGGTTTTAAAATATTGCATGCCTAGCACCCCAACCAATTTCGCTCGCCGAATATTAAATGAAGGGCTGGAGCTGTCTTCGATGCCATACGCCTTGATTGACATGTAGTGGATAGGTACTTCCACCGGCAGCAACTCTTTCGAACGAGAGATCGACTTTACTCGCAGATCCAATGCTTGAACAACCCCTGAATGCGCAAGTTTGACTGCTCGCTCGCTAGGGTAAATTAAGAAGCTGGCTTTGATACCCGCATTGGAATATATCGCTTCTAACATACTAATGAGGTTTACGGTCTCGCCATGCTCATTGATAAAGTCTTGGCTGTAGATATCTGCAATCGCCACGGTGAAATCGCTGGCGATATCATACATGCCCAAACTTAACTCTCCCATGATCTTGTCATAGGTGCCATTTTTCTTAATTTCGTTTAACCCCTGATTAAACAGCGTGAGCAGACGGGAGTTATCGGGGTTACTTTTGGCTAGCACAAGATGAAGTTTATCGGTATTGATGGCTTTGGTATTGAATGTGAGCTGTTCAACGGCCTGCGGCTTAAAGATGCGGTTAATAACCGACAAACCCACCAGTTTGTCATCGGGGTATAAATCGATTCGCCCTCTGGCGAGTTTTTTAAAGTTGAGCTCATCTTGAGATGACCATTCAACGTCGATTTTTTCATCTTCTATGTATTGGATTAACTCTTCAGGGTAGGTGTAGCCAAGGGTTAAGCCAAGTTTCAACCCTTGTAGGCTTGCGTAGCTTTTCCACTCAAATGGCATATCCGCTCGGTGGAAAAAAACCATCTCGTAAGAAGAGGTCGGCTGGCTAATGAGAAAATCTTGGCGATATTCTTTGGTGCTTCCCCAACCAACGCCACCGCGAAAGCTTGAATCGTGTTTGGCGATATGCAGTGCTCGAACCCAAGGATAAAACTGGTAGTGAACGTTAATACCTTGTGTGGCAAAGGCAGCTTGTACAATATGTGAATCGAAGCCTTGATAGGGCAATTTAGCCCCGTAGTAGGGTGCCCATTCTCCGCTTGTGAGTCGGATGGTTTCATTGGTCGGTTGATTGTTTTTGTTTGCCCAGAGTGAAAAGTTTGCAGTCAGGGTTACTGCGACAATCAGCCATAGGCAGCACGGCCTAACGCGTTTATGTAAGCGCTGAGTATCTAAAGTGAATGGGCCGTGCATTACTTCTACCTCACATATTAAGCGCATTACAAAATGCGTGTTTACAGTGTAGAAGAAGATTCCGATATAAAGGCCGATAACCGAGGTTGATAGGATGAAGCCTGCACTGATTTTTTCGAACTAACCACGTGCAGGCTTGTATTTTATGAGTAATGAATGCGTCAAGCAACTATCGATAGGAAAGCAGGGTCGGCAACATAGATGCCACCAACAACCCAGCCATCACGATATTAAAAGCCTGAAAATGCCTTGGGCTACTGAGCAAGCGTTGCACGCTTTTTCCAGCGGCGACCCAAAATGTAACGGTGGGAATATTCACTATGGTAAAAGTCAACGCGATGATCGTTAACCCAATCAACGAGGAATCGCTGTTGTAAAGGCTGACGGTGCTGAGTGCCATCACCCAACCTTTAGGGTTTACCCATTGGAAACACGCGGCTTGCAGAAAGCTCAATGGTTGATACTCGCCCATCGTTAATTCAGGCTTGGAGGTTGCAATTTTATAAGCCAGATAGAATAGGTAGGTCATACAGGTGATTTTTAGAACATGCTGCAAGCTTGGGTAGGCATGAAAAACACCAGTTAACCCTATTCCTACCATCAGAACCATAAAAGCGAAACCGAGCACAATGCCAGCCATATGCGGAATCGTTCTCGTGAAGCCAACGTTGGCGCCAGACGTCATCAACATGACATTATTGGGCCCTGGCGTAAATGTTGAAATAAAAGCGAACAGCGCCAATGCGCTTAAATGATCCATCAGCATGATATTTTCTCCTAATCATTAATGCGTTGGAGAAAGAATACTTTGAAGCTGGCGCAAGATTGTGTTTTTATTGCGTGTAACGACCGAAAATAAACAATGGTATTGCGCAATGGATAGGTTTGACGAGAAAATATTGCAAGAACTGAAAATGAACGGAAAAATCGCCAATGTTGAACTTGCCAACCTAATCGGGCTGTCACCTTCTGCGACGCTCAGGCGAGTACAAGATCTTGAGAAAAAAGGAGTGATTAAAGGCTACCAAGCCATTCTAGATAAAAAGCAGCTGGGCGTCGGATTCATTGCTTATGTCTCCGTGGGACTGGTTAGCCACTCAAGGCAAGCACAGCTCGAATTCCAATCACATATCGAATTTGAGAATGAAGTGACTGAGTGCCACATCATTACTGGCGAGAATGAATACTTGTTAAGAGTAGAAACCACTAGTTTAGATGATTACCACCGCTTTCATTCGGAAGTGCTGGGCGAATGCAAACAAGTGAAATCCATCGCTACCATGGTCGTGATGAACTCGCCGAAAGATGAGCGTTAATTTGTATTTTGTGAATGCGGCATCTATACCAAAGTTATGCTCATGCTTATGCTCATGCTCATGCTCATGCTCATGCTCATGCTCATATAGTTAGTTAGTTAGTTAGTTAGTTAGTTGGTTGTAATGAAATATTTGACGGGTCCGTTTCTATTATGCACGTTTAGCGCTTTAGCCGATGGTACGGTGCCGACCGTAAGTGTTGCCGTGACTGATGGTTTTCCCATCTACTATTATGACGACAACAGCCAAACCTTTAAGGGGCCGATGATCGATTCGTTTCGAATGATTTGCCGAGAGGCGAAGTTTAATTGTGAGTTTAAAAGATTGCCTAAAAAGAGGTTGGAGCAAGACTTTATTTCAGGGAAAATTGACGTTGGGAGCGTCATTAACAGCGAGACTCAAGCCAAACTCCTAAAAGGCACTGCCTATTTTTCAACATTTACTATGCCGAGTAGCGCTGGTATTTATTCCACGTTACCTAAAGACCAAATACCCAATTCTTTAGCAGGATACTACGGCCAAAGCATTATAAGCGTTCGTGGTTGGAGTCTGTCTATCTTGCCAGGAATCTGGGAAGCCGAAAAAGCTGGTAAACTAACCATTTATACACCAACGGGCATTGAATCAGCAGTGAGAATGCTGCTCCAAGACCGCGCAAAATTTCTTTACGCCAATAAAGAAAAAATGGACGTTTACTTCAACCAAATTACCAACCGCCCAAAAGTCTACTACAAAGCTTTTAAAATCATTGACCAAACCTTTGCTCTTTCTCGTGAGTCGAAGCAGTTTGATGTGATTAAACCAAGACTAGACGTTGCGATTCGAGCTCTTATCGATAATAAACGACTCGACCCTAAAACTGGATTGATCGTGGCGGAATAGTAGGCTGTCGCCGCCGATCACTTGTTTTCTTAACTAACGGCACTTTTTCTAGCGGTCAGCTCTTTTTGTCGCTCAGTTAGGGTAATGAGGATGGGGAAGGCTAAGTATGACCTAGCTCAGTAAAGTGGACTGCTCAGGATTCAGTAGACATTTTTCGCCTATTATTTCTGCATAGGAGACAAATGATTAGGATATAAATGAATTTCCCCCAAGTAACCCAATCAAATAGTGAAGCTACTTAGGGGGATGCGCTAAGTGATAGTTTTTAACTAATCACTGCCGGTGGGACTAGGTGTATGAGCCCAAGCTTTTGCCCAATCACAAACGGGCAGATAAATAACCCTATGATCAACATGGCGTAACCTGCTAATTTGAAGTGACGTTGCTTGCTGCGAGCTAATTTGATGAGCACAATCGCGGGCAGTATTGCAAATAAGATATCTTCTCCCACGCCGCCCACTACCGATAACGCCGCCAAAAATACGCGAGGGTAGAGTAGGGTAACGATCAGTGGTGGCAAGAAAGAGAGAGCGCCAACCAATAATTTGCTTTCTGTTTTCAGGTAGGTGGTGGTGAGATCTTGAATAAACCCGAACAAACCCGCGCCGTTTGTCATGAATGAAGACGTGACGGCGAGCAAACCAAAGCAAAGACCAGAATATAGGAATACTTTACTGTGAAGAATTTCTGACATTGGTACGTTCGCGGCCAATCCGTGCCAGTTGGCATACACAATTGAGTGGGCGCCAGCGCCATTTTGTGGAAGCGTCCCTAGAACCACTAAAACCCAAATCATATTGATAACTAGCCCCATGAAAACGCCCAGTAAGATGGCTTTTCGTGTTGCGGGTTGATCGTGGTTGAGAGATTTGGAAACCGTGGGGATAATATTATGAAAGTGGAATGCCGAAACTGCGATTGGTAGAACAATCGGAACGTACTTCCAGCCCATAAAGGTCAAGTTATGCGGGTTGAAGTAAGTAAATCCGGTCGCAATCATCAGTATGAAGCAGATCCATGTTGCCGCTACTAAAAATATCATGCCACTTTTTAAAGCTTTAAGGCCAAAAATGATCAAAGCCGTGGTGATACAAAAATAGATTAAGGTGATGGAGGTACTGTGAGTTGCCAGCGAAGAAAACAGTGACGTCATCATCGATGAGATGCCACTTAAATATGCGACGAGCACGCCATACAGAATGATCAGGTTACAAGCTATCGCTATCCATTTGCCTGTTGCTCCTAGCTCTTGATGATAAAAAGAAGGCAGGTCGAAGTTTTTCTTCGTAGGATCGATACGAGAAGCGATTATCCAAGCCGCAAACAACATGACAAACCAGATCCCGACAATACCGATGAGTGCTGGTATGAATCCGCCCAGGCCTGCTGTGATGGGTAACGCTAATACACCTACCCCCAGCACATTGCCAAATACCAACAAAGACGTAGAGAATATTTTCATAAAGGAAGGAGGGGCTTTAGATACCGAGTCCATTTTTGTGTCCTATTTTTTTATTGTTTTGTGGGGCCAAGAGATTTTCAGAACAATGGTAATGTCAGTGGATAATCTGGCACGGAGCGAATATCACGTTCTGAGGGTCGCGAGATTGCAGTAAATAGGTAATGGCTGCAATCGGCATTATTGAACACTAATGTTTTAAATATGGTGACATAAATAGGATAAACATATTGGTATTGATGTATTTACTGGTTATCTATCGTTGGATTTTAGCTAAAAGTTAGAAATATATGCTGTAGGTTATTTGTGGGAGTTAATGGGAAACAGTGAAAAATGCAATACTGGTTAGTTCCTTTAATTTTTAGGCCTCAGAAGATATCACTACCAGAAATCATTGAATGGGTGATTGCATTAAAGCGGCTCGACTTGTTTCTGAAGGCTGGATTAGTTCCTGGCAACATTAGCTTCTAACAACATCAGCTTCTGGCAATAAAAAAGCGCCACCTAAGTGACGCTATTCATTACAACCGTGATGAGGGAGGGCGTTAGTCGCGCTTCCACAGGATATGGCAGAACTTGTGTTCAGGATCGCGGCTGACCAGTAGACGGGCATAAACATCATCGAGGACATCACTTTTTTCATCGACAAGGCCAACGCGAACTTCTGCGTAGCGCTCTTTATCAACGTCAAAACCGACGTGTCCGGCCCAATCGTCACCTGTTTCCACTAGCTCAGCGGCACCGTTATCTTCAAATTGTGCGGTGAAGATGATGACATCCGCAGCCTCTAAGTTATCTGGTGCCATTTCTAAGAAGATGTCGTAGGCGGTATCGATAACATCATCGTAAGACATAAGTTCTGTCATAATTTTACGCTCGGTTCATGTATTTACGTTCAGTAGTGTTCACCACTACGCGATCGCCTGTTGCAATATATTCAGGTACTTGCACAGTAAGGCCAGTAGCAAATCTTGCAGGTTTGGTGCGCGCAGAAGCAGAAGCGCCTTTGATTGAAGGGTCGGTCTCTTCGATCACGAGCTCTACCGATGAAGGCAATTCAAGCGCAGCTGCTTTGTCATTGACGATGATGACTTGTATGCCCTGCGTTTCTTCATTGATAAACAAAAGCTCATCTGCAATATCTTCTTGGTTGAAGGTATATTGACTGAAGTCTTCAGTGTCCATGAAGATATATTCCTCACCATCTACGTATGAGAAAGAGGCTTTACGTTTAAACATATCAACGGTGTCTAACATCTCGTCGGCTTTAAATCGCTCGTCGACTTTACCGCCAGTTGCTAGATCCGTAAAACGAAAGCGATAGAGGGTAGAGGCACCACGTGCGCTTGGCTTTGAGACTTCGATGTCTTTAACCATTAAGATCTTGCCGTTCAGTTCAACGGCAGTCCCTTTTTTAATTTCATTGGCTTTAGGCATGGTATTTCCTTTAGATACTGTGTTATCTCAGCTGGATAGCAATCGTTTATAGGTTGTATGACGAAAGCAAGTTGTGGAAATACAGAGCGATACTTGCCCAGATACGAGTAAACCAACCGCCTTGCTCGACGTTATTTAACGCAACGAGCTGCTCAGTCTGAATGACTTTACCTTGATAGGTAACTGTGAGCTCACCTAGCTTCTCGCCTTTGCTGACCGGTGCTTTAATATCAGAATCCAGCTGCAACTTACTTTCAACTTGTTTCTCATCAATGCTTGATGGAAGAACCAAAGTGAGTGGTTTCTCAAGGCCGACAGTGACGTTGTCTTGTTTGCCACCCCAAACTTTCTGATCAGACAGCTTGCTGTGTGCAGCGTATATAGTGTCTTGTTTGAAGAAGCGGAAGCCATACGTGAGTAGAGCTTTACTTTCTGCAGCCACATCGTTGAGAGATTTCGTTCCCAGTACAACCGCGACAAGTTTCATTGGGTTGCCCGGCATCGCCGCTGAACTGACCAAAGAGTATCCTGCTGCTTTGGTGCTACCTGTTTTCATGCCCGTTGCGTATTTGTAAGTAAACAGTAGGCGGTTGAAGTTTGGTTGGCGAATGTGGTTGTATTCGAAATCTTTTTGTGCAAACCAGTGGAAGTATTGTGGGTAGTCGTTCATCACGTGCTGGCCCAAAATACCTAGGTCGTAGGCTGTTGAGAAATGCGCAGGAGCAGGCAAACCCATTACTGTAGTGAAGTGAGTATTGTGCATGCCGATCTGAACGGCTGTTGCGTTCATCATTGATACAAATGACGACTGTGAGCCAGCAATGTAGTTGGCTAGGGTAACCGCTGCGTCATTACCAGATTCAACAATGACACCTTGAATCAGATCTTTCACTGATACATATGAGCCAGGCTTAAGGAACATTCTAGAGCCGCCCGTGTGCCATGCGACTTCTGGAACCATCACTTTTGAATCGAGAGATACAGTACCGTCGGCCAGTTTTTGCTCAACAAGATACATCAGCATCAATTTAGTGGTGCTTGCAGGCGCCATACGGAGGTTAGCATCATGTGACGCCAAGATTTTGCCCGTGCTCGCATCCATCAAGATGTAAGAACGCGCATTTAATTTAGGTAAGAAAACCCCTTCTTGAGTCCACTTTTGCGCAAGAGTCTCAGGAACGCCAGCTATACCCCCCGCTTCAGCGGGAGCCGGGGGAACTTGGACGTCTTCTCTTATATTCGATTGGACATCAATTGCGCCATAGCTGTTCAGCGGTGCTTTTGCGTCTTTATATTGAGTCGCAGCATAATAGTTGCTGTCTGGAAGAGTATGATCTGCGGCATTAGGTGCGGCAAATACTGCACTAGAAGAAAATAATGCGGCCATTGCCGCCGCTAGGGAAAGCTGTTTGATTTTTGTCATAAGGGTTTCAAATTTACAGTTGTTTGCTAGCTCCGTTGACTTTGAAAGACTAACAGAGTGCCTAGCTTCGCGAATAAAAAACTATTAGGCACGGATGCTACTCTATTCCAGCCAATAACACTAATTCGATTATGGGTGAACTGGTGCGACCATTATAAATATGTCGGGAAAACATTCAATATTTCCGCAACCTAGGGAAATGTGACAATCTCGATATTGACACTTTTTTTACATAAGCCTTAAGTAAGTGTCACGATTATCTTGATTGATGCCTATCAGTGAGCGACTATTGCTAAAGTCTGTTCAAATTCAAACAACTATCAGTATCAATGTCACTTTCTGTTATTAATCCAGCGCTTCCTCTCCAATCTGAGTATCAAGCGCCGTTAAATGATCTTTTGGCCTGCTTGACCTCTGGGTTAGAAGGCACGCTACACAGCGTGTATGTATACGGCAGCGTTGCCCGTAAAACCGCGAGGCCGAATCACTCGAATCTCAACGTGATTGTGGTGCTTAATCAGCCGTTAGATGAACGTTGGCCCATTTTATTCAATACAGTTAAGTGGCGCTTTCAACGGAATTTTCCTTACGTCACCGAAGTCTGCTTAAAAACGGCTCTGCTGAAGGAGGTGGCCAGTTTATCCAGTTTGTTCTCTTGGGGGTTCATTCTCAAGCACTTGTCTGTCTGTGTGCATGGCACCAACTTAGGTGACAGCTTTGGTTCATACCAACCAAGCTGGGAAATCGCAAAGTTTTGGAATATGGATCTCGAAGAGTGGTTAACAAAATATCGTCACCAGATCGTTAAGTCCTCCAGCGGAGCGAGCCAAATTAAGGCACAACAAATGATTGCGCAAAAGTTGCTGCGCGCTAGCCATACCTTAATCATGCATAAAGATAAGCGTTGGTACGATGACCCACTTGCATGCGGTGAGGGTTTCTTACGTTACTTTCCTGAGAAAGAAAAGGAAATTAAACGACTTGGGATTTTACTGTCGGGTCGCTTGATTGCTAAACGTTCAGTGATTGGCATCCTCGATGGATTCGGGGGGTGGTTGGTTCAACAATACAAGCGCACCGAATTTCGTATTGGCTAGGGTTCGTTTGAGTTAAGTAGAGTTGATCCTTAGCTTATTTTTCCAACATTCCCCATAAGTACGGTCTTCTATAAATCTATTGTCCGTAAAGGCTGTGGCCTATAGAACAATGACCCGTAAGAACTGAATACATGACGGCCTACATAAATTTACTGTAGCTATACTGAGGTAAGGCTTATGTGATGGAGGCGAGCTATGCCACAGAGGAATGTTCACGGTGACTGGACTATGCATTTTGAAAAGCGGATGCTGTTCTCTAAAGTGATTGGAGAGACCAACTATGAAGCCGGTTTAGTGTGGTTTGACGAAATGAAAACCTTGGTGCTTTCTTCGCCTGAAAGGGACACTACGCCTTGGGTCTATTTACTTGATTGCCGTGAATGGATTGGTGCGTCTAAAGAAGCTTGGGAGAGCAATAACGCTATCACAGACTGGATGGTAGAACACAACTGTGCATTAACAGCCGTTGTTTTGCCCGGTAAACTGCAAGCCTACGCGATTGAGACTCACATCAGTGATATGAGCATTATGCAATTTTATTTTGATTATGATGATGCTCATCAGGTATGCCTCGATAAAATGCTTGAAGTTCAAACGTCAGCAAGAGGAAAATAGCCCAAGTGCTGCTATCCACTTATCAAGCTTCAATCTATTACATTTTGGTATTTTTCCTCTCAAAATAAGCCAAGTTGTGGTGCGCAGAGACTATCGAAATCCTGCCCGATGAAGGGGAGGATCGCATCGCCAATAGGTTTGAGCTGTTTATCGATGTAATGTTGATAGTCGATGGCGCTTTTTAGGTATTCTTTGGGTTCTGGGCCGTTGAGTGTGATCAGATATTCTATCCGGCCCTTGTTTTGATATTGTAATTGTCGGCCAAGCTGTTGGTTTATTTCATCGGCCATGCGAGCAGCGCGCACTTGAGGAGGGATGTTTTTCTGATATTCATGCAGTTTGCGTCGCAAGCGCTTTTGATACACCAGTTCGTCATCAAATTTTCCTGATTTTGTATCATCGACAAAAATGCGCACGAAATCTTCAGTTGGTTTGTCATGGAAGACGAGATCATACAGTTTTTGTTGGAAACGCTGTGATAGCGGGGTCCAGTCAGTGCGAGCGCTCTCAAGCCCTTTAAAAATAATCGATTCTTGATTGCCTTCACCAATTAACCCTGCGTAGCGCTTTTTGGAACCCGTTTCAGAGCCTCGTATCGTCGGCATGAGAAACTTTTTGTAGTGGGTCTCGTATTCAATTTCTAAGTGGGATAATAAGCCAAATTCTTGTTCTAAGTGTTCGGTCCACCATTGGTTGATATGTTTGACCAGTCGGTGACCAACTCGATCGGCTTGCGGTTTGGTAAACGGACCATTCAGTGATACGAAGATGGAATCAGTGTCTCCGTAGATGACATTGAACCCTTGCTGTTCGATGAGCGTTCGAGTGCGCTTCATTATCTCATGGCCGCGCATGGTGATACTGGATGCCAATCGAGTGTCGAAGAACCGGCATCCTGATGAACCGAGTACGCCATAAAAAGAATTCATGATAATTTTTATGGCTTGAGAAAAGGCAAGTTCCTTATTTTTCTTAGCGACGTCGCGCGCAGCCCACAATCGTTCAATCATGTCGGGTAAAAAGTGTTTATTACGGTGAAACTGCCCGCCGCGAAAGCCCTCGACTGACTGATGAGGCTCTTTACCCGTTTCCAATCGTAGGCCTTCTACCATTCCCATAGGGTCAATCAAAAACGTTCGAATGATGGAGGGGTATAGACTTTTGAAGTCAAGAACCAGCACAGAGTCATACAAGTCGGGAACCGAATCCATTACGTATCCGCCAGGGCTTGCGATCCAGTTTTCTGAATGCAAATTAGGCGCGACATATCCGGCGCGATGCAGCTGAGGCAGATATAAATTAGTGAACGCCGCCACGGAGCCGCCCAGTCTATCGAGCGCCAAACCTGTGAGGCGGGAGCGTTCGATTAGAAACTCAAATAAATGAGTGTGTTCGAAAATGCGGTTGACCAGAACGCAGTCTTGTAGGTTATATTTTGCCAAAGCAGGTTTATCATGTTTAAACATGTGGTTGATTTCACCCATGCGATCGTGCACGTTGTGTATGGCTTTACCTTCCCCCAATAACTCTTGCGAGACGGATTCCAGAGACCATGAGCGAAAACTAAAGGTGGCGGTTTTTAACGCGTCGATGCCATCGACGACCACTCGACCGGGGATATTGACGAAATGTTGTTGGCTTTGCGAAGACGTCCGAAAACTTAATGATTGCTGAGCTCGTCCGAGCTTGAGGGAGATATTGTGAAACTCCGCTCGTTTATGAATAAGCCGAAAATCGAAATCAATGACGCTCCAACCGATCACCACATCGGGGTCATATGTTTTAAACCAGTGGGCTAGGGCGAGCAGTAATTCAGCCTCATTTTTTACCCATTGGATGGCGGTTTCCGCTTCTTGCTCCTCGCCAATCATAATGACTCGGCTGTCCATGGGACTGTCTAGACCAATCGAGTACAGCACACCTTTTTCTGAGCATTCAATATCCAGCGAGACAACTTGTAAGCTCGGTATATATTGCCCTTGGCGACACTTAACACCACTGGCAACTCGATGGTGAGCTTTGGCGTTTACAATGCCAGTGAATTCAATACTGCCTTTGATGAAGCGTTCCATAAGATAGCGATCGGCCAGTTTTATATCAGCTTCCAAAGTTAAGATATCAACTTGGTTAAGTTGCTCGGAAAATTGGATTGAATCACGGATAGTTTGGCAATAGCAGGCTGCTAAAGGCTGAGCATCGAAGCTTTGCAGATCCAGTTTTGTTAGTGACACTGAAAAGTGGCGTTCTTTGGCAACTTTTGCGACTTGCTCCATTGATTCTTGTAGCACGAAGAAGACCGGCTTTTCGCCTGTAATGGTGACTAGAGTCGGGCCTTCATTGGTCGCAAGCCATAAATCTAGTTGGGTGGTGCCTGCTTTATCTCTCGCTTGGCGAGTAAGAACGAAACCTTGATGCAATGACAAGCGAATATCCTAAAATGAGTTGCCGTGAGTGGCACCTCCCATTTTAGCAAATATCAATAATAAAAATAAGCAGTCAACTTGCCAGAGAGGTCTTCTGATTGCCAGTGTTGGTAGCTAGCTTGAGTTCGGAGTGCCCAGCGTTTATTTAGCGACCAGTTCCAGCTAGCGGTGACAGACGCATCTTGGTCAGCATCACTATCGAAAAGCGCGAGATATTGCCCTTGAAGGCCGAGGCGATGTTGCTCGGAGGCTTGCCATAGTATCCCTGATTCGACGCCCAACCCTATCACGGCGTCGTAGTCTGTTGCTTGCCCGCCGCTTAACTCCGACGAAATCAGAGCATAAAAGTGCACATCGGCAGAGTTCCCCCACGCTTTGCCTGATCCTCCTTGGGCGAACCAACGGCCGGCTTGTTTGTTTACATTGGGCTTGCGATCAAACCCTGTACGAATGTTCCAAGCAAAGCTGTCAAAGGTTCGATTATTCGGAGCCAGCGCCATCGCATCAATAAAATAAAACTTGTCTAGGCGGGCATTGCCATCACTATTGGTACTGAGTTGGGTATCGAAGAAACTGATCTTTGCTCCGGGAATAAAACCAGATTGAGAATCTAACAAATCGTGGTAGGCAACGCGCCATTCAATCGAGGCTCTTTCATCGAACTCTTTGCTCCCGAGGTAACTCGCACCAAAACGCGCAGAACCATGCCCTTGATCGGGAGAGATACTCGGTTCGGGAACTGGAGAAAAAGGTGAAGGTGTTGCTAGACGGCTGCGTTGGTAGAGTAGCTGAGTTAATCTTTTAGCGGTTGGGTCTCGCTCTAATCCGCCTTCATAAAGTTCGAAGTTAAGCCATTCGTAGGCAAATTCTAAAATTGCGGCTTTTTTCTCTTCGGTTAGCGGCTCTTCGGTTAGTGACTCTTCTAGGGCTATATTATCTGTTTTAGTCTCTCTTGCAGCCGAGAAGAGAGCAGGGTCAAGTTCGTTAGATTGGTGTAATAATCTTGTACCAAACGCAGGGCGGTAATTGGGTTTTTGCAGCAGCTGATTGTTTGCCAAGGTGCCCACGGTATCGGATGGGATAGCATGCAAAGGGAAGTCGTCCACCAAGGATAAATTTTCTCTGGCAAGCTCTAATAAAGCTAATAATTGGTATGAACAGTTTTCGTCAAGAAAGTAGTAATCAAACTCAGCATGTTGCAGTTCCCAAAGGTGAAGTAATACTCGGTTAACTTCTTGTTCGGTAAAATTGAGTTTATATTCCCAGATGTCGCGAGATTCCATGTCGTTGTATTCGCGTACTTTCCGATAGTAAGGCATTACGGTAAAGCGGCCGGGGTAGCTGCCGATTAGGCCCTTCAAGGCAAACATGGCTGGGTTGTCGTCGCTATCAGGCTCGGCAGCAAAGTTGATAGCAAACGCAACCAGTTCTTTGTGACGCGTTTGATCTTTCGCATCAATGCGTAGCAGGGTGTGGCCAAACATAGACGATGGGTTGTTCATATACGCGGTGGGGAAGACTAATGTCATGCCTTTTGGGTCAAGCACTTTTTCCCAACGTTGCAGCTCAGGACAGTCGAGCTTCGCACTGCGCCCTTGCTTCTCTTCTAGCCATGAATATCGTGCTGGAAATTGGCAGCGCATTTCATTTGCGTAGGTTGGGTCGTCGCTGTATAGCGCGGTGATCGTGGCTTTGAGCTCGGCTAATGGGTTATCACGGCCATCTTCGGCCAGAAAAAACGCTTTGCTGGTGACATTACTTTTCATGCCCCGCATGGGTTTATTGAGGTAGTGGCCGAGTTTTAGCCAGTATGGGTCTTGCGCGAGTTCTGTGCTGTTGAGACTTTCTGACGCAGTCGCGGCTGCAGGACACAGGATTGTCGTCGCGGTAAGAAGGTACAAGTATGCTTTTGATAACGTCATGAAATACCATCGGAATACTTATTGCGTTTAAGGGGGAGGGCTGCTAACAAGTGCCTCTCTCGACACTTGATAGCATAGACGGCGCTTTAGATGGTATAGACCGCAAGGCTCTCATTTTGTGAGAGTAATTCGTTTAGATTGGTGAAGACTTGTTGTGACGTCACATTGTCTGACTCAAATACTTCAGCGAAGTTCTCTTGGGCCAGTTGATGGAAAGCAAGTTTGTCATCGCCCTGGACTCCCCACACTTCTGAAAGGGTGGCTAATGTTTCGCCTTCGCCTTTCGCGATGTCTCTTGCTAGGTTGTCCATATTGCCGTCGATAAACATCGCGACTTTAGCCGAGGATGTGACTTCGCCGCTGCCATCACAGCCAAGCGTACCAAAGGTAATACCAAAGGTTTGGTTACCTAATGTACCGTTTGTTGTGGCTGCCAACACCTTAGATACTTTTCCAGAATGTCCTTCAAATAGCATTGTACCCAGTCCACAACCCACGTCAGGATCGGCCATGACCAAACTTGAAAACGGAAGAGTGGCTGAGAGTGCCGATGCAATCAGTAATTTTCTCATAATATTTCCTTATAATGATGCATGTGTGTCGAATATGACTAACAGTCATAAGAGAGAGAAATATTTTTTTCTCTTATGAGTCTTAGTGGAAATAATTAGCCTATTCAATCTAATATCGGCTTTTATTGGCGAATAGTGATCTGGGCGAAGATACTTGGTCGCAAAGACTTTAAGCTCAACAACACTCAAGTGAAGTCGGAAGGGATGGGCTAAAGAAATAAGGACTTGCTAAAGTTTGCGTTTCGGCACATATTCAGGGTAAGTAAACTGAGACAAATGCGTTACACTATACGCGAACATATTCAAGGTGTGCTGCGTGTGTGGGGGGGATTTTCTTGCACAGTCTCAGTTTTCTGATAGCAGTGCCTTGATAGTTAGTTGGGTATACCAGATATAATTTCTAACCACCTGTATAGGGTGGGTGTAGAGCCAAAAATAAAAATGAAAACGTGGAGATACAAGTTTGATTAGTGTTTTTCTTGTAGATGATCACGAACTGGTTCGCACAGGGATACGACGTATTATTGAAGACGTCCGTGGGATGAACGTAGCAGAGGAAGCTGAGAGCGGTGAGGATGCAGTAAAATGGTGTCGGAGTAATCATGCCGATGTTATTTTAATGGATATGAATATGCCGGGTATTGGTGGCTTGGAGGCGACCAAAAAAATCTTGCGATTCAGTCCAGATGTAAAAATCATTGTTTTAACGGTTCATACGGAAAATCCATTTCCGACCAAAGTGATGCAAGCTGGAGCCGCAGGTTATTTAACCAAAGGTGCGGGTCCTGATGAAATGGTAAATGCAATTCGAATGGTTCATAGCGGCCAGAGATACATATCGCCCGATATTGCTCAGCAGATGGCTTTAAGTCAGTGCAGTACAGCCTCTGAGAATCCGTTTGCGGATTTGTCTGAGCGTGAGCTGCAGATCATGCTTATGATAACCAAAGGCCAAAAAGTGACTGATATCTCAGAGCAGTTAAGTTTGAGCCCGAAAACGGTCAATAGCTACCGCTATCGCCTGTTTAGCAAACTCAATATCAGCGGTGACGTTGAATTAACCCACTTGGCCATCCGCCATGGAATATTGGATGCCGAGACCTTGTAGTGACAACGCCTTTTGATTCAACTTCTTTCTTAAAAACTGTCACTAACCAGCCCGGCGTGTACCGTATGTACAACGCCGAGGCTGTGGTTATCTATGTAGGTAAAGCCAAAGATTTAAAAAAGCGCTTGTCGAGTTACTTTCGCCAGAAAGTCGATAGCGAGAAAACTCGTGCCTTGGTCAGCAATATCGTCAAGATTGACGTGACGGTAACGCATACTGAGACCGAGGCTTTGATCTTAGAGCACAACTACATTAAGCAATACTTACCTAAATACAATGTATTGTTGCGTGATGACAAATCCTATCCTTATATTTTTATTAGTGCACATAAGCACCCAAGGCTTTCCCTACATCGCGGCAGCAAGAAGCGTAAAGGGGAGTATTTTGGTCCTTACCCGGATTCAGGGGCAGTGCGAGATACTCTGCATCTGATCCAAAAAATCTTCCCGGTGCGTCAATGTGAAGATACCGTATACAGCAATCGGACGCGCCCTTGTTTGATGTATCAAATCGGACGATGTGCAGGGCCTTGTGTCGAAGGCATATTGAGCAATGAAGCGTATCAAGAGTTGGTTGAGTATGTTCGAATGTTTTTGCGTGGACGAGACCAACAGGTGCTTGAGATCTTAATAAAGAAGATGGAGCAGGCCAGTCAGACGCTTAAATTTGAGGAAGCGGCCGGCTTTAGAGATCAAATCCAGTCGATTCGGCGTGTACAAGAGCAGCAGTTTGTTTCTGAAAACAGCACCGACGATATGGATGTACTTGGCTTCTCACAAGAAAATGGTATTGCTTGTATACATATATTGATGATTCGCCAAGGTAAAGTGTTGGGGAGTCGGAGTCATTTCCCTAAAATTCCAAGCAATACCGACCGACAAGAGGTCTTTGTGAGCTTCTTGAGCCAATATTACTTAAACCACCAAGAAGGTCGCACAATCCCTGCAAGGATCATTGTGAACGATAGTTTGGTGGATGATGTGACCACGATGCAGGAAGCGCTGAGCGAATTAGCGGGAAGAAAAATTCAGTTTCAGGTCGCGCCCAAAGGGCATCGCAGCCGCTACTTAAAACTCGCCAATACCAACGCGTTAACGGCCATTACCACAAAGATCAATCACAAAATGACCATCTCTCAGCGCTTTAAAGAGCTGAGAGAGGTTTTGCATATGTCCTCAATTGATAGAATGGAATGTTTTGATATTTCTCACACCATGGGTGAGAGTACGATTGCCTCATGTGTGGTGTTTAATCATGAAGGACCTGTAAAACCGGAATATCGCCGCTACAATATTTCAGGTATTACTGGCGGCGATGATTATGCGGCGATGGGGCAGGTGTTAGAACGACGATACTCCAAGCAGCTTGATGTCGAGAAAATCCCAGATATTATTTTTATCGATGGTGGTAAAGGTCAACTGAACCGAGCGATGGAGATCATTGGCAAGTATTCGCCCAATTGGCCGAAGCTTCCACGTATTATAGGTATTGCTAAAGGAGTGACTCGTAAGCCTGGTTTAGAAACCTTGATCACTCAGCAAGGGGACGAGTTTAACCTGCCTAGCGATGCACCTGCGCTGCACCTCATTCAACATATTCGAGATGAAAGCCACAACCACGCCATTTCCGGGCACCGAGCGAAACGTGCGAAAACAAGAAACGTTAGCCCGCTAGAAGGGATCGAAGGGGTGGGACCAAAGAGGCGACAAGCCTTGCTAAAATATATGGGTGGGTTGCAAGAACTAAAGCGTGCAAGCGTCGAAGAAATCACCAAAGTGCCAGGCATTAGCCACTCTTTAGCGGAAAACATTTATCAAGCATTGAAACAATAGCTAAAATGCCTCAACATGAACGCGCGACCAATAAGAGCCTATAAATATATGCGTTATAACATTCCAAACCTTTTGTCATTACTCCGCCTTTTTCTAATTCCTGTTTTTGTCGTGGCCTTTTATTTGCCCTATAGTTGGGGACCATTCGTCGCCGCAATGATCTTCTGGGTGGCGGGTTTCACAGATTGGCTTGACGGAATGTTGGCCAGAAAGTTAGGCCAAATGTCACGCTTTGGAGCATTTATTGATCCAGTTGCCGATAAAGTGTTAGTTTGTTCAGCTTTGATACTAATTACAGAGCACTACCACAGTATCTGGGTGACGATTCCAGCAGTAACTATGATCGCCAGAGAAATTATCATTTCTGCTTTACGGGAGTGGATGGCAGAAATTGGTAAACGGGCTAGCGTGGCGGTTTCTTGGATAGGGAAGGTCAAAACACTCAGCCAGATGTTTGCAATTTGGGTATTAGTGTGGCGCTATGATGACTGGATGGTATGGGTCGGCTATGTTGCACTCTACTTCGCGACCTTCTTAACCTATTGGTCAATGGCTCAGTATCTCAATGCTGCGAAAGATGATTTACTGAGTGACGAGCACCAGTAACTAAATGGTTGTTTCTATCATGAGTATGAGAGATCGGTGGGTTGCTCACTTAAGATCACTTGAATTCAATTGACTGCTAACGAATCTTTACTTACAAGCCGGATTAATAAGGGTTTTTGTTGATTTAATAGTCACTTTAACTCTCTTTTGGCTAAAATGCCGTCAAACGGCTTAAAAGAACAAAAATAGTATTGACTCCAATCCCATATTCGGTAGAATGCATCCCGTACCCAAGAGCAACGCACTACAAGTTGCTCTGAAGTATTAAGGCGCCTTGGCAGAGTGGCTATGCAGCGGATTGCAAATCCGTGGACCTCGGTTCGACTCCGGGAGGCGCCTCCATTCTCTTTTTGAGAATATGCGACACTAGCTCAGTTGGTAGAGCGCAACCTTGCCAAGGTTGAGGTCATGAGTTCGAACCTCATGTGTCGCTCCATTTTAAAGATATGGCGAAAGCGGTATCAAAGATGGTGTCTAACCTAATCGTTATAGCACCGCAATAAAGAATTGCGTGCCCTGGTGGTGGAATTGGTAGACACAAGGGATTTAAAATCCCTCGGCGTTCGCGCTGTGCCGGTTCAAGTCCGGCCCGGGGCACCATCTATACACACTATATTGAAGATATACAGTTTATATTTATAGTGTAATGCGACACTAGCTCAGTTGGTAGAGCGCAACCTTGCCAAGGTTGAGGTCATGAGTTCGAACCTCATGTGTCGCTCCAAATTAAAAGCCCTGACTTCGGTCAGGGCTTTTTCGATCTTATCGAACTATTGATCTTATAGAATTAGTGTTTTCATTTCCTTAACCCTACAAATTTCCTTATATTTCTATATGGTCTTTTAGTTTCCGAGTAACAAATCGACTGAACTTACACCACTAGTGCAGCAGAAAACAAAAATGCGAGTCGTGTGGACTCGCTTAATTGGAAATGACTTTTATCTGTGGCTTGTTATGCGTGGTGAGTTTCACCACTTTCAGAAAGACATTGATACGCATAGAAACCATTGCGGCCAATACAATAACCAACCAGCAAGCCTGTAAGGCCATGGGTAAATACGTAGAAGCTATCCGTATCAATGATTGGCATGTGTACGGCAGTTGCGTAGCCGATAAAATATTTGACCGAAAATATTGTCATCAAGTACACCAACATTCCCGGTTCCGCAGGCAAAGCGATCACCTTATTTTCTCTATCTATGCTGGTGCGTTTATTACGCACATTTAAGTACCCCAACAGTCCACCAAATAGCACGGTTGTGAGCATGAGTGCGAGTAAGGGCAGTGACATTACATTGATGGACATAAATCCTAAGTAGGCGATGGCGACAGGAAAAATGACTAATACCTTTATACTGACTTGTCTCTGTTTACAGTGTGTTAGGCCGAGAATAAGAAGAACCAAGAAAATTACGATAGCTTGTGTTGGAATATGTAGCATGATTGTTGTCTTACCTGTTTTAAACGATGAACTCACTATAATGCGATTCGGGAAATAGGTTACGCCTTAGCTGCGAAATTAACGCGACAACGACCCGACAGTCTAATAATATCAAAGGGTTAGGTTAAGTTTTGGCGTGATTCAGTAGGGTGTTTAGACTGATATTTAGTTAGATTCATGTTTTTTTAGCTGGCTTTGGTGCACCATAAACGTGAATTTTAGAGGTGTTAAGAGGTCTTGATTTGAGTGTATTGGCAGAGAATGTAAAGGCAAACCGGCTGCGTAAAGCCTGGACGCAAGAAGAGTTGGCTGAGATCTGTGATGTTAGTGTACGAACGATCCAAAGAGTTGAAAGAGGAGAGCAGGCGAGTTTGGATACCCAAAAGGCTCTTGCTGCAGCCTTTGATATAAACGTGGAAGTTTTGCATATGCCGGAGCAAACAAAACCTGTTCCGGGGAACGTAAAAGAATCTCAACCCATCATGACACTCACGCAGTATTTTCGAAGTCGCTTGCCTATTCTGGGAAGTAACCTCTTCACTTGGGCGTTACTGTCGGGCGGTATCTTTTTGGTCAACCGCTTATTCTACGCAGAGCAAAAGTGGCAGTATTTTTGGGTTGTTATCTGGTTAGCGATCTTGGTGACTCTTGAAATCCGAAATGTGGCACTGTTTTTATCCTCCAAACGGCGTACAAGCAAGTAGGATTGGCGGCGATGATGAAAAGAGTACGTGAGTGTTTCTCCCCATACATATTGATCCGGTGATTTTTCAAAGTTCGATATGCAACTGAGCAGGATTATTACACCTCTAGAACCTTGTGCTTAGGTATATACTTAGAGCGTGTAGAGCCCCGTTAAACGACTTAATGAAATGGAATGCATATCAATAAACACGGCTTGTCTCGCGTCAAAACATCTGGCCACGTGGTGATATATACGGCTGAAGGGGCATGGAACTTACCTACAGCGCATGAATTTGGTTATGATACCAATCGCCTTGTTGTTGAGAACTAGGGTTGATCTACCCACTTCCCTTCGCAGAGAAAATAAACCTTACTAATCTCGTTACGTCATAGGCTCTTACCAGTTATGAGGGGACAGTATCTACTATACTGGAATAAGATAGCCTTCTACCAAAGCAGATCAGCGATGACACAAAGAAATATACATGGTGGGCATGAATTCCATTTTGAAAAGAATCTCCTTATTGGGCGCAGTTGGGGGGCGTGGAATGACGAAGCAATCATTCTTTACGGTAATTTGTGGAAAGCTGAAGTTGGAAAAAAAGGATTTAAGTATTGGGGATATTGTGTCGATGTTCGGGAGTGGGAACTCGCGACTCCCAGTGCGATAGACCTAATCTTTACGCTTACGGATTGGTGTAATAAGCACGGCGGCATATTCAGCGGTAATATAGTAAGTAATATTGTTACAGATCATGTGATTACTGATGAGCACAACAAAAGAGAATATGAACACGAAAATCGCACATTTACGAATGAGCAAGAATGTTTGAAGTGGTGTAGGGCTAAAGCTGAACATTGGAATCAATACAATATCGTGCCTTGATTTGATTTGATTTGATTTGATTTGATTTGATTTGATTTGAGTAATAACTTGGTCAATAGAAGCTGCTTGAGATGAATTCAGGATTAGGCGGAAGGTAATGTATGAAACAACGAAATATCCATGGTGAGTGGACCATGAACTTTGAAAATCGCATCTTGTATTCAACCGTATCTGGTGCAACTAATCGAGAAGCAAGTCTCGGTTGGTTGCATGAAATGCAGGAACAGATAGAGTCCTCTCCGGAAAAAGATACAACACCATGGGTCATTTGCCATGATTGCCGGAACTGGATTGGGGCCGCTCCTGACGTTTGGGAAACCAACAATATAATTATGAATTGGTTAACTGAGCACAACTGTATTTTTATGGCATCCGTATTGCCAGGGGAGATGCAAATTTATCTTACGGAAAAAGAGCTAAGTAGCCAATATATACTGCAATGCTTTGTTAACTACGACGACGCCTACCAGGCTTGTCTTGATAGGTTGGCGGAAGCTCAAAAGCAGCAAGATAAGCAATCGTGAGTCTGCCTTTAACACCCCTATTGTGTTTTTGGAGCAATTATCGTTTCCAATAAAGTTCAGCACTTCGCAATCGAAACTCAAGTAGAAAATCAGGATGTTTCGCACTACTTTGTTGATTTCGATGAAGCCTACCAAGCCTGTTTAGATGTACTCGCGGAAGCTAAAAATCGCTAATGCCCCAAACGTGTTTATGTTTGTTTCAGGAACTGGAAGGTGTTGGTGGCTTTTTCTCAATCAGAAGTAATCCGAACATTGGCACAATAGTGCCCATAATCTGAGTCGAGGCGGGAGAATATGACCTGCCGTGCGTGATCTATACTGAATCTAGGTTCTTCCCTTCACTCGGTGATCAACAATGACACAGCGAAATATCCATGGGCTCGCCCCTATGATTTTTAATGATCGGTTATTGCATTCTGAAGTTACAGATGCAAAAAAAGGACAGTGAGCGATAAGATAATGATAAAGGGTCCAGTACGCCGAGTCTTTCAAACACTTATTTTTATGGTCACAGTACCTATTGCCGTCTTCTATTGTATTAAGGCATATCCTCAAACAATAAATATATCAACAATGGCCTTTGCTCCGGCTGGCTATCTTGGAGAAGACAGGAAGCCGATGGGTATGGCGTATGAAATGGCAAATGGAATTGCAACAAATGCTGGCCTCGATTTCACTAACTCCCTTAAACCTTATCCTAGAGTTTTATTAGATTTAGAAAGTGGTGACGCCGACATTGCTCTACTCTATATAAATAATCATTTGGAAAAAAGCACGGTCAAAGTGGCTTCTATTTTTACTGATAGTAATATAATTATAGGTAAGGCCGGACTCGATATTACTTCTCTGGAAGATCTTTATGGGCTAAAAGTCGGGATATTAAGAAAAGCTAGCTACTCAAAATCATTCGACTCCAATACAAATATTACAAAAGTAAGAGTTAAAAATTATCGACAAAGCATTCGTATGCTTTTAAAAGGGCGGATCGATGCACTTATCGGCGGTACAATCATTGTTAATTATGAGTTAAGAAAGTTAGGGCATGACCAGGATGTGTTAGGAACTCCTTTTGTCATCAGTCGAACACCTGTATGGTTACTGGTATCGAAGAAAAATAAAGATCGTACACTAAAAGAAAAGTTACGGAACTCGGTCATTAGTCTAAAAAAAATCGGTTTTTTCACGAAAACCGCACAAAAGTATATAGGAAAAACGAGTTCATTAATTTTTGATGACTCACATTCACATGGTCGATAAAATATTCTAGGTTTATTGAGAGTTAAAGAGCCTCTTTGTTGAGATAACGCCTAACTTAACGCTCTCACCGCAGAACACATATGTCATTCTAGACCAGTGTAATATGTGCCCATTAGGTTAGTATTGTTCAGTCATTAACTCGGAAGCATGACTGCTCTGGTCAACTCCGAAACGGACACTCATCTAAAGGAGATTTCGAACTAAATCGGAGACAACATCCGATTTTTTATCAAAATATCAAGCTCACTTAAGCGGAGAAGAACCCTAATTGTAATGAGTTAATGTGATTGCCTATTCACTGAATCAAGTATGAGTTTTCGGTATGTTTTGGACAAAAAGATATGGTTCTCTCTCCGATGCTTTAGCCAACCCACGAAAAGTCAAAATATTAGAATTGCATCGAACAGGTCTAGATTGTGACATCAATAGAGTTGGAGAACTTCGTCACGTTCATGAAGTTCGTATTGGGTGGCTAGATATAGAAGATTTACCAAGTGGCATCTTGAATATGCCTAACTTGAAAAAGCTTACGGTTTTAAATTCTCCAATAAAAGAACTGCCTTGCTGGATTGGCAAACTAAAAAAACTGAAAACATTAGTTGTTAGAGGAACCGATATAAAGGAATTGCCAAGTAGCCTTTCAAAGTTAAATGGGCTTTCTACTCTAAATGTTGGCAACAACCCTTTAATTAGCAGTCTTCCTACTAATATCGGTGATTTATCTAAGCTTAGGACTCTCAACTTACACTGCACATCTGTTGGAGAGTTACCGGAGAGCTTAGAAAATCTAAAGAGGTTAAGGCTGTTACAGCTCACAGGCACTAAATTTAGTGGTGATCAGAGACTGGCTTTACAGTTTAAGCTTCAAGCAAAGATTAGCCCCTACCTTGAGGTAACCTAGCTCGATTCAGCTGGGCTATGCCCCATTCCTATTTGGTTTTCGATGGGATAAGAAAAAGCAAAGCCTGATTTGACCAACTTTAGATAATCCGAACATTGCTCAAAAGAGAGTCATTACTGAAGGTTAAGTGTATCTATACTGAAAGTAGGTAATTTCCACGTTTTGGTGGCAATCGATGACTAAACGCACCCGTAATATTCATGGTGATTGGACCATGAGCTATGAAGACCAGATTTTAAAATCAACTTTGATAGGAGCCTTTAATCAAGAAGCAAACTTGTCATGGTTCAACGAAGTTAAGCAAACAGTGACTACGTCATCAAGGTCAAAGAAGTATTGGGTCGCATTGCTAGATGCACAAAATTGGGAAATGTCATCTCAAGGGAACCAAGAAACCAACGAAGAAATAATGAACCAATTGATGGTTCTGGGATGTCTCGGTTTATATATGGTTTTTTCAAAAAAAGTGCAGGAATTTGCTCTAAAAGAAGAGATGCAAGAACAATCTTTCTTACAATCATTTTTCGACTATGATGAAGCCTACCAAGCCTGTTTAGATGTACTCGCCGAGGCTAAAAATCGCTAATGCCCCTAAGCTGTTTAGTTCAGTAACCTGAAGGAGAGCGTCTGAGTAAACTTTGCACGACGAAAAGTAATCCGAAACATAGACTCTATTATCTTAGCAGATAGAAATAGAGCTCAAACAATTGTAATTTTTGAAGGGCATTTCTGGCGATTCCAGCAGTAACTAATACTTAGTAACTAAAACCTAGTTTGCGACGAAAATGCCTTCCATTGGCATACTTCCCAATTATACCCCTCAGACTTTGGTTACATTTCAACTCAAAAAACTACTCTGCTTTAGCAAGCTCCATCACATAATGATCAGGACATCCGCTCATATCCATATTTACGATCGAAAAGCCAGCTTGCTCAACTTCAGCCGCTGCCATCTGTGGGGAAACTCTGGCGTTTTCCCCTTTAAAATCGACAATAATAAGTTGGGCTTGTGATGAAACCTGCGCCCATAAATTCTGTAAAAATGTTACGCGATCCTGGATAAATCGATACGTATTGGCAATGAAAACCAAATCCACCCCTTCTGGAATACATGGGTCGGCAAGGGTCGACTGAGTCACTTTAATATTGCCATGCTGTGAGTCCGCGAATCGGTTTTGCATGTATCTGACCATATTAGACTCACAATCAATGGCATGGACTTTTTTTGCCATTCCGGCAAAAATATTTGAAAAATATCCGGTACCTGCACCAATATCGGCCACGGTCATTTCGCTGTTAATAGATAAACAATTCAGAACATGCGAAGTGCGTTGCCACTCCTCACGATTTTCTGCATCAAAAATCAGAGTTAACTTTTCCGGCTCTGTAAAACTCATTCCCATTTGGTCCTCTTAAATCAATTTATTTTGTTTTTATTGGTAAAATTTTGCGCACTAGTGAAAAGGCTTGATCCTCTTATCTTCGATCACAATGAAACCAACTAACCCATTGATGACTACAATTTAGGTAAGTGTGGTCAAGGACTGAGACAACAGCTAAACCAAGACAGCAAATGACTGTACCTAGAGTCTTTCAATCAAGCAGAAAGCACGTCTGAGTGAAGGTCTTCTGCGTCGTTGACTATGATAAAAAGCCATTTCGCCATTTTGTTGATGAAGCTAGTAAATGCACAAAATGCGCCAAATTTATAAGTAACTGATATTAAAGAAAGTGTCATGATTTTTTAGGGTGTGCATGTCATTTTGACTATTTTTCAAAGTGTCAATTTGATGGTAAGGAGTCAAATTGACATGCTGATGCTATGGTTTGGTTTTTAGCATTTTGGCTACTTATCGCGTGTCAGTACATATTAAAATATTAGAACCGCTGCAATAAAGTATGAAACGGAGACATTAAAGATCGAAACTTTTTGGACCCGAAGAGCTCGAAAATTGCCCCTTTCGTGTTTACGTTTGTCTCAGGAATGTAAAGGTGAGGGTGAACTTTTCCCAATCAGAGGTAATCTGACAAGAGCACGCCTTCATGTTGAGACTTCGAACGTTAGCTATACTGGAACAAGGTTTGTTCTATAGGTTCGAATAGAAAATGACACAACGTAACATCCATGGTGAGTGGAGCATGAAGCTTGAAGGCCGTTTTTTACTGAGTGAAGTAGTGGGCTCTACCAATAAGGAAGCGGCTCATGCATGGTTAATTGAGGTGAAGCAACTCATTACTAACTCTCAGGGGGGGATCGCTACCCCTTGGGTTATTTTACTCGATGCGAGAGAGTGGGGGATGACAATGGCAGACGCTTCAGATGATAGTATTGAAAATGTTATGTGGCCACTTGAGCATCATTGTGTATTCTTTGCTTTCGTATTTTCAAAAAAAATACATATCTATACGGCTCACGAACAACTTAAAAGCGAAATCGAAAACGTAGCGTATTTTTTCGATTTCGACGAAGCCTACCAAACTTGCTTAGATAAACTTGCAGAAACTCAAAGCCCAAAAAACAAGTAACCTCCGCTATACCGTTCCCTTTTTCTACGAAGCTCTTGCCCCAATTTAAGCTAGCCAGATTGGTTGGCTATGTGGTTAGAGGGCAATTTTACCCTCATAAAAGTAATAACCTGAGGTAGGCTATCATAATCTCGGGAGGTCCTATTATGGTTTAATGTGAATTGTAGTGATGTGGTCTGATTTGGCTGCAGTATCTAATGATTATAACCAACGATTCTCTCATCTAGACTGCGATAACCGCAGGATGGCACCCATCTGTTGGTAATTGACCTAGACTATATCAATGCTTCATGCATAAAAGCGTATATTTTGGAAACTTGAATTTCTCAATTATCGATTAGAAGGTAATACGAATGAGGTTACTTATTGCATATAGTGTGACCATGTTTTTTCTAATTTCCCCTTCCGTAAATGGGGAAGAGAAGAAGATAACCGCTGTTTGTTCAGAACACACCCCGCCTTTTTGCTATGCTGGAGCCAATGGTCAACCGAGCGGTATTTTAGTTGATATTTACAAAGAGATCGCTGTTCGAATGGATACCTTGTTGGAAGTCAAACTCGTTCCAGTCAAACGTGTATCGCTTCTCCTTTTTGATGGCACTTCTGACATTGGCAATCTGGTTTATAGTCAAGAACGAGCTAAACATGTCAGGTTTCTCGACTCGCCCGTGTATGGATTAAAAGTAGCCCTTTACGGTAAACAGCCAAACCGATTTACCTACCAGAGTATTAGTGATTTATATGGGAAAACAATTGGAAAAAGACGCGGTTACTACCTATCGAGTGACTTTGCTAAAGCTGTTGAGCAAAAAAATATTGAAGAGTTCAATGCTAACAGCAATATGCAGCTCCTCAACCTGCTTAAAAAAGGAAGGGTAAAATACGTCGCAATACAGGAGGATTTCATTCTTATGAACAAGGATGTTCTGCCTCAGGATATCTCTTTTTTGGGCTACCTAACTACAGATATAAGCATCATGCTCGCGATTTCCAAGAGGAGTAACCTTTCTGAACAATATGAAAAAGTCAATGAAACCTTCGCAGCAATTAAGAATGATGGGACTTTAGATTCAATTATCACTCGATATATACCCAAATAATGTTGCTATCCCCTTTCTGGGAAAGTGTGACTGAACCCATGTCAGAAAAGTGGTTTCACCTAAATTGATCCGGCTTTGTATCGTGAATCCAAGATCTTGATGTAGTTATAACTCCATATTTAGGCGTGCAACTTTCCAGTTCTGCTTCTACTCTCAAAACCAGTGAGAAAACCTGATATGGGTTCAACAGGTCTATATTACCAAGCGGCGAAGCCCGGTTTAAAATAAAAGTAAATGATATAACGAGGATTGACCTCTGATTCCGCCTAAGTTTCCTGACAGAGGCAAAGTGAGGACAAGTAGCCTTTACTTCAAAGGCATCGCAATTTAATCCCATGTAGTAGAGAGCACACTCTAACCCCAAAAGATGACTCATTTAGCCAGCAGCTGAGCTGTAAGCGAGCACTCCTGGATCGTTGGACTATAGTTCTATTTGAGGATAGGGATCATAACAAGCACACGATGAAGAACCTTAACATACTACTTTCAGCGTTATTAGTTATCTGCCTACCGAGTAAAGCTTATAGTAAGTACTTATTCGGCTGGGCTAATATCAGCATTAACTATTTAGACTGGTCAAAAGGAACTCGAGACAGAGTCTCATTTCAAGAAAACTATTTGTTCCCGCAAGTTGAAGGGGGGGCTAACTTTGATTGGGGAGAGTTATATGGATTTTATCAGGTGCAAAAAATTAATCGATCTTCCGAAACTTGGGCGACGTCTTACAAACCCAAGTTGTATTACAAACTCGGACTAGGTGAATTACGCTTTTATGCTCAACAGTTTGCCAAAGACCAGCCCAATATTTCGACCTCGAATACTGTTGGTGGACTTGCCTATCGTTTGGGGGAAGAAAAGTGGTTTCTATACCCTTGGATTGGCCCTTTACATACGACACTCAACCGATTTGGCAACAACTATACCGGGTTCAATGGCTATGTTGCGGGTTTAACCGGTACATACACGTTCAGCGCGTATCAACAAAAGTTTCGATTAGCGGCTTGGCACGAAACAGAATTTCTGCGTAAACAAGAATACCTAGCGGTTGCGAATGAGGAAGACAAAGGTTCATTGAATGGGGCTATGGGTTTGTGGTGGTTGACAACTGAAAAGTTCTCTTTGGGAATAAAATATCGTTACTCATATAATAAACTCGGTTTCGTTGGAAACCAAAACGCAATTGTTTACTCCATTAGGTATGCCTTTTAGTAGAGCCAATTTCCTGGCTACGTTGCAAAGTTTGCCCACACTGAATAAAACCTGAGGGCTCCCGACGATTTCATCATAACCCCTCAAGCCGTACGGTGAGCGCCGAAAACTGACTCAGTGCATAAATAATAAGAGGCTCATCTGGGCATTATAGTGTGTCGTCTATGTCCTGTTGCCTCACGTAAATGTATGAGAGGGCGCGCTTTTACTTTTCTGAATTGGATTTGTTGATGGCTCAGTAAAGATGCCGCTGCTTACCTTTCACTGTGACGTAAGTTTCATCCATTTGCCATGAAGTATCATGATTGATGAACTGATAGCGTGCGAAGGCACTTTCTCATTTCAGGTGCATATTGGATAAACCATCGATAAATGGTTGTACGATGGACGGAAATACCGCGTTCAGCCAGCATGTTACTGATATTGGCGTAGCTCATGGATGTCGTGGCATACCACCGGGTAGATCTCACCCACTTTACTCGTGGCGTCATGACCCAATCCGATACGATTAAGGCATCGCCAATCTAGGCACCAATCATTATAATGAACAATGTTTTTTATTTTCTCATGGTTAAAATGAAACTAATTAAGCCTACAGCAATAATTATCGCACTATCAACGCTTTCTGGGTGTGCACAAGTATTCGACGCGGCGTTGTTGAACAAATCAGGTTGAAGGCAGATCTTACCTATGCTCCGCTTCCGTTAGTGTCTAACAGGCATACCTAGTCCTATGACTTTGTTCATGGCTTTGACATTAGCGAGTGCCTCACCGACTTGAGCGTTGTAATGCCTTAAGCTCAATTGACCGCTAGTGAGTCCTTTGTATCGAGACATCGCCGTCTCAGACAGGGAGCGGTCATGGTAACCAGAGTCGATTTTCCATTGGGTTAACGTGTCATTTTTTAACGCTTTAACCGCTTCGTTTCTTGGGTGCCCATCATCCCAAAAGGCCGCATTTTTACGTGGGGGTATTAATGACGTTATCCCTTTTTGTTGCAACACGTTATGGCACTCCTTTGTGTCGTACGCTCCGTCACCCGATACCGCCTGCACCTTTCTTCGAAGAGGGTTGAGGAGTGTGGGCAACACTTCACTGTCTCCGACATTGACGAGACTGACTTCAGCACAGATAACTTCATGGGTATCCACATCAACAGCAAGGTGCAATTTACGCCAAGTTCTCCGCTTTTCATTGCCATGCTTTTTAACTTTCCACTCCCCCTCACCAAACACCTTAAGGCCTGTAGAATCAATCGCGATATGACGAATACTGCCACGAGATTTATTGCGGTACTGAACCTGAACTGTCTTGGAGCGCTTGCTAATGCAAGTGTAATCAGGGGAAGTGAGCGGCACATCCATCAGCTTAAAGATCGAATCGATGAAGCCTTGAAGAGCACGAAGCGGGAGAGAGAAGATACCTTTTATCATTAGGGCGGTTTCAATCGCCGTGTCGGTGTATTGAAACCCTCGACCTCGCTTGCCGTGATGGGTCATACATTTTCAGGCTTTCACCGCTGAATCGTCAATCCAAAAAGTAACCCCGCCACGCTGACAGAGTGCTTGGTTGTATGCTCTCCAGTTCGTGATTTTAGCTTTCGACTTACCCATTTTTGTATCCCAACAATCATTCTCAAAAGATCAGATCGTAAGGATAAAAAAAGGTTCAATCGATTTGGGCAACAACGCCATTCGACGCTACTTTCGGGAATACTCTTCAGAGAAAGGTTTACGGGATCGAAGAGCCCGCAAAGCCACCTGAGTTAGAAGTGTTCAAAAACTCTGATTTCTCTGGGGAATTATCTAACTCTATTGAGGTGGGGAAAGTGATTGGCGGCCAGAAAACCCACGGGGTGGGGTTTACTGACGTCAGTGATGAGGAATTTAAAACGGAGATGCAACACTCTCTTGCATCATCCAGATTATTAGCGAAAAGAAACAAGGCAGAGTATGAATTAACATCGAAAATCCATACTACAATCCCGTTGTTCGATAACTATGTGTATGTAGACGCTAGGTACATATTGGTAGACAGAAGAACAGGTAAAATCATTTTCGATGAAAAAATAAAGTCGAAATCCTCCCTACCTCGCGGTGCCACATTAAAGGTCGCTACCTACGACCTGCAAGTCGGTAGTCAGGAAGATACAATGGCTAGAAACATAGGAGCAATGCGAGCGAATATCGATAAGTTTCTTGAAAAGCTATCACACCTTAAATTAATTGAATAAGAATTTGAGGCCATCACTATTTAACCCCAGAAACTGCGCCTATAGGTGTAGTCTTCCCTAATTTTTCTAATCCAAGAGTGCTTGCGTCTGAAGCTAATCGTAAACAGCTTTTGTCCAAGAAAAGTGCAACTTCTTAAAAAATCAATGAATTCAGTTACTCACCAGATGTTACATGTAACAAAGTATTTATAATTATTGTCTTCCGACACTTCAACCGGTTAGATCAAGATTTTCATGTCAACGGCTTTGACCAAAAAGCCGTCATTACGACGGCTAACAATGAAATATGATTGACTCAAGCCTGCATTAATCCAATGCTGTTCTAGAGGCAATAATTTTACCGACAATTCCATACTCAAGAGCCTCTTCAGCAGTCAGCCAAAAGTCTCTGTTCATATCTTTCCTAACTTTCTCGATCTGCTGCCCTGTAGCTTCAGAGGTAATTCTTGCTATCCTTTCTTTCATTTCCATAATCTGCTGCATCTGAATTTGGAGGTCTGACGCTGATCCTCTGCCTCCACCTGATGGTTGATGGATCATGAATCGAGTATTTGGAAGAGAGAAGCGATTTTCTTTTTTAGCAGAAAGATAAATATGGGTTCCTGCACTGGCTACATATCCTGAGCCGATAACCAACACCTCTGACTTTATAAATTTAATAAAGTCATGGATAGAATCGCCAGCTTCAACATGGCCACCTTGGGAGTTAATAAACAACGTAATCGGATCATGATTCTCCTGATCTAAATAAGCCAATTTTCGACATGTACTTTCGGCCTGGTCCTGGTTAATTTCCCCAAAAAGAAAAATTTGTCGATGCTTTAGCAATGGGTCAATGCGGATTTCATTGCTGTTATCGCTATTTTCTTCTTTCTTTTCAGTTTGTTCATTCATGGTATATCAGCCTTATATTTTATGTTGGCAACTGAAGACTAGATTAATACAATCGTCCATGATTTTTCTACCAAAATCAGTCAACTTCTGTGACTCATTTAACACTTTAACAGTCTTGAAGAACTTGTCGTTAAAGCTCAAATGATTATTAGCCTCATTATAGTGGCTACTGATATCATTGATGCTAAAATCAAGACTATCTGAATCAAAGAAGTAGTTGAATGTGTATATGGTTCTAGCCAGAACAAACATGGCGTGATAGACGCCACTGAGTGGCCGATGATCAAGGCGGAAAGGGGTGTAGTAAGTACCGTCATCATCGCTGATGATTTTTTTCTGAATCCACAATTGGTATAAAAGGCTGTGAGCCGCTTCATGCGATATGTGCTCGATCATTCGACTATAGTGCTCAGTATCAGAGGCTAACACCCTTAAGTACATCGCTCCAGAAAGATTAAACGATGTACCAGCATTGATACCGTTGGAGTCTATCAATATGATATCACTGATTAATGTATCAATTTCCTTCTTATGGGCATTATTCAACTCTTCCATTATTGAAAATATCTTGTTAATGCAATTGAAAGTCTGCATGACATCACTCACATTGGGCGCGAAAATTTTAGATTTCACTCCTTGGTAGATACCGTTGTAAGATTCAAAATTATCTTTTTCCCTGATAGAAAACATCATGTCATGGATGTCCTTATGGTATCCAGAGCCATACGGATTGATTCGACATTGGTTTTTTGACTTTGATTTCTCAATCACTTCAATAACAAAGCTTTCGAGTATATTTTCGGCTTTTCTCTTATCTAAGTGTTCAATATCAAGCTTGATTTTTTCATGAACTGAGTACAGCTGTGGCCTACAATATGAGATAGATTCTCGAACGTTGTCCTGTACAAGGAAGTCCAGAAGCCCATTAGGAACATCTAAATAGTCAGCCATGTAACACAGGCTATCCAAAACCTCATCACTATTGATGTTAACTAGTGCCTTTACCTCTTGTGGGTTGGGTTTTGACCAATCAATAACGTCAAAATCTAATGAATATTTTTTGTTCATTTGGCTTCCTTTAAATAATTTTTTTCGTAAAAACCATCTAGATCAGAGTCGTTTGTCTTTAATGCACGCCTGGTATTTTTGGATAAGAGGACAAGTAAAGAAGATAGGACTATCACGCCCCCCATAAATACAATGGCTGGGTTAAGCAGTGATAGTGTGTCTGGCAATGTGAATTTACTAAAGACGTAACTCCCCGCGGGAATACTAAGAACAGCAAAGAAAAACACTGTTGATTCCAATCTGCCTCGGATGTAGTTCGGGGTAGCCAGCGCCCTCAATGAATTGCAAGCAACGTTGTCGATAGAAAGGCATACCCCAATAACGAATATCGCCACGTACTTGTAGGAGATATCCGGCAACAAAGCAAATAGAGCAACACAGATCCCCGTAATAATGATGCTTGATACTGTCATCGTTAGACGATGTACTGATTTTTTCCTCCAATAAATCGCTAAAAAGCTGCCAATTAGCATTCCTCCACCAAATAGCCCTTCCGCGACAGAAAAGTAGACCACTGATTTCTCCATCACCAATTTAATATAGACAGGAATGATGATTGCCACTAAAGGGGTGAGGGTAGAATTAATTACCATGCTTTTTAAACACAATGTTCGCTCTGGAGGCAATTTACAAATAACAGAAAAGCCGCGAAAAACATTGTCATTCTTCAGATCAACATTATGCTCGTCTTGTGGCGTCAACGATGCGTTCAAAAACATAGGGATAATCGACAGCATAGAAACGACGAACATACCCAAAATAAGAATGAACGAGTGGTTAACTCCCACAATGGAGATAGCCGCTCCACCTAATATCGCGCCCAGTATGGGTTGTAACGAGTTCAATGTCGATAAGTAGCCAATTCTATTGGAAACGTCAGACTGATTTGAAATCAAAGGAATAATTGAGTTCGGTGCTGATGAAAATATGGCATTTGAGAACGCCAACAAGCTGATTGAAATGACGCCAATGGTTAAACTATTCCCCCATTCCGTAAAGTTAAAATAAAACGCCAAGATGGATAAGGTAGATACGAACGTAGAGAAAATAAGTATGATCGCTTTATGGAACTTATCTAAAAAGTACCCAGCAAATGGGAAAGATATTAAATTTACTCCCCAAGAAAGAGTAATCATCATTCCCAACACATAGCCCGAGTCTCGACCTTGTAGTAGTGCCCAAGCCATGACAATCTGAAAGAATCGAAAGGAGACGACAGATAGCCCCTGAGCCACGAAGAAGAAGTAAAAATCTAATTTTCTATGCATGATTGGGTTACTTTAATGTATTTATCAGCATAAGAGCAGCCAGCAAGAGCGTCAAATCTCTTTAAACAAAACGCGACCAGATCATAAGACTGATAAATATCATGCATAATTGTCGCTAATTTTAACCACTGCTCTGGCGGTATGCTAAGCGTGCTGTGATCTGAGAAAATATTTTTTACAAATACAGCATGAGACCACATCCATTGATTCGAAGCACAAAAGGGATCGAAATCGTTGTACATCGGCTTTAGTAAACGTGAACCATACCCTGTGAATGTGTGAAAAAAGAATCCTTGTTTCCTAAGAGTATTGTGAATGTCCGAAAAAAGCGGCTGATCTTCATACTGCTCGATAAACTCTACTTCTACTTCGATAACGATGGCTTCTTTGGTATACCTAGTTCCATGCTGAAAAGCCCATAAGTCAGAGCCCTGAAGATCGGATTTAATATAGTCAGGCAAAAATGGTAGCTCAATATCATTGAGCTTCTTGGTCTGTATCTCTTCAGTATGTGTTACTTGAAGCCACTCAGCGAGCTGGTTGTAGTGTTGTAGTAAGTCAATATTGGGCTTGTATAATGAAGAACACGTTTTTAATTGGCATTCATATAGTGTCTTGTTATTTCCATCACCGATGGCTTCTTTTATATGTAGATGGCCAGATGTCGATTCGCTCTCTCCGAAATCAATTCCTACCATTTCGAATTGATCCAGCAACTCATATCCGGACTGTTCACCCTCCGAGTGACGAACGCCTAAATCAAGAACATTAACACAAGGGATTGCTGGCACTATCTCTTTAAACTTCAATATAATCATCCTTCGAAAAATCACAAAGAAAAGCCCCTAGTATTAAGGGGCTTAATTGATTTAGTTATTCACATCCTTTAGACAAGGTGTGCTTTTTCGAGTCAAAGAAAAGATTTTCTTGGTGTCCAATACTTTTTTGTCGTGACTTTCCTGAATTTTTTTATTCATTTTAATAATCCTTATATGATTTATGGTTCATTCGGTTGCGATTCGAGCGACTCAACATGGCATATAAAATTCATTGAACACAATAGGGTTAGTTAAATTTTTAGTACTCTTTCTAAAAATAGAAACTTCCATCATAAAGGCTAATTGACAAATAAACGGCAACGAGTTTGAATCTCGTGAATGTTTCGGTATTGAATTCGTCACTTAGGACTAGAGAAAATGCAGAGGTGGGAATGGTCCTATTCGCCCTATGAATTCTGTGAACAGCGTAAGCTTGTTGTCACTTAATCTGAGTCAGAGATTCTCGATGTGATCGCGTCGGCAGGATTATGTTTGCTAGCCACGACAACTAACTGCCGTATCCAGTTAGTCCATTACCAAGTTAGCAGATTGCCAGTTATTGAATTTCAGTTCCTCGGGTAAGTTCTTTTTGAACTTTCATTTATTCGAAATGAGCCACAAGTGTTTGCCCCCGATATTGATGGCAGCATTAATATCCGCGTGGTTTTTTTTTGGACTGCTCAGAGAAAGGGTTAAGTGGTTACTAACCTCTAAACTCTTTTTATATAGCGCTCCTGATAGGGTTCGGCCCTTGACCTTCCCTTTAGTTTCAGGGATATTTCGTATAACTAGTTGGCTAAGGTGAAGAGTCTGTGCCCGAATTTATCAGGAATTAAGGAAAGTAGGCAGGGCATCGAGCTCATCTAACAGCTTAGGCAGCTACTTAAGCTCTTCGAGGGTGTGACCAAATTATCCAGCGACTCTTCTTAGCTCATTTATCTCCGAATTTCGTAACGGCGTGAGCAGTTCTGAAATCAATACTTTTTCTAATCTGAAGCCGCCTTCTCTATGTAATGGTCGTAAACAAGTTCTGTCCAAAGATAGTGTACGCACTACTTGGTACGGCTCAGTCATAAATCTTACCAGCTAGAACTACTTTATTGTCCGCATACCAGTCGTCACTAGCATGCGTTACCTTCACACTAAACTTAGAGTTCTTTGATCATCCAAACATCACATTTGCTATGGATGGTTCCTTCTAGCGGAGCATCTAAATGTTCGAAACCCAAGCTTTTATATAGAGAGACTGCGCTTTGCATGCTGGAAAGTGTATCCAAGTAGCAGCGAGAGTAACCATGTGACTGAGCGTAGTCGAGGCATGCAAGTGTCAGCTGCTTGCCTAAACCTAATCCTCTGGCTTTGGGAAGTAGAAAAAGTTTTTTGAGCTCGCATAGATTGGATTGCTCGTGGTCTGGGGCTGAATCGAGACTGAATGGCGCAATGCCACAGCCGCCGACAACCTCATTATCAAGTGTGGCTAGCAGGTAGAGACTTTTCCTGTCTTCAGTGTAGTGCTGGCTCATGTTGAGCACTTCTGCATCACCAGGGCCAAAACCCTCTCCAACCGCGCCGAATTCCTCGCCGACTGATTGTATGATTTGTCGAACTTGTTCGTCATAAGAGGGTGTGATCGGTGAGATTGTTACTTCCATTATCTGTGTTCCTTCATTGACTTGATTTTACGCTGAATTTTTTGTGCTCACGGTGCGAAGAGCACCTGAGTATTTGTTTTATAAATATATTCATGCTCTGAAGATAATGTTGTGGTTGAATATGGTGAATTCAAGCCTTTGCTTTATGTGAGTTTAATTGGTAATGAAGGCGAAATTGAAGGACGGTGGCCACAGTTAGTCGTTGGGAGCTGAGCGTGCAATAAAGTGGGTTGGGGCGTCTTGGCTGTATTCGGGTAATAAGGCAGCACCTGAACCTAATTCGGGTTGGCTTTACTTACGGGTTTCGCTACTATGTACAGCTATTTACTATAGCCACCATTACGTAAAGTTAACTTTACGACACTGCCGACAGGTAGATGAGGAAATAATGCAACATCTAGAAGAGATCATTGCTAACGCGAGCACGGCGATCGACGCTGCTGATTCGCTTGTCGCACTTGATGAAGTGCGTGTTCAATACTTAGGTAAAAAAGGCGAGCTAACGGCTCAACTACAAAGCTTAGGTAAACTTCCACCAGAAGAGCGCCGCAGTGCTGGTCAAGAGATCAACAAAGCGAAAGGCGTGGTTCAGCAAGCTATCGCAGCGCGCAAAGATGCGTTGCAACGTGCTGAGCTTGAAACCAAGCTGGCTGCAGAGACTATTGACGTGACTCTGCCAGGTCGTCGCATCGAAAACGGTGGCCTTCACCCAGTAACTCGCACGGTTGAACGTATTGAACAATTCTTTGGTGAGCTAGGTTTTCACACCGAATCAGGCCCAGAAATCGAAGATGCATTCCATAATTTTGATGCATTGAACATCGCTGACGATCACCCTGCGCGTACTGATCACGATACTTTCTTCTTTAACCCTGATCTTATGCTGCGTACTCACACCTCTGGTGTGCAGATCCGTACCATGGAAAACGGCAAACCGCCGTTCCGTTTCATTGCACCGGGCCGCGTATATCGTAACGATTACGATCAAACTCATACGCCAATGTTCCACCAAGTGGAAGGTATGCTCGTTGATGAGAACGTGAACTTTGCTCAGCTAAAAGGCATTTTGCACGATTTCTTATGTAACTTCTTTGAAGAAGAAGTGGAAGTGCGTTTCCGTCCGTCTTACTTCCCATTTACAGAACCTTCTGCAGAAGTTGACGTAAAAGGCAAAAACGGCAAATGGCTTGAGGTTCTAGGCTGCGGTATGGTTCACCCGAACGTACTACGTAGCGTTGGCATCGATCCTGAAAAATACTCTGGTTTTGCATTCGGCATGGGTGTAGAGCGTTTGACTATGCTTCGTTATGGCGTGAACGATTTGCGCGCGTTCTTCGAGAACGACCTTCGTTTCCTAAAACAATTTAAGTAATCCAGAGGATTTATCACTATGAAATTCAGCGAATCATGGCTTCGTGAGTGGGTAAACCCTGCGGTTACGATTGACGAGCTTACTCACCAAATTACTATGGCTGGTTTAGAGGTAGATGACGTTCTACCTGTTGCTGGCTCTTTCACTGGCGTTAAAGTTGGTCATGTTGTTGAGTGTGATCAGCACCCAGATGCCGACAAACTTCGCGTGACAAAAATTGACGTTGGTGAAGAAGAACTTCTTGATATCGTTTGCGGCGCATCAAACTGTCGCCAAGGGATAAAAGTTGCGGTTGCTACTGTTGGCGCTGTATTGCCAGGCGATTTCAAAATTAAAAAAGCCAAACTACGTGGCCAGCCATCGCACGGCATGCTTTGTTCATTCACTGAGCTAGGTATTGACGTGGAAACTGATGGAATCATGGAACTTGCGACAGACGCTGTCGTGGGTACTGATTTCCGTGAGTTCCTTGCGCTGAATGACGTTACTGTCGATGTAGACCTAACAGCAAACCGCGCAGACTGTTTCAGCATTCGTGGTCTTGCTCGTGAAGTGGGCGTTCTTAACCGCGCTGACGTAACAGAGCCAACCGTGACTCCTGTTGCACCTGCAATCGATGATACGGTTACTATAGAAGTAAACGCGTCAGCTGCATGCCCACGTTACCTTGGTCGCGTTGTTATAAACGTGAACGTTCAAGCTGAAACACCATTATGGATGCAAGAAAAATTGCGTCGTTGTGGTATTCGCTCTATCGATCCAGTGGTTGATATCACCAACTACGTGCTACTTGAGCAAGGCCAACCAATGCATGCATTCGATCTAGCGAAGATCGACGGTGGCATTGTGGTACGTATGGCAGAGCAAGGCGAAAAGCTGACTCTACTAGACGGCAATGAAGTTGAACTAAACGACGACACGTTAGTCGTTGCGGACCAAAACAAAGCCCTTGCGATTGCAGGTATCTTTGGTGGTGAAGAGTCTGGTGTAACATCAGCAACCAAAGACGTTCTACTTGAGTGTGCATTCTTTGCACCTGACCACATTCGTGGACGTGCTCGTAACTACGGCTTACATACTGACTCATCAATGCGTTTTGAACGTGGTGTGGATTATGCACTTCAAGCGAGCGCAATGGAGCGTGCAACAGAACTTCTTGTTAACATCTGTGGCGGCGAAGTTGCTCCAGTGGTTACTGTTGAATCTGATGCTGAGCTGCCAAAAGCGAACACAGTTGCACTACGCCGCACTAAGCTAGATAACCTATTAGGTCACCATATTGCAGATGCAGACGTAGTTGAGATATTAGAGCGTTTAGGTTTAACGGTTGAAGCAAGCGAAGCGGGTTGGACGGCAACGGCACCAACATGGCGTTTTGATATCGCAATTGAGCAGGATTTGATTGAAGAAGTGGGTCGTATCTATGGTTACGATAACATACCTAATCAAAGCCCAGCGGCTGCGCTTAAGATGCAAGATCACGTAGAAGCGGATATCCCTCTAAAGCGTGTGCGTAATCTACTGGTTGACCGCGGTTTCCAAGAAGCGATCACTTATAGTTTCGTTGAGCCAGAGCAACAGAAACTGGTTGTTCCAAACTTGGAACCTCTTGTTCTACCTTTCCCAATTTCAGCGGATATGTCAGCAATGCGCCTTGGCCTTATCCAAGGTTTGCTAAACACGGTAGTTCATAACCAAAAGCGTCAGCAACCACGTGTTCGTTTGTTCGAATATGGCCTACGTTTTATTCCATGTGAATCTGCGGAAAATGGCATGCGCCAAGAGCCAATGCTTGCTGGTGTGATTGCTGGTACTCGCAGCGAAGAGCACTGGGACATTGCTACTAATACGGTTGATTTCTTCGACCTGAAAGGTGACCTCGAAGCTGTACTGGAACTGTCTGCGAACGAAAAAGCTTATTCATTTGCCGCTCTTTCTGTAGAAGATAAGCAGCAAAACCCAGCGCTTCACCCGGGCCAATCAGCAGCAATCATTGTTGAAGGCAAAAAAGTGGGCGTTATTGGTACGGTTCACCCTGAGCTTGAGCGCAAGTTTGGCCTTAATGGTCGTACTGTTGTGTTTGAAATCGAGTGGTCTGCGATCGATAGCAAAGTTATCCCAGAAGCCGTGGTATTGTCTAAGTTCCCATCGAACCGTCGTGATATTGCTATTGTTGTTGATGACGCAGTTGCATCAGGTAAAGTGGTTGCAGCTTGCTTAGCAAATGGCGGCGAGTTCTTGAAAGATGCGAAGTTATTCGACGTTTACGTTGGTAAAGGCGTGGAAGAAGGCAAGAAGAGTTTAGCTATTGCATTGTCACTACAATCGGTAGAACGTACTCTAGAAGAAGCGGACATCTCAAGTTCGGTTGACGCTATTGTCGCTAAACTGTCAGAGCAATTTGGCGCAGCACTGCGCGATTAATTATAACGATTAATTTGCTCTAAGCCCCACCTCATGAGGTGGGGCTTTTGTTTGTCTATAATCTAGTGATGCCTTGATAGCCATTAGCGTGCTATTAACACCACCTTATTTACTTTGTAATTACGATGAAAAAAACAGTGTCTTCTCGCGACCAGAAACAACAAGCAGTGCCTAGTGATTCCAAAGCCCTTAAATCTAACACGGTCATCAAAAAGGTGCCGAGTCAGGATGGGTTACACAAGCGCAATAAACATACAGGCCGTTATGATTTTTCTGCCTTGACGGCAACCTTACCGGAATTACAAAGCCATGTAATTCCCGGACTAAAGGGCGGAAAAACGATTAATTTTTCTGATCCTGACGCGGTAAAAATGCTCAATCGCGCCTTACTCGCTCACCACTATCAGATCAAATATTGGGATATCCCTGAAGGGTTTTTGTGTCCTCCGATCCCCGGTCGTGCCGACTACGTTCATCGCCTTGCCGAACTAATCAAACAAGATGGATGCGTAACGCTATCACAAGTGTCAGCGTTAGACATCGGTACTGGTGCCAACGGTATTTATCCCATTATTGGTGCGATTGAATATGATTGGAGTTTTACTGCTAGTGATATTGACCCAGTCTCGATGACTAACCTATCTGATATTATTGAAAATAATGCTGGGCTGAAAAGTAAAGTGTCGGCTCGCTTGCAAACGAACTCAGCACATTTTTTCCGCGGTGTGGTACAAGGTGGTGAGAAATATCATGTGACTATGTGCAATCCGCCGTTTCACAAGTCTTTGCAGGAAGCGCAATCTGGTACGCAGCGAAAGCTAAATAATTTGGCAGAAAATAAAGTAAAACGTGGCGGATCTTCACTTCATATACCTAAAAAGCCATCTGGATCTGCACCGCTGAATTTTGGCGGACAGAAAGCCGAGTTATGGTGCCCCGGCGGAGAAGAAACATTTATTAAGAATATGGCTCGCGAAAGCCTTGAGTTTTCGCAGCAAGTACTGTGGTTTTCAACTTTGGTCTCCAAAAAAGACAACGTAAAATGGTTGTGTAAGCAGCTAGAAAAATTATCTGCGCAAGAAGTTCAGGTTGTGAATATGGCACAAGGCAATAAAAAGAGCCGCTTTGTGGCTTGGACTTTTCACGATAAAAACCAGCGTAAGCAGTGGTGGCAGAAAGGCTAGGTTGATATCTAACGGTATCGACAGTGAATTCGAGGTGACGTGTGTGAGCAGGGTATTAGATGCAAATTGAAATTTATATGCCTTGTGAGCCTCAATGGTTCTGTGAAATTTTACTAGTGTGTTTTTCAATCGCAGCGATAGTTGGCATTGCTATGCTCATTCGTATTGTGTATTTGGAACATAAAAAGCTGAACTATAAGAACAAAGGTCGTAATAAAAGAGGCGATTAATTTTAGCTACGCTCGTCGTGCATCGTCACAAGTAACTTGGTGTACTTTTCTACCAGTATCGGGTGCGCTAGGGCTCGCTCAACTTCAATGAGCAGTTGCAGTGTCGGCCGCTTAAATCCGTAATTTTGATGATAAGTAACAAGTAAACTTTCGGCTTGTAAGGTTTCGTTTTGCTCGAAATCAAGCCGAGCGAGATTCACCAAAGAAGTAAGCCGGCTGGGGTCGTGAATTAAAGCCTGAGAGAAATCTATTTTGGCGCTGCTTTTATCACCAGCTTTCAGTGCGCACAAAGCAGCGTTCTCATAGCCTGCAGCGATGAGTAAAAAACCGGGTTGTTTTATGGCCGACTTTAAGTATTGATTGGCGAGAACATACTGATCTTGCTTGCACAAAAAGGTGCCATAGTTGTTGAGAACGTGGCCATTATTGGGCTTCTGGGCTAATGCTGTTCGATAAGTACTATCGGCTTGGTTTAAATTTCCAACCAATTCGAAATAATGCGCTCGCGCAAGCTGGACATAGAGTGAAGTAGGATCGTATTCATTCGCTTTCCATAAATTTTCTCGAGCTTTAAGGAATTGACCTTTTTTTAGGTACGCTAACCCTAGTTTTACTCTTGATTCCGCCAACGCTTTACTTGAAGTTGGGGGAGAGTGATTTTGTGCAGGGAGAGGCCGCTGACTACAGGCTGACAAAAGAAATATGACAGCGTAGGTAAACAATTTTTGCATGATGCTCTCCAAATGGTGGCAGAGCATCAATAGTAAATAGTTGCTGTAGGATTAGACACCATCGGTAGCATTATCTCGATTGGTGAGGCGTTTTTTTGCTCGCCTTAATACTTTCACTTTTCTTAAAAGGTGATCTTATTCTTGATTGGTAAATGCGGACTCACGAAAATGCGCCAAATCGTAAGGTGTTTGTTGATAAACGCAGTAATTTAGCCAGTTTGAAAATAGTAAATGCCCGTGGCTCCGCCAACTGGCCTTCGGTGCACTGTTGGGGTCATTGTTTGGGTAGTAATTTATCGGAATAACAGGATCCAACCCTTCTGCAAGGTCGCGAGTATATTCTTGATGCAAGGTCAGGGCGTTATATTCAGGGTGGCCAGTCACAAATACATTTCTTTTATCTTTGGTTGATGCGAGATAAACACCGGCCACATCCGACGTTGCTAAAATATCTAGGTCAGTATTGCTGCTAATAAAACTTGGTGCAAAGTCTGCGTAGCGCGAATGCGGCGCTAGAAAGGTATCGTCGAAACCTCGGAGTATCGGGTGGAACGGTTGGTGTATTTCGTGTTGGTATACGCCGGATAGTTTATTGTCCCTAGTTTTTTTAGGTAGGTCGTATAATAATTTCAGTGCGGCTTGTGCTGCCCAACAAACATACAAGGTAGAAGTGACGTGGTCACGGGCCCAAGTCATGACTGCTTGAAGGTGTTCCCAGTAAATAACATCTTCAAATTGCACTAAGCCAAGTGGGGCACCCGTAATGATCAATCCATCGTAGTTTTTAGTCCTTACTGCGTCGAATTGTCGATAAAAGTTATCTAAATGTTCAGAAGGGGTGTTTTTGCTGTCTCTGTTATCGATTCGAAGAAGTTCAACGTCCACTTGTAAAGGGCTGTTGGATAGTAGACGAAGAAACTGAGTTTCAGTTTCTATTTTTAGTGGCATTAGATTTAGAATTAGTACCTTGAGAGGTCGAATTTCTTGGCTAGAGGCTCGTGATTCAGACATCACAAAGATGTTTTCTTGTCTTAGTATGTCTGAGGCAGGTAACAGGTCAGGAATTTTGATCGGCACAGCGGGCTCCCTATGCTTGTGGACGTCTATACTTCTAAACTTAACCGAATAACAATAAAAAGTCGATAGTCAAACACGCTGATTTTTCTTAACATTGTCTATTCACTTAACTATAGCGGGTTCTATGACGTTAACATTAACCTTGGTTCGAGGTTTACCGGGATCGGGAAAAACCACCCTTGCCAAAACGTACAGCGCCGATCACTTTGAAGCAGATATGTATTTTGTGAATGATGATGGCGAATATCAGTTCGATGCGACTCGACTTAAACAAGCGCACTCGTGGTGCCAACATTCTGCTAAGCAATCGTTACAACAAGGTAGAAGTGTCGTCGTATCCAATACCTTTGTTCGGTTGTGGGAAATGAAACCTTACTTGAAAATGGCTCAACGGTATAACGCAGAGATAGAAGTGATCGAATGCCAAGGCCGTTATGCGAATACTCATGGAGTTTCGCAGGCAACAGTCAATGCAATGAAGAAACGTTGGCAGATATTATCTGAAGCCACGTATAAGGGCGCCAATTAGCTTTGCATTAAGTCAGATCACGAAAACGGCCTTTTTGACCCAAGGCATTAGCGTGTATTTAGATATATACCCTATCGTTCGAATCAAGTGGTCGCTTGTGAAGAAAAATTTCCCCAATCAAACCCAACGCTTCTCGGTTAATAACACGGTGTTATTCAGTGCTATTGTGGATGTGATGTTTTCTTCCAAAGATCAGGCTCTGATCGGCCAATTCAAGCAAGGCTTAAAAGAAATTCGCTACAACGGAAGGTATGAAGAAATACTGAGCTAATATGCCCTAGAATAAGGCGCGCGAACGTTTATAATTAACAATGTACTCAATTGTGAGCTTTGCTAATTCACCATTTTGATAATTGATAAAGTGGGAATACCGAGCGAAAGAAAGTGAGAGGACTTATGTGATCTTACCTACCTAAAAGTAAACGAAATCGGTCGATTAGGATTTAGGTATCCCTGAAATTGTGACCACAATCTACCCGTGAGATATCTTGATGCTGCTTATGTGTTTTTTTGAGCGTTGACTTATCACGACAGATTACCAACCCACTTTTCATATCTAAAATCAACGCGGAATAAAAAATTACGCTAGAATTTGGGTAAAGAAATGCCGAATGAAACTCTACTTGGTTTTCTCTATATAAAAATACGGCATTAAGCATTCTTCGTTCATTAGTTAGAATTAGTTGAAAATAGGCTTTGCTTGTATCCGGAATGCGTAAGGGGTGGGAATGAAAAATATCATATTATCTATTTTTTTTATTTTTTCGGTAAGCGCTTCAGCTAAAGAGCTCATTCTGCTAACGGCAGAGATTCCTCCATATTCCATGGTTGAGAATGGGGTTCAAACTGGTATCTCTGTCGATGTGGTGAGGGAGATGGCTCGCAGAGTCGGCCAGAATGACCAATTTAGGTTTTTACCTTGGGCTCGAGCTCAAAATACGGCCTCTAGGAAAGATCTTTTTGGCATAACTCCCTTATCTCGAACGCCGGATAGGGAGAAAAAATTCACGTGGGTCGCTCCTATTCCTGAAATCAATAATGATTACGTGCTGGTCTCTATCGATAAAAAAATAAACATTAATAAACTGGATGATATCGTCAACCTCACCGTGGGTGTTCAGCGTGGGACTCCTGCTCAGGAAATGCTGAAAAAAGCGGGTTTTATTAGTATTGAGCCCGTTAATTTCGAAGAGCAAAATGTCGAAAAACTGAGAAAAGGACGGATTAAACTTTGGGCTATCCCTAGATTAGTCGGTAAGTACGTATATAAAACTAGAGGATACAACCCTGATGAACTCAATTTCGGCTACGTATTGTCTAGACCTGTTATCTATTTTGCAGCGTCTAAGAGTATATCCGTTTCTGACATGAATAAATGGAAGGAGGCATTGGATACCATGCGTGCCGATGGGACGTTCGAGAAAATAATTTCTAAATATTAACGCAATTCTATCGACGGCCGATGAGAGTAGGGTGGTGAACGCATGTGTGGTCGACTCAATGTACTTGATGATCCACTAACCAAAGCCGTCAGTGAGCAGTTAGGTTTGCTTTTTCAACCCGAGGCCAACCATGATTTGAAGCCGACGGAGTATGTTTCGAGTGTTATCCAACATAAAGGTGAGCTGAGTCAACTGAACCTTCAATGGGGAATCAAGACAAATTGGGCTAAACGTACCATTATTAACGCTCAAGCAGAAAGTGTGTACCAGAAGCCAACGTTTAAGGAGGCATTTGAGCAACATCGAGTGATAATCCCATGCTCTGGCTGGTATGAATGGGTGTCTGAAAAAGGTAGGAAGGACAAATATTTGTTTAGCGCAGCATGTGGAAGCGCCATATATATGGCCGGAATTGCATTAGATGGAAACCAAAACCTTGTAACCCTCACCACCGAGCCTAACAATCAGTGCCTAGCTTTTCATCATAGAATGCCACTACTCATTGCACCTCAAAATCTGCGACTTTGGTTGGGCTCGGACGTTACTGGTGCGATTGGCTTGCTTGGGATGGCGTGGGAGGACGGGCTTATTATCGAGAGAGATTAATGGCTTAGCCTTTTCTGTCAATGTACATCCGATAAATGTTGATGATCCGAACGGTGAATTACGTGCTTACAGCGCTGTGATACGGATTATTTCATTTTTTGTTTGGTTTTCAACCCACTACCGTTACCTTTCTAACCAATAATGACAATATCTGCATTTAGTAATCTATTACCCTATAAAATTGAGCAATAAACGCGTAGGATCACACTACTTTAGACTAAATACTAGGTTTGCACTTAGGTGCATAAATATATTCAACCATGAAACTGACAGCAAAAGCATCACTTAATAACGCCTTACTTATTTCTATTACTACACCAGAATTTAAAGGTGATGAAGCAAAAGAGTCTCTTGCCGAACTTGCTCGTTTAGTGACAACCCTAGGGTTTAAAGTGGTCGGAACCGAGTCGCAAAAGCAAAGTTCGACACAAAAGATAAATGTGTTAGGTGTGGGTAAACTTGCTGAAATTGCGCGTCTAACCGGAAATCAAGGTTCAATTGAAGAAGCTGAATATGATGAGCTTTTTGATGAAACGGATTTCTCTGACCTTTCTGAAGAAGATCTACCCCAAGCCTGTGCTGATGTAGTGGTATTTGACTGCGATTTAAGCGCGTCGCAAATGCGTAATGTCGAAAGCCATTTAGGCGTGCAAGTATTTGACCGTACCGGCATCATTATTGAGATATTTAGTCGCCACGCTCGTACTAGAACGGCACGCTTACAAGTTGAAATTGCTCGTCTAAATTACTTAGTTCCTCGACTTCGCGAGACGGCGAGTGGTGATAACGAACGTCAAATGGGTCAGGGCGCTGGTGAGACTTCATTCGAGCTAGACCGTCGTAAAGTTCGTGATGAAATCGCAGAGTTAAGACGCGAACTGGTTAGTGTGCAGAGTGAATTAAAGAACCGACGTACACAACGTTCAGAGCGGTTTTGTGTCGCTTTGGTTGGTTATACTAATGCGGGTAAATCATCAATGATGCGCGCGATAACCGCGACGGAAGTGGTTGGTGAAGATAAACTATTCGCGACCCTCGATACTACTGTTCGTGCACTACAGCCAATTACACAACCTCGAATTCTAGTTTCAGATACCGTTGGTTTTATTAAAAAGCTCCCCCACGATTTGGTTGCTTCGTTTCATTCAACATTAGCGGAAGCGCATGATGCTTCATTACTGTTATATGTTGTTGATGCATCGGATCCTTCTTTCCGTGCACAACTCGATGTTGTCCATGATGTCTTGGCACAAGTAGGTGTTGAAGGCAGCGAAAAATTATTGGTACTGAACAAGTCAGACCGATTGAGCGAAGAGCAACAGCAAGAATTGAGGGAAGAGTTCCCTGATGCAATGCTGACTTCCACTCGTGATCCACTTGATATCAAAAAGTTGCACAAGTATATCGTCGGTGTCGCGGAGCAAGGGATGATTGAAGAGGAAATCACGGTACCTTATACCGCGAACGGAATAGTTGGAGAAATCCGTTCAAACATGAGCGTAACGAAAGAAGAGTACGACTATGATCATATTAAATTGACAGTGCGCTCAAGCGCAGTTGATTTAGCTAGGCTGAAAAAGCGTATGCGGAACATTTAAATGACAACCTTTTTTAATTAATAAAATAGGATTTTATTTTCTCGAATACTTATAAGGCTAAGAGCAAGTGCCTGTTGCTCTTAGCCTTATTGTTATACACAATCTGGTAAGTATGAGTTATAAACATTCCTGAGTGTCTAAGTTACATGTTGGCCTAGAGGTGTTTGCACAATCAATGCCCCCCTTAATTTTCCCTAATTTCAAAATCCTATAGCGATTTTGATTAACCACATTAAATATAATCACAACGTGCAGTTTGCAGTATAATACGGCGTTGTTGAACAAATCAGGTTGAAGACAGATCTTACCTACGCTTAGCTTCCGTTAGTGTCTAACAGGCATACCTAGTCCTATGACTTTGTTCATGGCTTTGACATTAGCGAGTGCCTCACCGACTTGAGCGTTGTAATGCCTTAAGCTCAATTGACCGCTAGTGAGTCCTTTGTATCGAGACATGGCCGTCTCAGACAGGGAGCGGTCATGGTAACCAGAGTCGATTTTCCATTGGGTTAACGTGTCATTTTTTAACGCTTTAACTGCTTCGTTTCTTGGGTGCCCATCAT